>CAJUBQ010000010.1 GCA_910584595.1 uncultured Eubacterium sp.
TGGTGGAGAGCTGCCCTTGTTTCTTGTGACGTTGGAAGAATGTTTAGAAGCCCTTGGTATTCTGTACGAAACACAGGCGGCGAAGCCGCAGCAGCGCCTTTAGCTGCTGGCGTTAAGCCAGGGCGAACCAGGCGGCGCGTCCGTTCGGTACCATAGTGTAAATGCAGAATGCTTAGGGATTCTTACATTCTGGAACAGGAACAAGAAACAAGGGCAGCTCTCCACCATCCGGCGTCCGGTAATCCAGAAAAAGCAACATTTTATCTAAACGGTGCTTTGTCACTTGTCCACCCCCGTGTATAGTAACCAACAGACGTTTCTGTTCACACCCATCCATTCTAAAATGCCAGAATCTTCTGCACAGTATGAGAAACCGGATAACTCTTCCAGCCGTAAATACCTTTCCGCCATCCGGCAAACTGCGCTTCAGGATCATAATACAGCCCATGGATCCTCACCCATGCATGACGTGTATAGCCGTCTGCAGCATGATCTCTGGAACCGCGTACCCGTCCGCACACGATATAGGGCTGATAGCCAATCTCTTCTGCAAGCGCCGCAAATGCACAGGCAAAGCCATAGCAATTTCCGGAACCGTCAGACAGCATATGCCAGGCTGTCTTTCTTTGCCATCCTGCTTCGTTTAAATCAGGATATTTCACCGCATATCGGAACTTTCCGCCTACAACATAAGACCAACATGCACGTAATTTCTGCCCTTTTGTCATACTTTCATCCGTAATGGCGTCGACTGTCTGCATCACTTTTATTTTCAGTCTGGAGTTATCGTCGTCTTTCGCTGCTCCTTTACTGTTAAAGGTAATTCCCTGATAGATTGTATTTTTCTTTATTTTTCCATTCGCAGAAGCATAATACAGTTTTTTTCCAATCAGATGCCAGCCGCCTGCTGCTTTTCCGTTTCTGTCCGCACAATAAATGCTGCTCCCAATCGTTACAAGACTCGTATCACCTGACTCAGCCAGCCTTCCCTTACTGTCAAAAATATAGGTCTCCCCATCGATCTTCTGCAGTCCGGTTAAAATTCTGCCGCTGCTTTTTGAAAAATAATACCGTTTTCCTCCTATTTTTTGCCAGCCTGTTGTCATTCGTCCGCTGGACGGAGAAAAATAACGCTTTCCTTCATCTGTTTCCTGCCAGCCTGTCAGCATAACTCCTGTTTCAGGCGAAAAATAATATACGCCGTCTTCCAGCTCCATGCATCCTGCTGACAACTCTCCTGTTCCCAGCTGAAAATAATAAGACTCTCCATCTATTTCCTGCCAGCCTTCCGCCATCTGTCCGGTCTGCGGAAAGAAATAATATCTTCTGCCATGGATCCCTGCCAGCCTGCAGATAACTGACCTGCTGTTACATTATTTTGGGTTTCGGGATATGACTGTGTCATTTCCGCTCCCAATATATCAGATCGATATCTGCCCAAAATACAGATACCCGCTAATATACATACGATCAGCATTCTTACTTTATTTTTTATGACCATCGTTTTTACTCCATTAAGAATAATTCAAACTTGTTTTCTGTATCATACGCAATCGGAAGAAGCAGAGAAAATCCCTCCCGACCGTCTGCATCAGAAACCGGAAATGCCTCATACCATTGACTGCCATTGACTCTGATATAAATTCTGGAATTGTCTTTCAGCGCATCCGCAGGCGCCGTTCCTGTCACCTGTATAAAATCACCTTGTTTTATTTGTCTTAAATCCGCAATTTCCAAAGTCTTTTCGGTTCCTGTTTCGATATCTGCCAGAGGAATTTCTATATCAGGGGCTTCCATATAAGGAGCTTCCTGCGCCATGTCCGGCAAAAACCGCTCCGCTCGTTCTATGATAAGTGTATCTGCCTGGTGTTGTGCAAGATCTTGCATCTGATAAGGCAATGCCCGTGAAAAATATGCGGTTTCATATACTTCTGCCATATAAGGAAGCAGCGCGTTTCCAAAAGAATCCCGATACATAACAAGACTCCCCATGCCGTCAGAACGGGTGCTGATCTTCGGCGCAAAATTGCTCTCTACCTCCTCACAATAAGTAAACTGCGCAGGAGGATCATAATATATTTCTTCTTCAGGTTTTACAGCAGACGGATACAGCATTTTATCCAGATCCCCTTCAAAATCAGTGCGCACCGTAAATTTCCGGTCTGCATAAGACGGGCGCTGCTTGCCAAGTCCCTGCAGAATCCGGTCTGCTGCCAACGCGGCTCCCTGATAATTCCAATGAGAATCTCTTTTATGATAAAGTATCTCCTGTTGATTCTGAAATACTTCATATAAATCGATATAATTCACTCGCTCTGCCTGCAGATACTCTTTAAGCCTCTCCATATTGCCTTCAGTTTTTCGAAACGGCTGATAATAATACGGCATATAAGCTCCGTACAAGGAGTTTTTATTGGGAGCTATCGTAAATGCAAACCGGATGCCGTTTTTTTGTGCATATTGCTGTATCATCGCAAGCGAATGGGCTACATCAAACAACTGACGGTCTGTCATCTGCTCTGTACCCTGAAAATCTTTTAAAGAGTCTTTGTAAAACAGCCATCCGTCCTTGCCAACGATGACTTTTTGCTGCGAAGATACCCCGAATGTTTTTCCCATCAGCTTTGCGTATCCGGTTACCATCTCGTTTCGAAACGCAAAGTGATCTTCAAACCATTTCCCTGCATCGCTTAGAAAATATTTGTTGACTCCATCTTCTTCTAACAGTACCGGAGTTTTCGCAGTCTCACGGTTTTCCATAGACTGCGAAACACCCGAAAAAAATAATCCGGCTGACGGAAGCATACAGATGATGAAAAACAATCCAATATATATAACATACTTAATTTTCATTTTTCGTTTCCTTAAATATATAATACATCACAATATGTATGCAGGCATATCATGATCTTAGAGCGTGTTTGAAAAATGCTTTCTGTGAGATGTGCTTCACAGTTTGTGGAGAATTTATCCCAAATTTAGGAGTCATAGTGGGCTATGTTGACTAAATTTGGGATGAATTCTCCGCAAAATGGGGAGTGCAGATCGCGGGAATGATTTTTCAAACACGCTCTAGGAACTGTAAAGAAAAATCCGGCGTAACTTTATCAGATTATTTCTTTACAGTTCCTTAGAGCGTGTTTGAAATAACTTCAAATATCTTAAAACCGAAAATAAATAAACGGGTTATAAGCGCCTCCGGCAAGATTCATCATGCAAACCGCCAGCAATACAAGCGAAGCCGGCCACAAAATCTTCTGCATCGGCTTTCTCTGCCCCAGTTTTCCCATGACCGGCACAGACGCCAATATTCCTGCTGCAAACGCTGTCAGATGCGCCGGTGTCAGCATAGACATGACCAAACGCATCGACGCATTCTCAAAATGCATCCCTGCAAACATTTGAAAAACCCAAAACATTCCCTGCCGCATATGATCCGCTCTGAAAAAAACAAAACCAATCATTACTACAAGCACGACATAAACATGTCCAGCCAATTTTTTCCATCCGGTTTTCTCTTTTTGAAAAACCGCAGCAAATTCCTCCAGCATCAAAAAGCATCCGTGATACAAGCCCCAGAATAAAAATGTCACATTTGCGCCATGCCACATACCAGTACAGGCAAATACAATCATCTTATTTATGCAAGTTCTGGCACGTCCTTTTCGATTGCCGCCCAGGGGGATATACAAATATTCCCGAAACCATCCGGATAAAGAAATATGCCATCTTCTCCAAAAATCCCTGATCGATACGGCTCCATAAGGATACCGGAAGTTTTCCTTAAAATGAAATCCAAACATCTGTCCCATGCCGATTGCCATATCGCTGTATCCGCTGAAATCAAAATAGATTTGAAGCATATAAGCAGCCGCGCCAAGCCAGGCTCCAAATATATTGATCTGTTCCATCGGAGCAGTAAACAATGTATCTGCGATCTCCCCCATATAGTTAGCGATCAACACTTTTTTTCCAAGCCCGCCTATAAACCTGCGGATTCCTTTCGCTGCTTCCTGCACACAAAATCTGCGGTTAACCAGCTCTTTTTCCACATCATGATATTTCACAATCGGCCCTGCAATCAGCTGCGGAAACAGAGAAATGTACAGCAGCACATACATAAAATTTTTCTGCGGCTGCACTTCCCCGCGATACACATCGATGACATATGACATTGCCTGAAACGTAAAAAAAGAAATGCCAACCGGCAGAGCTATTTGCGGAACCGGCAGCTCCCATCCTGTCATACTGTTGAAAAGCTCTGCCAGAAACGCCGTGTATTTAAAAATACAAAGTATCCCCAAATTCATAATCACTGCAGCTGTTAAAAGCATCTTGCGGCGCTCTATGCAGCTGTGAATCCACAACGCAGCCGCATAATTAAAAAATGACGACGCAATCATTAAAAATACATACACGGGTTCCCCATATGCGTAAAAAAGAAGACTGGCTGCCAGCAGCAAAATATTTCTTCCTGCATTGGATGGCAGCAGCCAGTAAATAAACAATACAGCCGGGAGAAAAATACTAATAAACACAAGAGAACTGAAAACCATGTTCCTGCACCCTCTTAAAATGCCGCTTCATAATATGTTGTATTTTTGAATTTATCATAAGTATTTTTCAGATTATTTCGTTTTTTAAGACAATATTTATTAGAACAATCAGCTGCATATTTATCCATGTTAGGATCACAAATATACCATTTTCCGCCGATCTTAACCTCTGCCCAGGCATGTTTTTGCAAGTTGCCGCTAAATCCGTCTGTCTGGCCTACCCCGATACGTACGCTGTACCCGGTAGCCTTTTTTGCAAGAAATGCATATGCGGCCGCATAATGATAACAGCTTCCTTTTTTATCCTCAAACATTTCAAGCGCATAATCTTTTTCCCATCCGTCATATGCTTCAAAACCGGTTTTACGGCCATAATCATATTCTTTTTGCACATAAGTAAACAGCTTCTTTAATTTCTTTTTTGCGCTGTCTTTTGATTTTACCTGTTTGTCTACAATCTTTGTTACGGCCTCATCCAGTTTGTTTCCTGCTGACGCGGCTGCTGTTGTCTGCGTCAGCGCAACAGTAATCATGCATACGGCCAATAATAAGCTGACGATTTTCTTAAAATTACTTTCTGTTTTTGTTAACATTTTCATCCCCCTATTCTACTCCCATAAAAATCTCGGTTCCTTTGTCCGGCTTAAACGTATAAACTGTAAATCCCTCATAGGTGAGAATCCCATCTTTGCCTCTTCCATAACAGCTGGCATAATATTTTGCTTTTTTCGGCTTACCAATATATTTTTGCAAACCGGAAAACGGCTTCTCATACTTTGCGGTTTTGCGTATTTTTTGTGTTTTTTCTTTGTTAAATTTGCCATTGGCATTAAAACTGTAGAATTTTTCTTTGATTACCGTAATTCCTGTAACCATTGCCCCTGTTTCATCAAAATAATACTTCTTATCATCCGACCAGCCGCCACATGCTCTTCCCTCTGCATCCACATAATATTTTAATTGCTGTCCGTCTTCGGTCTCTATTTTGACAATTTTTGTATCGGATGGGCGAATCAGCCTGCCTTCCTGGTCGAACACAAAATACTCTCCGTCAATCTTACAGCTTAAAACTGAAGCCTTCCCTTTCTCATTAAAATAGAACGTACCCTCTTCTGCCGTCACCCATCTGTCTGTTACAGGCTGTCCGTCTTCATAATAACAGTACTGTCCATTTTCTTTTCTAAGACCTTCCTGCTGTCCGTCTTGTACATCTTCCGGCATCGTTTCTGATGTAATTGTTACCGGTGCAAATGTTTGTGATGCAATCGTTATTGATGCAGCCGTTTCTGATGCAATCGTTTTAAAGGAATCAGACGCCGCGCATACTGAAACATTTTGAGCGCACAGTCCCGTTCCAATCATTGCTGTACAAGCAACCGCACAAGATATCCTTTTCATTACTCCTGCCATAATTTTCCTCCCCTGAATTCTTATTCCCATGTTTTCTCATCAGTCTATGGAGACTAATGTATATGCGCTGCTTCCCAATCCTATTTTCTCTGCATACTCCAACGCATACTCTCCATTCAGCTTTTCCATCCAGTTTACAAACGTTTCATTTCCATCTTCCATATAGACGAAATCTACACATGCCTGATCCAGCGCAACCGGATCTGCTGAAGCCAGAACTCCAATTTCCCTGCCGTCTCGCTCCGACGCAGTATCATCAAATCCACCGTCTATGGAACGCTGATTCATAATATTCATATATAGTACATTTCCGTTCATTGCATCTGTAACCGATTTTCCGGCTTCTGCCATAGATTCCAAAAACGTATCCTGGTTTGCTCCTCGCGGATCTGTATCGCTGCTGCCGGCGGAATAAATCAGACATTTTCCTTCTGCAGAGCTGATACCGACAGATACATTTTTTACCGCACCGTCAAATCCTGCCGCAGCATGTCCCTGAAAATAGGAAATTACTAATAGCCCATCGTATTCTGAAAAATGATTCCCGACATAATTTTCCTTTAAATGCAGGCCGTCTTCCACTGGGATTGTCTGTGAACCATCTTCATCCAGCACTGTTACTTTCGCGATTTCAGAAAGTTTTGAATTTTCCGCTGGCTGCAGATCATCCCTTGTACTGCATGTTACAATCGTACCTTCCACAACTTGCACCAGCTCCCGAAACAACTCGGGTTCCAGATTATTTCCAGACGGAAGCTCTCCTGCTGATATTTTCACTGCCGTATGATTTCCTTTCATCTTTTCGTCCAATGATCGGTACAGGTTTACCAAAGATTTTGACGAAATCTCTTCCGTCATATACACAATCGGCACTGTATCCGCATATTGTCTTAAAGCGGCTTCCTGATCGGACTGCGCAGACGTTTGCGTCATATCTTCGTTATCCATATCTTCTGTCTGCTCAGAGCTGCTTTGTTCCGTACCGGATTCTTGCTGCACCGCATGGTCGGTAACCGACTTTGATCCACACGCTGCAAAAAGCGACCCTAATATCATACATAATAAAATCGTCAGTTTTTTCATCCCCCAGCTCCCCCTTTTGCTTTTTCTGTCAAAAAACGACATTTCACTGACATTATATACGAAACAAAGATTTTATGGAAGTATGCAGATGTATTTTTTATCATTTTTTGTCAACTTCTGTAATCTGCATTTATCTTAACATAGTCATAGGTCAAGTCACAGCCCCATGCTTTTGCTGATACATTCCCCTGATTCAGTTGAATCCGTATTTCTATCTCTTCTTCTGCAAGAACCGCCGCCGCTTCTTCTTCTGAAAATGCCAATCCGTTTCCATCACGGCATACAAGCACGCTTCCTTTTTCAGAAGCCAGCTCCACATCTACTTTGCTCATATCCAGATCTGTATCCGAATAGCCAAGCGCACACAAAATACGCCCACAGTTAGCATCCGCGCCAAACATCGCACTTTTTACGAGAGAAGAACCAATGACACTCTTTGCAGCCGCAATCGCCGTATCCAAATCCGGCGCTCCGGTACAGGTGCATTCTAACATCTTGCTGGCTCCTTCCCCATCTGCAGCAAGCATTTTGGTTAAATGCATAAGGACAAGATAAAGCGCCTTTTTAAACACTTCATACGACTCATCCTCTGCTGTTATTTCCGGATTTCCTGCTTTCCCATTCGCAAGAATACAAACCATATCATTTGTAGATGTATCTCCATCAATACTTAAGCAATTATAAGTTACTTTGACAATATCATGCAGCGCCCGGTCAAGCATCTTTGCAGAAATCGCCGCGTCTGTCGTTACAAAATTCAGCGTTGTAGCCATATTCGGATGAATCATTCCGCTGCCCTTCGCCATACCTCCCAGACGGCATATTTTTCCATTTAACCGGAAAGAAACTGCCACTTCTTTTTTGACCGTATCTGTCGTCATAATTGCGGCTGCTGCTTCCCCATGATTTTCCGGAGCCAGCCCCGCTGCAAGCCTGCCAATATGTTCTGCAATCGGCTCTATCGGCAATGCCTGTCCGATCACACCCGTAGATGCCACAATTACTTCTTCCGGCGTAATCTTTAGTTCCTGCGCCGTAAGAACGCACATTCTCCACGCCTTTTCTTCCCCATCCGCATTACATGTATTGGCATTTTTGCTGTTAACAATGACAGCTCTTGCCTTACCGTCTGTCGCATCCAGATTTTTTTTGGTCACAAGTATCGGCGCACCTTTTACTTTGTTTGTCGTATATACCGCAGCCGCATTACAAAGCTTTTCGCTGTAAATAATTCCAAGATCATTTTTATCCGGACGCGGATCCAGCCCGCAATGGCAGCCATTTGCGCAAAATCCATCTGCTGCGCAGACTCCTCCCTCCACATATTCATATCCTGTTTCTTGTTGAAACTTCATGTTCTCCTCCTTAAATAATTCAGCAACCCGTTGACATTTTTTTATCCGCTTCATATTATAGCCCGCACCATGAAGGAATTCAATAGTTAACAAATTTTCCGTCCGGATTTGTATATATTTTCTAAATTGCCGCATACTTGATAAGGTCAATATGTTAATTTCAGAAAGGAGATTATAACGATGAATCCAGATGAAGTAATTTGCAGCTGCCTGAATATCACAAAAGGAATGATTAAAGAAGCTGTAGACAATGGAGCAAAAACATTTGAAGAAGTACAGGAGAAAACGGATGTAGGCACAGTTTGCGGCGCCTGTGTCGAAGATGTGGAAAAGCTGATTGCAGAGCTGACCGGAAAATAATTGTACCGTGTACACAAAGGAATGTCCGGGAAATTATGCCAAAAGCAACCGTTTTTGATAGAATGTTGCTTTTGTGGATACCCGGACAGCTCCCCTTACACGACGTCCGAGAAGCCAAAGGCAACATTCTATCAAAATAAGCATCTTCTGATTACATATCATCATGCAGACATAGGCTATTTGCTTAGTTTTAACTCTAACAAACATAAAAAAACCGGAATTCGTGAATTCGCGCAAAACGGAAAGTATATTTTTGAAGTTGTCGTATAAATAAATATAATACTACGATTCCTAATATTTTATTTTTTTCTTAAATAACAAAAATATTTTAGAAATTTCTAAAAATATGTTGCTTTTATACAAAATATTGAGTATGATAAACACAACACATGGGAAAGAGAGGTATTTTATTATGGGACAAAAAACTAAAATGATCGTTGACAAAGATTTTAAGCTTGCCGATATTGACGACAGGCTGTATGGTTCTTTTATTGAACATCTGGGAAGAGCCGTTTACACCGGTATTTATCAGCCTGACCATGCCAGCGCAGATGAAGAAGGTTTCCGCAAAGATGTGATTGAGCTTGTAAAAGAATTAAACGTACCGATTATTCGTTATCCGGGCGGCAACTTTGTATCCAACTTTTTCTGGGAAGACAGCGTGGGGCCAAAAGAACAGCGCAAAAAAAGGCTTGATCTGGCCTGGCGTACATTGGAAAGCAACGAAGTCGGACTTGGCGAGTTTGCAAACTGGTGCAAAAAAGTAAATTCCGATATTATGATGGCCGTCAACCTCGGCACGAGAGGAACCGCAGACGCTCTAAACCTGCTGGAATACTGCAATCTTGACACAAATACTTACTATGCGGACTTAAGAAGACAGCATGGCGTAGACAAACCTTATGGAATCAAAACATGGTGTCTTGGCAATGAAATGGATGGGCCTTGGCAGATGGGACATAAGACTGCGACAGAATATGGCCATCTGGCGGCAGAAACCGCCAAAGCAATGAAAACGATGGACGATTCTCTGGAGTTTGTCGTATGTGGCAGCTCAAACGTAGAAATGCCGACATTTCCTCAGTGGGAAGCTTCCACACTGGAAGAAGCTTATGAATATGTAGATTATATTTCTCTTCACCAGTATTATGGAAACCGCAAAAACGACACTGCAGACTTCTTCGCTAAAACACAGGATCTGGAAAACTTCCTGCACAGTGTCATTGCTACCTGTGATTATGTAAAAGCAAAAAAACGCAGTAACAAGGATATCTGTTTAAGTTTCGATGAATGGAACGTATGGTATCATACGATGGATGCAGACAATAATGAAATGGCAAAAAAACCCTGGCAAATCGCACCGCATCTGCTGGAAGACATTTATAATTTTGAAGACGCTGTATTAAACGGCCTTATTTTAATTACGTTCTTAAAACATGCAGACCGTGTTAAAATTGCCTGCCTGGCTCAGCTTATCAATGTCATTGCTCCAATTATGACAGAGACCGACGGCCCTGCATGGCGACAGACAATTTTCTATCCATTTTTACATGCTTCCAAATATGGACGCGGCACATCGCTGACTCCTGTAATCTCTACCGGCACACATGACACTACACAGCACAGCCATGTCACAGATATCGAATCTGTTGCCGTATATAACGAAGAAAAAGGCGAGGTTACAATATTTGCAGTAAATCGCAATACGGAATCCGACATCGAATTCGAAGCAGATATCCGCGGCTTTGAAGGATGGCAGGTGAAAGAATACATTGTAATGGAAAGCGATGATATGAAACTTGCAAACTCTGCTTCAAGCAGCCCTGTCATTCCTAAGACACGGACAGACTATTCTATGGAGAATGGTATCTTTCATACTGTCATGAAAAAATGTTCCTGGAATGTAATCGTATTTTCTGAATAAATCATCTGTCATAAAAAGCCTGTCTGTGAAAATTCTTTCCGGACAGGCTTTTTTTATGCCGAAACCCTCATGTGCTTTACACCTTCCCTTATATACGCTATAATAAACGCAGGAAGGAGTTTCCTAACATAAAGGTGGTGAACAAGATGGAGGTAACGAAAATGTCAAAAGAAGAAATAATGAAAAATGCTGAAATAATGAAAAATGCTATGGATGAATTTGGAGAAATACAAGAATATATGATTTCTGCACACAAAGAAAATGCGCAGGAAACATATGCAAAGCTGAAAAAAAAATATCTGAGATTAAAAGCGCTGCTTAACAGTTTAGGAGTAACTCTTACAGATATTGATGAAATCAAAGAATAATAAATCCAACGCGGTCTTATGGATACGAGTATAGCCAAAGACAATAAAGGAGCAGACTATCATGAAAAAAAGGATCAACCAATCTACACTCACATTCATTTTAAATGGGGTATCCATACTCACTCTCATTTTTATGGGTGTCGCACTGTTTGCAAACAGCCATATCCGCACACTGTTAAACAGCGCAAATGAAGAGCGGTTTAACCTGACGTATAACGCCAACCGTTTTATGAACGGTTCTGCATATTTAACAAATGAAGTACGTGCATTTGCAGCTACCGGCGAACAGGAACATTATGACAATTACTGGCGGGAAGTTAACGAACTTAAAAACCGTGACCTTGGTGTATCCGCCATGCAGGAAATTGGTATTACAGATGAAGAGCAGAACATGATCGATGATATGTTCTCTCTTTCTAATGAACTCGTACCGCTGGAAGAAGAAGCCATGAATCAGGTAAAAGCCGGCGACAGGGAAAGTGCGGTGCGATATGTATATGGGTCCGATTACAGCAGCGCCATTGCGCAAATCAACGCTTTAAAAGACCAGTTTTTAACAGCGCTCGATACAAGAACCAAAGAACGTCTGGATGATTTGAACTATCAGGCTGCTTTTATCCGGCAGGTAATGTCTCTGGCATTGATTTTGATTGCTGCCATTCAGCTGATTAGTATGCTGATTACAAACAGACGCGTACTTCGCCCGGTTGTTGCAGTACGTGACCAAATGGGAGAAATATCAAACGGTAATCTTTCCGCTGATTTTTCTTTGGAACCGGATACTTCTGAAATTGGAATGCTCGTTGCATCCATACATGAGACCAAACGTGAGTTAAAAAAATACATTCAGGATATCGATCATAAATTAGCGCAAATGGCGCAAGGATCTATGGATGTGACAATTGGCAGCGATTACCGTGGAGAATTTCTTCCAATCCAAAATGCCATGCGCCAGATTGTAGAATCTTTAAATCATGCATTATCAAAGATCAGTATCACAGCCGAACGGGTATCTACAGAATCCGAGCATATGGCGTCCGGTGCAGAGACTTTATCCAACGGTACGGTACGTCAGGCATCCGCCGTACAGGAATTGTCTGCCAGCATTCAGGAAATATCCAGCCAGGTCGACCGCACTTCCAAAGATGCCGATGATGCAAGACACGCTTCCGGTGAAGCTGCCAAGCAGCTGGAAATCTGTGGTCAGAAAATGGAATCCCTATCCTCTGCCATGAGCGATATTTCCAAAGCTTCCAATCAGATTGGAGGTATTATCAAAACAATTGAAGATATTTCTTTCCAGACCAATATACTGGCCCTTAATGCAGCTGTAGAAGCTGCGCGTGCAGGAGAAGCAGGCAAAGGCTTTGCGATCGTTGCCGACGAGGTACAAGACCTTGCAAATAAAAGTTCTGTATCCGCACAGGATATTGCTGAACTGATCGAAAATTCAATGGAACTCGTGCGTTATGGTTCTTCTTTGACGACAGATACAACAAACGCCATTTTAACCGTTGTTTCCAGCGCACAAAAATCAACGCAGCTGGTAGACCGAATTGCAGAATCCGCACAGTATCAGTCACAATCATTGAAACAGCTGACACAAGGGATGGAGCAGATTTCAGAGGTCGTTCAGACAAATGCCTCTACTGCACAAGAATCAGCGCAATCTGCCAAAGAATTGCATCAACAGGCTGAAGAGTTAAAAATATCTGTACATAAGTTCCGCCTAAAACAATAGCATACGATAAAGAAAAACAAAGCTATAAAACGGCCATCAGAAACATTCAAAGATGTTTCTGATGGCCGTTTTATCTGCCGTCCGCCTTAATCAACCGCTGCCGGTTGAATTTTCCATTGTCTGATCCAGATACAACCCTGCCTGTACGTTCCACATACGCGCATATTTTCCATCTGCATGAATCAGCTCCTCATGTTTTCCTGCTTCTATGATCTGTCCATGCTCCATCATATAAATGCAGTCCGCATCCCGCGTCGTTGATAACCTGTGCGAAATAAATATTACCGTTTTATCCTTTGCAATCTCATTGAGCTCCTGATTCAGCTCATATTCCGCCAGAGGGTCCAATGCACTGCTCGGCTCATCCATAATAATTAAATGCTGTCTGCGGTACATTCGGCCGCGAATTCAGGGATTTTGTCTATGAATTTCTTGATTTTCTATTTTGATTGCGCTAATATAATGTCAAACAGGAGGCATCGTCATTATGAATCATCACATAAAAATATATGCAAAAGCATCATTCGTTTCCGAAGAAATTCGTGAAAAAATAAAGTGCGGCTGCGATGGACTTGAGTTTAATCTGCAAAATGATTTTTTACGTAAAGGAAGTTGTTTTGAAACGTGTTATCTGCAGGAGTTGTTTACGATGTACAATGTAGAGGTTGTGCACGTACCGTTTTACGAAGAGGGACAGGTCATGAATATGGAACATGTCTTTCAGCACAGAGATATCCGTCCGATACGGAATGTGTTTCGTCTGGCTCAGTATTGTGCGGATATTTGGAAGCACAGAGTATTGGTTGTAATCCATACCTCTTTGTCATTTTTTGATTTTATGGAATTCGAATTGTTTCGCAATCGTCTCGAACAAGAGCTTCAACGGTTGTTTGATGAATTTCCAAAGACAGATCTGGCGATTGAAAACGTAGTTCCGATGGAATATAAAGCATCCGGCCACGAAAGTCCAAGACTTTGCAATGGGACCTTTACAGATATTGTAAATATTGTATATTATCTGCGAAAGCGATTTGGCGAAAGAGTCGGAAGCGTCCTCGATATCTGTCATGCGGCCATGACTGAAAAATATATGAATATTCTGCTTGCTGCTTCAGATTTTTTGCCGCACAGTCATGTACCGCAACATTTAGATTACAGTATGGAACATTATTTTCATATAAACAAAGATATTTGTAAGCTGATTCATTTTAATGATTTTACAGGGAATGGATATATGCAAAATCATGGGACAGTATTTCATGACCAGAAAAAAGTAGCCGCGCTTATAGAACTTTACCAAAAATATGGTTATGAATGTCCTCTTACATTAGAAATTCAGGAAAAAGACTATAGAGATTGTGTCAATTATCGGCAGACCAGAACGATGTTAGCCAACTGTTTCGAAAATTTAAACTGATAATACTAAAAAGATCCGAATCAGAAAAAACTATCAGAAAAAAAATCTATTATTTTCTGATAGTTTTCTGATCTGCAAAATACTACTGGTCTGTAATATCTGACCATGTATAGGTCATTTCGTCTCCTGTAATATTTTTTCCCATAATACTTTCCGCAAAATCAAAATAACCATCTGATCCCATACGTTTTATCCATGTATCAACAGATTCCTTGATACGCAATAAACAAATCACAGGTTCAGCATAAATGTCGCGCAATGTTTGCCTGTTCGTTAAATCAAGATTTGAAACAGATGAAACAGCAGCATGAAGTTCCTCATTCGTAAAAGGATCAAACGCCATCAATATAGCATGTTCCAGTCTTTCATTATCCTCATTTCTAAAAGAATCCAAGTCAAATGTTTCTCCGGTATACCTTGATTTGATATCAAATAAAACAAGTGCAATGGCCTCTAAAAGACGACGGCTGTTCGATGCCGGATATTTGCGGTGTACTTTTAATAAATTACTTTCAATTGGAAAGATATTCATCGTATGAAAATCTTCGTCACCTTTTGCTATTTTACCAAATTCCTTTTCCATCTGTGAATATATTTTCTCGAATTGATATTGCTGCATACAAATATTCCTCCTTTGAATTGCATCCAATAATGGATATTCTTATATCCGGTAATGGCTATCATAGCTATCATATATCATACACATTTTTCTTTATACCGTCAATCAGGAAGTTAGAATTGCAAAAAAAAACATATTAGTATAAAATAGGTATATCACCTATTCCTTATCAAAAATAATAACGCCATGCGAAATGCATACAATAAGAATAACAAAAAAGGAGATCAAATATGTTGGATATGTCTTTTTATAAAAATAAAAAAGTACTCATCACCGGCCACACCGGATTCAAAGGTTCCTGGATGTGTAAGCTGTTGCTTTTGGCAGGGGCAGATGTCACCGGATATGCGTTGGCGGCGCCAACCAAACCAAGTCTTTTCGAAATCTGTCAAATATCCCGTCAGATAAACTCTGTCATCGGTGATGTGCGTGACCTCACTCATTTGAAAGAAGTGTTCGATGCCTGCCAGCCGGAAATTGTCATTCATATGGCAGCTCAGCCGTTAGTGCGTGAATCTTATAAAAATCCGGTTTATACGTATGAAACGAACGTTATGGGCACTGTCAATATACTGGAATGTGTGCGCACAACGCCTTCTGTCAAATCCTTTCTGAATGTCACAACAGACAAAGTATATTTGAACAAAGAATGGGAATGGGGTTATCGTGAAAACGAAGAATTAAACGGTTTTGATCCTTATTCAAACTCCAAATCATGCTCCGAATTAGTTACAGGATGTTACAAAAATTCATTTTTTGCAGACTCGAAAGTTGCTATTTCAACTGCACGAGCCGGCAATGTCATTGGGGGCGGTGATTTTGCTGCAGACCGTATTATTCCGGACTGTGTTCGCGCTGCACAAGCCGGACAAGATATTATAGTAAGAAACCCATATTCAACGAGACCATATGAACATGTATTAGAGCCTGTAGCTGCATATCTGATGATTGCACAGGCGCAATATTCTAATAAAAAGCTGGCCGGAAATTACAATGTCGGCCCGAATGAAACGGATTGTCTGACAACCGGAGAACTCGTTACACTTTTTTGTGACAAGTGGAATCAGAAATCAAACAGCTCCATTCACTGGATCGATCAATATGACGGCGGGCCACATGAAGCTAACTTTCTAAAACTGGACTGCTCCAAATTAAAGAGAACATTCGGATGGTCTCCAAAATGGAAGGTAGAAACTGCCGTGGAAAAAGTAATCGAATGGACTGACGTATATTTTCAAAACGGAGACGTTTCTGCCTGTATGAAAAGGCAAATTTTAGATTTTTGTTTATAACCGGAATAAACACTAAAGCAGAGTATTTTCTAAAAGAATATTAGAAAATACTCTGCTGCACATCTGCATGGAACGATTATGATTTCTGCGCATGGTCAAAAATGTGAACCTTATCCGCAATCACTGCAAACTCTGTCTGACTGCCCCAGATCAGCTTTGCAGCGCCGCTTGTACTCTCTGTAACCGCTTTTTCCAGTTCTGTTTTTTTATCTGACGGAATCACCGCATGGATCAGCGCCTGTTCCGTATATTCTGTATCCAGCACAGAAATATCCCGCTGCGCCAGCAAATACTGAATCTTTCCAAGACCTGTATAATCCGTTCCAATATCCAGCAGATATCCCTGCTGCTTTTCGATTACGACAGCCGCCGCAAGACCTGCCTGCGTACTTTTCTGGTATGCACGTACAAGACCCCCTGTACCCAGCAGCGTACCGCCAAAATATCTTGTTACAACAACTGCCGCATTATGAATATTCTCACGCAGCAGCACATCCAGCATTGGCCTGCCTGCCGTTTGGGATGGTTCTCCGTCGTCAGAACAACGAGTCAGTTCGTGGTTTTTTCCAACCGTAAATGCGGAACAATTATGAGAAGCATCCCAGTACTTTTTTTTCAAAGCGTGAATGAATGCCAAAGCTTCCTCTTCACTTTGTATCGGCTGCACAGATGCGATAAATCTTGATTTTTTCTCTACAATCTCTGCCTCGCCGCCCTCGTAAACTACTTTATATTGATCCAAAATTCAAATTCCTCCCAGAATGACTTAGGAACTATAGACAATCGCTAAAAATCCAGAATCACTTCATTTGGAACAGGATCATCTTCTGAAGGTATGTCAACCGCCGTTCCCGGTTCTTCCTCAGGATGATCTGTGCCAGGCTGCTCCCCCTGACTGTTATCCGGATTTTCACCTGGTTGTCCACCCGGATTCGTATCTGGATCTGGATCTGTATCCGGATCTTCACCTGCATCTGCATTTATGTCGTCGTCAGCTGTTGTATCCCCTTCAGAAGGATCCTGCTGTACGGTCGATTCGCTCGTATGCACAGTACAGGTATTCAAATTTCCTGTATACAAATATGGTCCGTCTTCCGAATCCGGAGATCCCCCTATAATACGAACAGATGATGCATTCGATGCACCCGGACAATAAGGCCCCGCAAGCATACCGGATACCCCACAGACACGCACAGATGCATGATGCACGCATAAGTCTTCCGGCACCGTTCCTTCTGCAAAATATTCCGTCGTCACCATACTTCCACGCGGGTCGTGATTGCAGACGCCATCCTGTGCGGGCATTCCTGATTTTTTACAGACTTCTGCAGTAATAATTCCCGACGGCATTGCAAATTCTTTATATTCCAGTCCTTCATGAATCTGACTCATCACCGCCTTCCAAATTAACTTTGGATAAGAAGTTGTACTGCCTTTCTGCGGCGTATTGTCATCGAATCCTCCCCAGACGACAAGGCTGTAATAAGGTGAAAATCCTGCAAACAACGCGTCTTTATTTTTAGTCGTTGTCCCTGATTTGCCGGCAAGAGCCATTCCTTCAAAATTTGCCAGCTTCCCGGTGCCAATGGTAAGTACATCCTGCATGGCATTCGTCAAAAGCCATGCCGTTGTTTCTAAAAGCGCTTCCTTTTTCTTTGGCTGATTGTCAATAAGCACATTCCCATCATGATCTATAATCTTTGTATATAAACGCGGCTTGATATAAGTCCCGCCATTTGCTATTGCCGCATATGCCGCTGTAAGCTCCAGATTTGTCACCCCGTGGGTAATGCCCCCTAATGCCAGCGCTTCATTACGGTCACGATCCGACAATGTAGTAAATCCAAAATGATCTGTCAGATATTCATAACCTTTATCAATGCCTATATCCATCAGCGTCTTTACTGTAACAACATTAATCGACTGCGTAATAGCTTCTCGAACAGACGTAAAACCACCGTATTTTTTATTATAATTTTTCAAAGGAGTGCCATTAGAATACGTAAAAGGCGCATCATCCTCTACGGATGCAAGCGTCATCTGCCCGGTATCCAATGCAGGAGCAAACGCTGCCAGCACTTTAAACGTAGAACCCGGCTGGCGTACCGAATCTGTTGCCCGGTTCAGCGTACGGTTGGCAATCTTTTCTCCCCTGCCGCCTACCAATGCCTTTACTTCTCCTGTCTTTTGGTCAATCACAGTAAGAGCCGCCTGCGGCTGTATCGTATAAGTAACTGTCTGTCCGTTTTCCGGTACAATATCCCCTTCCTCCATAATATCGACTTTATATCGTTCTACCGCTGCCAATGCTTCCTCTTCGGAAGCAAAGTTAATCGTATAAGATTTATCTGACGACTGATAATAAGCTAACATCGTCTGCTCATCATAATACTGAAACTCACCATCCGGTTTTTGTATGGTCAGCGTCATAGAAAAAGACGTCTTCGGATTTGTCGGATAGTTTGCCATATTATTGACTTGCGCATCACAAATTGCCTGAATATCAGGATCTTGTGTAGAATAAATCGTAAGCCCGGCATTATACAGCCTTTTATACGCTTCTGTCTGAGAACAGCCTAACACTTCCATCAGATCTGCAATCACCTGTTCTGTCAGAGCATCATCAAAATAAGAATGCACACTGGACTTGTCCAGCTGCTTGGCATTCACTTTCTGGATACGGCTATAAACGGGATCTGCCATTGCTTCATCATACTGAAGCTGTGAGATCATCCCCTGTTTTTGCATATCATCCAGCACCTTTTTTCTCCGCTTTCCGTTATCCTCCGGATGCGATATCGGGTTATAACCACTTGGGTTTTTTGTAATCCCTGCGATCACCGCACATTCTGACAGCGTAAGCTCTGAAACATCTTTTCCAAAATATCGTTTGGACGCAGACTGCACACCTAATGTATTTTGTCCCAGATTCACCGTATTCAGATAATTTTCCAAAATCCAGTCTTTGGACTCCTCCTTTTCCAGCTGCAGCGCTAAATACTGTTCCTGTATTTTACGTTTAAAACGGTCAGCCTGAGATTTTTCGGCCGTCCAGCTCGTAAACACATTGTTTTTCAATAACTGCTGTGTAATCGTACTTGCCCCTTCTCTGAAATGAAATCCTGCGGCAATCCCTTTGATGCCGGCGCGCACGATCCCTTTGATATCTATTCCATTATGCTCGCGAAATCTGGAATCTTCTATTGCAATAAATGCATTCTGCAGATTTTTAGGAATCTCGTCAATCGTAACATAAACACGGTTGGAACCGGAAGCCACTAAAGTAGCCGTCGTATTTCCTTTCGAGTCCAGGATCGTTGATAAATACCCTGTCGGTGTCGCATCAATGTCCTTGATGCTTGGCGAAGCAGCAAGAATTCCCTGATAAGCGCCATATCCGGCGCCCCCGATGCAGACTGCCAGCGCAAAAATGCATACTAATACAAGCTCATACAGCAAAGTTGTGCATTTTCTTCCGATCTTTCCTTTTTTTGCTATAATTTCCCTCCGTTTGCGGCGCGTTCCCTCTCTACTGAAATCCATGAAAAGCCTCCTGTACCAACGTCATACCTGTATTATAACAAACTCCCCGGAAATTGTAAAATAAAACATGGTTCCAAAACATCAGCAAAATGATAAGCCGTCCTGTATCTTATTTTTCCGCTTTCATTTTATCCCGTTTCCTTTTGATGATCGTATATACCGGATGCCGCAGTCCTTCCCGGCTCTTTTCCAGCCATTCCACACGGCTTTTCAAATCCCGGTTTTCCTGTGCAAGCTGCATACAGCACGCCCCGACAAAGCGAATCAGATCATCCTGCATCTGCGGATTATGCTTTTCCCATTTCGGCACGTCTTTCCATGACATGTCAAATAACTCTTCTCCATTGAAATATTCTTCTGATACTTCTCTGTTTTCCTCCTCATATTGTTTCATAAATGTCTCTGCTTCTGCTTTCGAAAACATCTCACACGGGTAATATTCCCCTGAAAGATCGGCATAAGATAACAGCGCCTGTCTGAAAAAACTATGAAAAGCGGGATTCATCCCCGGCATTCCATTGAGCACCCGCTGAATCTCATGCGTATTGCCTGCCAATCTCGTATTTCTCGCAGCCTGCTCGATGTGATATTCTTCTGTCAGTTCCAGTCCGACCGCGTGTAAAAAATCCGAATATATGGCGCCTCCCACAAATCGTTTTGGCTCAAAGCGTCTGACGATCAGATTTTTCTTTCCAAAAAAGGCTGCTAATTTTTTTAAATGCGACGCATATTTCATTTTATTGATGCTGACCAAATCATCGACATAATCCTGCCATGGCGTCGCCGCATCCTTCCCGATGCCGCTTTTTACCATCTGGTTCCATCCGGAAACCAGATACATATCCTGCCTTCTTAAATAGACAATGACTTTGATCCTAAAGCCTCCTTCTTTTGCCTCTGCCTTTAACGCCCGCCACATCGTAATCCTCTGTTCATAATTTGCAGACCAGATTCCTTCATCTGAAACGATAATATTATCAAATGTCTGAAACAGCTCATGAATTCTGTCCATCCCTTCTCTGAATCTGCCTTCCTGTGTGACCTGCGCCTCTTCCAATAAAAAACGGGCATTCCTGCGTTCTGAAACGTCCGGATAACGATATGGGAACAATGGATAACAATATCCCTTCTGATTCAATATTTCCTGATTTTCAATCAGAAAGCTCTGAATAGCTGTTGTTCCTGTTTTGGTCGTGCCGACATGTGCATAAAGTGTTTTTTTCATTCCGCGCTCCTCTCATTCCACCATTTTCTCAACTGATGTTTTTTATGATCTGTCATCTCACATCTTAAATCCCGTATTTCTCAAGTTCCGACAGCAATATATTCACACTGTCTGCAATCTGCGCTTTGCTTGTATCAACAGTAACCTCCGGATGCTGCGGCGGTTCATATTCACTCGTAACTCCGGTAAACTCTGCGATCTGACCTTTTCTTGCCGCCTGATACAGCCCCTTCACATCACGTCTTTCGCACTCTTCCAATGGAGTGCTCACATATACTTCTATAAATGCATCTCCAATAATCTTTCGCGCCGCAAGTCGGTCTTCCCGGTACGGTGAAATAAACGATGTTAATACAATCAATCCCGCATCATTCATTAGCTTTGCCGTCTCTGCAATTCGCCGGATGTTTTCCACCCGGTCCTCTTTGGAAAATCCAAGATCTTTATTCAGCCCAAAACGCACATTATCGCCATCTAACAGCATCGTATGTCTGCCCTTTTCCACAAGTTTTTGTTCCAGTGCATTTGCAAGTGTAGATTTTCCCGAACCTGACAATCCGGTCAGCCAAATGACTGCTGCCTTCTGCCCTAACAGCTTTTCACGGTACTCTCTTGTAATATCCATCGTATGCCACGTAATCTGACGTTCATCACCCGCTATGTCTTTTCTGTTCGTATCCATGTGTATCCTTCTCCTTTTTCATCTATCAATAAAATATATTATTCGATATTCGGCAGCAATAATGTAAACGTACTTCCTGCGCCTTCCTTGCTCTCTGCAAGTATCGTACCGCCATGTTTTTGTGCAATTTTCATTGTCAGCGGAAGGCCGAGACCAAACCCCTTAGAATTTCTGGACTTATCAGCTTTATAAAAACGTTTAAAAATATGCGGCAAATCTTCTTCACTGATTCCCGCCCCATAGTCTTTCACCGATACAAACACCTTATTTTCCCGGATCCCCGTCTCCACTTCGATCAAACTGTCTTCCTGCGAATATCTGACCGCATTTGTAATTAAATTCTGTATGGCAATCATAACAAGGCTGATGTCCCCAACTGTGTGCGCCTGCTGCAACCTGAGCTTTATATTCAGGCGGTCTCCTGATTTTTGCTGCAAATCTTCACATACAGACTGAACCAGCTCCGGAAGGTCTACGTATTCTTGTTCAATTTGTCTGCGGTCATGGTCCAATCTGGATAATTCCAACAGCCTGGAAATAATTGCACTCATTTTTAATGACTGGCGCTCTATCACTTCAAATGCTTCCTGATAATCTTCCTCGCTCACTTTTTTTCCATGCACATACTGGCACTGAGCCGTCATCACCGCAATCGGTGTACGCAGTTCATGTGCGACATCCGACGTAAATTGTTCCTGCTGGCAAAACGTCTCCTCTAAACGATCGAGCATACGGTTATTTGCCTGTGTCAACACCGCAAGTTCATAAAACTTCCCTTCGTATTCCATCCGCTCAGACATATTCATATTTTTCCCGATCGTTTCCGCAGACCGGCACATCTCCTTTAACGACCCGGAAATACGCCTGGATAAAAGTATTCCGCATAAAATAACGGTTCCCGCTATAACCAAAAGACTAAAATATGCAAGATATTCCAATGTCTGATATCTGCTGTAAGCATCTGATTTCCGTACCACCGCACGCAGATAAACCCGATTTCCGTTTCCCAGACGTTTACGCATATCCCGAATATAATAACTTTCCCAGCCTTCCGATACACACCGCAGCCTTTTCAGACTTACTTTTATATCCTGCGGGCATCCCTGCGGATATTCCCCTGTAACAACCTCTCTGTTTTTATTTAAAACAAGAAAATAAATATCCCCTTCTTTTTGAATAAAATTTTCTTTCAGCATCAGTTCTCCGGCTGTTCCTGTTGTAATTTCTTTCAAATTTTTAAATGCTTCCCGTTCCAGACTTTGACGAATATCATATTCCACTGCGGCATTCGCCAGAATCCGTACAAAAATAAGCATCGCAGCAGCCATAAGCGCCAGCGCCGCAATTAAAAGCTGAAGAATATGACGGCCAATCGATACTTGTTTTACTCGTCTGCCCTTAATACATATCCCACCCCTCTGATTGTCTGTATCAGCTTCACTTCATACGGATCATCAATCTTTTTTCGCAAATAGCGGATATATACATCAATCACATTCGAATAACTGTCATGTTCCATATCCCAGATGTTTGCTTCAATCTGTTCTCTGGACACAACAATATTTTGATTGCGGATCAGATACAGCAATACGGAAAACTCCTTTGGCGACAAATTAATAACCGTATCTCCCCTTCTTACCATATGCTCGTTACAATCTACAGATAAATCTGCACATCGGTAAATATTTTCATGAACGCCCGCTTTCTTGCGGGTCATCGCACGCACTCTGGCAGAAAGCTCCTGAAAAGCAAACGGCTTAACCATATAATCATCGGCGCCAATATCCAACCCCTCCACAATATCATCAATATGGCTGCGGGCAGATAAAAACAAAACCGGTGTCTGAATTCCATGGCTGCGGGCTTTTTTGAGCACTTCAAATCCGTTCATTTTGGGCAGCATCACATCTAACACAGCTCCGTCATACTCCTCCATGGTCAGATAATCATATGCACTGTCTCCGTCATAGCACACATCTACCAGATATCCTTCTGCTTCCAGTTCTTTCTTTATAATACGATTCATATCCTTTTCATCTTCCACTACCAGTATCTTCATATAGTATTTCCTCTGCAAAGTTATTTATTCTCAGTTTCCAGCAGCAGCTTACGGCACTGGCTGAAAAATGCCGGCGCCATCTTGCGCATCCCTTCTGCAGTCAGATAAATAACGACGGTCGTTATAGCAAAAGCAAGTACATATTTGGGATACAGCTGCGCATACGTCTGTCCCGGGTACATTCTGACAAGTGCATGGCTCCAATAATTATGTGACAGATACACCGGAAAACTGATTTTTCCAAAAAAGTATACCAGTGGATGATTAAAAAACGATGAAAGCAGGCTGTGTCCGCTGAACGTTACAACGACTCCAACCGCAAATAGCAGCAGCATTACAAAATCCATCTGTGATCCTTTATGCTGATAAGACCACAAAATAACACCCAAATAACATCCCAGCTCCAATATGGTCAACAACAGCTTTCCCAGCCTGGAATATGGCACATGTATGATTTTTTGACAGATCCCCCAGCAGATCACACCCATACAAAGCTCTCCGACGGCACGCAAAAACCCTTTGTAGCAAAAGCCAAGCCAATCCGTAGGCCCGCGCAGATCACCTACGTTTTTAGAAAGATAACCAAGTGCCGCGATCGCAAGAATCGGCGCCCATACGTTTAAAAATACATCTCTGTTTTTTAAAAACAATGGCACAAGCACGAGCATTGCCAGCAGCATCGCAGAAATATACCACGCCGCCGGATTTGCTTTAAACCCTTCCAACCCGGATTCTCTCAAAAAGAACATGTCCCATACTCCGGTCATCAAATCTTTCACAAGCGACGACAAAGAAACATTCTTTCTGGCAATATGCTGGACAACAAATCCAATTCCCCAGGCGATAAAAATTTCCGGACAAAGCCCTTTGATCTTATGCAGCATGAACTTACGGCTGTCCCTGCCGACTTTAATATCAGCTTCCTCATAACGCGAAATGGATGCCGCCATAAGATATCCGGATACCAGAAAAAAGAACTCCACCGCAATAGCCGCGCCGACAAATGGAGTTGTTTTTATTTTCGTCAAATTCGATGAATGAAACTGGACGACCATAATTGAAAATACAAATTTCCAGAAATCAATGGCTCCATTTCTTGTTTTTGTCTGTTTTTGTGTCATGAATCTAATTCTCCTTCATATATTACATCATTAAAATGATTTGTCTGGTGGCATTATATCAAAAATATCTGTTTTTCGCAAGAATTGGCATAATATAAAAAAACAGGATGCCGTCTGACATCCTGGCTCATACCAGTCCATCAATCGCAGCATCCTGTTTCTGACAGCAGCTTTATCAAGTTTTTTTACAAAGTATCTGAAGTTCTCACGCCGGACTTTCCGTATATAAGTAAGGTGTAATTTTTTCCATCACGGACGTATCGTCAGAATTACAACTTAATTTTTGCGGCTGAGTCAGATCAAGCGCAAATACTCCAAGCAAAGATTTTGCATCTACAATCCGTCTTCCTGATCCCATATCAAAGTTTACCTCTAATGTGCTTATCATGTTTACAAAACTCCTTACCTGCTCTGCATTGTGAAATTTAACAAATACCTGCTGCATAACATTACTCCTTTCTTTATATTTTTTATTTTATTTCATCAGGAAGTCATTTGTAACAGATCAGAATGCCTTTTCTTAAGCCTTACTGACCTGTTGCAATATTCCTGATTTCTTTTACTTTGAATATTCCCGATTATTTGCTTTTTATTCCTTCTTATTTATTCCTTCTGAATTTTTTTCTTCTTACTTATTTCGTGTCATTTTTTTCTTGTTATTCTTTCTTGTTATTTTTTTCTTATTATTTTTTTATTTTTCCTTCTTATCATCTGATAATTTGTCTGTTTTCTGTCTGTTTTAACACTGTGTTATCGATTTCATTTACGATAAAATCATATCCTAAAGTTTCCTGTTTGTGAATTGGCATTTCTTCTAATATTTTGCAAAATTTTTTGTAAAATATGATGAAATCCATTTCACGCAAAACGGTAAAAAAAAATAAAATCAGCCATTTTTATTATTAAATATGCTTAATTTTATTTTATTTTTGGCCAATTTTTTTAGATATTATTATAAAAATCACTTGCTTTATTTTTAAATATCATATATAATAGGTACAATTTTATTGAAACTTCTTATGAAAATTCTATCATTCGCTATGATAACGCAGTCAGATTTTTCGTTTCCTCCTGCAGCCACAGAAAGAAACGGATCGATATCTGATGCGTTTTCTATAAACTCCTAAATATTTTAAGTCCCTTTGGCAGCGGAATACAGCCAAGCCGCTGCCTGTTAAGGGAACCCGGGTTCTGGCTTACTCATGATTTTTCCTCATCAGACCATAATACCTGATACAATTCACAAATTAAAAATGCTGAAACAGGCCCAAGCAATACGCCGGACGCCCCATATACATGTACGCCGATGTAAATACTCATTAATACTGCAATCGGCGGATATCCAAGCCTTGCGCCTATCAGCCTTGGCTCTAAAAACTGTCGGACAAAGCTGCATACAACATATAAAATTCCATATACCGCTGCCAGTACATACTTTCCATTGATAATATCGATAATCATCCAGGGCACAAATATCGTCCCTGTCCCAATAAAAGGCAGCGCATCACACAAACCGATTCCCATACCTGCCAAAAGCGCGTAAGAATTACCTGTAATAAACAGTCCTGCAATGCAAATCAGACTGATAATGAGTAAAATAATAAACTGCGCCTTCAAATACGTCCCTCCGGCTGCTTTCGCATTCTGTTTGATCTGTATCGCTAACTTTCCGGCTTCAGATTTTCGGACTGCATTTGCGATAACCGGATAATCCGTCAGGATCAGCATACCCGAGATTACCGAAACAAGCGCAACACCCATAACAGAAAAAACTACCTTCGCATAGAGCATAGAGTTCTTTAACAAATACGGAAGCGTAGAAGTTTGAAATCCTGACTTTACTTTGTTCTGCATACGTACAAACAACTGCTCCGCTTCACCGAGCGAAACACCTAAACTGCGTTCGATCCTGGCACAACAGTCACACCAGATATCACGGACTCCTCCTTCAATTGATTCCGCATTTTTTATAAGCGCCGCCAGCTGCATACATGCCGTACGTCCAACAAAAAAACAAATCATTCCAACAACTGCGAGTACGACAAGCACAATAAGCATAGAAATCAAACTCCGTCCCTTTCCCGTTTTCTCTACTGCCTTTTGCACAATTGGGTGCAGCATCATTGCCAGTAACGCGCCGAACAAAAAAGGAATTACAATTGGCAGAACAAATCTCATCATCAGATAAACTGCCAGCGTAACCCCTGCTAATAAAATTGTCTTTTTTACGTTTTCTCTCTCATACCATCTCATACAGAAAGTATGTGTGAATGGCCGATTATTATACTTCCAAACTTTTCAAATACAGGCTGAGACGGAGCGATTGAAAATTTCATCTTTTTTTGGTTCGCAGGATGTACAAATTCCAGTTCACAGGCACATAATCCCAACCCTGACTTTGTGTCTCCTTTTCCATATTTCTTATCCCCAGCCAATGGGGCGCCAAAATGTGCCATTTGCACCCGTATTTGATGATGTCTGCCTGTTAATAGCTGTATTCTTACCAAATTTTGCACCGGATCACATTCTTCATCCGTCTTAAGCGCCTGGTACATCAATTCTGCCTTTTTTGCCTGCGGATCTCCTTTTTTTACGACGATTGTATGATTTTTTCGTCCGTCTTTTTTTAAATAATCCTCCAGCTTTCCTTCCCGCACCGGCATCACTCCTTCTGTTACTGCCAGATAAACTTTGGAAAAGCTCCCCTGCTGCAGCTGTCTGCTTAGTGCTGCCGTACTGCGCGTATGCTTCCCAAATACAACGATGCCTTCCACCGGCTGGTCCAGGCGATGAACGAGTCCGATATACGGCTCCTCACCTTTGTCATGCCGATAATTGCATAACAGACTGACCATATCCTGCTGCCCGCTGTTTTTCGTCTGTGAAGCAATCCCTGCCGGTTTCACGCACACAACAACATCTGTGTCTTCATATAATATATTCACGCTGTTTTTCCTCTTTTACATTAACCGGCCATCGTTATAACTTAAATCGATATCCGACGCCCCAGATTGTTTCGATATACTGCGGTTTGGCTGTATTAATCTCGATTTTTTCCCGAATCTTTTTAATATGCACCGTTACCGTCGCAATATCTCCTACTGACTCCATATCCCAGATTTCTTTAAACAACTCGTCTTTCGTAAACACCCGGTTCGGATTTTGCGCCAGAAATACAAGCAGATCAAACTCCTTCGTTGTAAACTGCTTTTCTTCTTCATTAATCCAAACACGTCTGGCTGTCTTATCAATTCGTATTCCCCGTATTTCCACAACATCATTCTGAGGAACTCCGCTTCCAATCAGTCTTTCGTATCTGGCCAGATGCGCCTTTACCCTCGCTACAAGTTCGCTTGGTGAAAAAGGCTTTGTCACATAGTCGTCTGCTCCCATGCCAAGCCCACGTATTTTATCAATATCATCTTTTTTTGCGGATACCATCAATATCGGCAGGTTTTTATGTTCCCTGATCTGTCTGCATACTTCAAATCCATCCATTCCCGGAAGCATCAGATCCAGTATTACCATATTATAATCTTCTTCCAGTACTTTTTTCAGTCCCACTTCCCCGTTTGTCTCGATTTCCACCTGAAATCCGCTCAATTCCAGATAATCTTTTTCCAATTCTGCAATCGTCATCTCATCTTCAATAATCAATATCCTACTCATTTGGAACCTCCTGATATTTTCGAATTACAAAATACATGACTGTACCTGTAGACTCCTTGCTCGTCGCCCATATTTTACCGCCGTGATCTTCAATAATCTTCTTTACAATCGACAGCCCAATACCGCTCCCACCGGTTGCAGAATTTCTGGATGCATCCGTCCGATAAAACCTGTCAAAAATAAACGGCAAATCTTTCTGTCCTATGCCTTTGCCATTATCCTCGATTTCAATCTGAATAAAATCCCCCACATCTTTGATACGGATATGGATCAGTCCATGTTCCTTATCCATATATTTCACAGAATTGCCAATAATATTGTCTATCACTCGTTTCAGCTGTTCCGGATCCGCAATAATCTCTACCTCATCCCCTGCATAATTAAAATAAGACAATCCTATATGCTCTGCTTCCAGTTCCAGCCCAATCTCCTCGATACAATCGCTAAAATACGCTCCTACATTGATCCGTTTGAAATTATAAGGAATCCGGTTTGTATCAATCTTGGCATATAAGGTCAGCTCATTAATTAAGCGGTCCATATCAATTGCTTTGTTATAAATCGTACGCATATATTTATCTACTTTTTCCGGCGTATCCGCCACACCGTCCAAAATACCTTCCACATAACCTTTGATCGCTGTAATCGGCGTACGCAAATCATGTGAAATATTACTGATTAAAATCCGGTTCTGCTTTTCTGCTTCTAATTTTTCTTCTGCGGATTCTTTTAGCCGCTGTCTCATATCTTCAAAATTTTGGCACAGCCTGCCCATTTCATCTTTACTGTCTGCTTCAATCGTAAAGTCCAGGTTCCCTTCCTTAATATTTTTGGCTGCTTCTTCTAACTTACAAATCGGCGTAACGATGCTGCGGTAAATCCATGCCGTAATAGATAAGCCTGTAGCTGCAAGGATCAGCAAGATACAGACCGCCATATCTTCCACAAGCGCTTCGATCTGCGACATATCAATTTTATAGGCAAGCGATCCGATGTCAATTCCCGTCTGCTGCGCCACCGTATTCATTTGAATCAGCCTGATGATAAAAAAAGCAAACAACGCCAGCAAAATCGGCATAAACACAATCACAAAAAACGTAATCACCAGTTTTGTACTCAATTTCATATACAGACTCCTATTCAGGAACTGTAAATCCATCCTATGGCGGATTTCCTTACAGTTGCTAACAACATTCGTAACAAAAAAATAACTGTTGCGGCTTTATACACTGCAACAGTTATTATAACATGTGGCTCATTATTTCTTATAAAAATTCAAAAAAAAGATTCTAAATTTTTTCTAAATTTATATTACGTTTGAAATGATTATGCCAAATACTTCTTTAATGCATCCACTTTATTCAATGCTTCCCACGGCAAATCCAGATCATTTCTGCCAAAATGTCCATAAGCCGCCGTCTGCTTGTAGATCGGCCTTCTTAAGTCGAGCATCTTAATAATGCCAGCCGGACGAAGATCAAAATTCTCACGTACAATTTCTACAAGCTGATCGTCTGAGATTTTACCTGTGCCAAAAGTGTCAACCATTACGGATGTCGGCTGTGCCACACCAATTGCATAAGACAGCTGGATCTCGCATTTATCAGCCAATCCTGCAGCTACTATATTCTTTGCTACATAACGTGCCGCATAAGCCGCTGAACGATCTACTTTTGTACAGTCCTTGCCGGAAAACGCTCCGCCGCCATGGCGTGCGTATCCGCCATATGTATCTACAATGATTTTTCTTCCGGTCAGCCCTGCATCCCCCTGTGGTCCGCCGATGACAAATCTTCCGGTAGGATTAATAAAAAACTTCGTATCTGCGTCAATCATTTCTTTTGGAATAACAGGATCGAATACGTATTTCATAATATCTGTATGGATCTGATCCTGCGTAACCTCTGCATCATGCTGTGTAGATAAGACAACTGCTTCCAGTCTCTTAGGTTTGCCTGCCTCATCATACTCTACCGACACCTGTGTCTTTCCATCCGGGCGCAAATATGCAAGCGTACCGTCTTTACGAACTTTTGTCAGCTGCAATGCCAGTTTATGTGCCAGTGAAATCGGATATGGCATATAACTTTTTGTCTCGTTCGTCGCATAGCCGAACATCATTCCCTGATCGCCTGCGCCAATTGCATCCAGCTCTTCGTCGGTCATTTTATTCTCTTTTGCTTCCAGCGCTTTATCCACACCCATCGCAATATCTGCCGACTGCTGATCCAGCGCTGAAAAAACAGCACATGTATTGCAGTCAAATCCCATCTTCGCATCATTATAACCGATCTCATTTACAGTCTTTCTTACGATAGACGGTATGTCAAGCTGCGCTTTTGTTGTAATTTCTCCTGTCACAAGCACAAATCCGGTACAACATGCAGTCTCGCAGGCTACCCGGCTCATTGGATCCTGCTCCATGCAGGCATCCAGCACTGCATCCGATACAGCGTCACACAATTTATCCGGATGCCCTTCAGTTACTGATTCTGACGTAAATAATAACTTTTCCATACTTTTTCCTTTCGTTGTTTCATTCTGTAATATTTGATTTACCTATATCGTTACAAAAAAAACAGGTTCGCTTCTAAGCGGACCTGATACTAGGTTAAATCATCAAATCCTCTTATTGTTCGATTACTCGCTCAGGTTGGCACCTTCCACTTATTTGCAGGGGGTTGCCGTGACTTCACAGATCCTTTGTATCTCCATCACTCTGAATAAGAGAAAAATCGTATGCAATTTTCGAATTTTCAAATCTAACTCACATAGACAATACAACAAATCAGCAGAAAAGTCAATGCTAAATATTGACATTTTCTGCTTTTAATCAGATAATAGAACTGTTAACCGCATAAAACTTAAATAGAAGAAGGAACCATAATAGTTCTGGGGAGGAAGTACATGAACGAAACAACATCTGCAAACCTTACGCCAGGAACGGCATCTTTTCCCGAATCCGAAAAAAAGAATCACGTTCCGGTTCAAAACCGCATTTATTCGCAGGCCATCAAACAAAGTCCTGAATTTATGAATTTTCAGGTGGATTTTGCTGTCTGTTTAAATGAGCTGAAAGATTATTTTAATGCTATTATTATGGGAAATTTTAAAGCTCCTGACGCACTTTTAGAAAAAACAGCCGCCATGATCCGGCCGGGGCAGACTACGATTGACTTTTTTGATATGCTGCACAATCTGCGCTCCGTCGACGACAGTATTTACGCACATTGTCTGAATGTAGCGCTGATCGGGCGTACGATCGGAAAATGGCTGAAAATTCCTGCGGAAGATTTAGAAACACTCACTCTTTCCGGATTACTGCATGATATTGGCAAAGCGCTGATTCCTGACGACCTGCTCAACAAACAAGGCAGGCTCACAGACGAAGAATATGATTTGCTGTGCCAGCATTCCCAGCTCGGTTATGACCTTTTAAGACCGCTGCCGCTTAATTCCCATGTAAAGAAAGCTGCCTTGATGCACCACGAACGCTGTGATGGTTCCGGTTATCCCGGCAAATCTACTACTGACGCAATCGATGACTTCGCAAATATCATCGCCATTGCAGATGTTTATGATGCTATGACCGCAGCTCGTACCTATCGTGCACCGCTTTGTCCGTTTCAGGTCATTGCTGAATTTGAAAAAGATGGTCTCCAAAAATATAAGCCAAAATTTATTCTTACATTTTTGGAACATATTGCATCTACATATCAAAACAATCATGTACTCCTTAGCGACGGACATGCTGCAAACATTGTATTGCTGAACAAAAATCATCTGTCAAAACCGCTTGTTCAGCTGGATAATGGTGAATGTATTGACTTGTCCAGATCAGAGCTATATATCAATTCGCTGATATAATTAATTTATATGAAACAAACAAAAATACCGCATAATTGCCATAATCATCAATTATGCGGTATCATTATATCTGTGCACTGCATTCTGTCTGAAAATAAATAAAATACAACCTTAATTAACCAACTTTCAATGTAAATTTCTGTATATCTTTTTCTGAACTGACTTTTTCTATGCGGGCGCCCAGTTCCCCTAGTTTATATTCAAACTGTTCATAGCCTCGTTCGATATAATGAATGTTATCTACGACCGTAATTCCTTCCGCCGCCAATCCTGCGATTACAAGAGCTGCACCCGCACGAAGATCAGGCGCACTGACTCTGGCTCCCATATAGCCGGATACTCCATTAATAATTGCAATATTGCTCTCTACCTTAATATTTGCACCCATCCGCGTAAGTTCATCTACATAACGAAACCGATTCTCAAAAATACTCTCTGTTACCGTACTGGTGCCTTGTGCAATTCCAAGCAATACTGACATCTGCGGCTGCATATCTGTCGGAAAACCCGGATATGCCAGCGTTGTCACTTGTGTATGATGCATTGGTTTGGAACATACCACTCTGACCGCATCGTCAAACTCTTCTACTTCACAGCCAACCTCCAGCAATTTTGCCGAAGTTGCCTCCAGATGTTTTGGAATGACGTTTTTTACTGTGATATCGCCTTTGGTTGCAGCGGCAGCAAACATAAACGTTCCAGCCTCGATTTGATCCGGTATAATCGCATATTCTGTTGCATGGAGCCGTTCCACGCCTACAATACGGATCACATCTGTTCCTGCCCCGCGAATATTCGCTCCCATGCTGTTTAAGAAATTTGCTACATCCACAACATGCGGTTCTTTTGCTGCGTTTTCTATGATCGTTTTACCGTTCGCCATAGAAGCAGCCATCATAATGTTAATCGTAGCTCCTACAGATACTTTGTCGAGATAGATATGAGTCCCTTTCAGATACTCCGTTTGCGCAACAATTAATCCGTGATGTATCGATACATCTGCACCAAGTGCGCGGAACCCTTTCAGATGCAGATCAATCGGCCTGCTTCCAATGTCGCAGCCACCCGGAAGCGCAACCTCTGCATGGTTGTATTTCCCGAGCAATGCGCCTAACAGGTAATAAGATGCACGTATTTTTTTAATATATTCATATTCCACACAAAGTTCTCGAATTTGTGAACCGTTGATTTTTACAGTATGTTCATCCACACGGTGAATCTTTGCTCCAATCTCCGCCATTGCCTCCAACAGCACATTAATATCACGCACATTCGGCAGATTATCAATCGTAACCGTTTCGTCTGTCATAATTGCAGCTGCTAAAATTGCAAGCGCTGCATTTTTTGCTCCTCCGATCTCTACTTCGCCGACCAGCGGAATTCCACCCTTGATTACATAATACTGTTCCATCTCACACCTCAATCTATCTCTAATTAAAGTTACAAACAAAAGCTGATTCCATAATTCGTTCTTATCATATTTCTTTCTTAATCATAATTCTTTTTATACGGATAGCATGCCCTCATTAACACGTAATTATAGTAGCTAAATTTCTTTTTTGTCAATACTTCTTAAAAAATATGGCAAATTATATACTTTCGATATCGTTTTACAAATTGAACTGTTCAATATGTTAAATAAAATAAGTTGTATTTTTGCTGCAGGCAAACTTCCCATAGCCGGATTCTGTTACTGTTTTATTGTTATTTTATGCCATAAAAGATATATGGTTCCAAAATCTCCAGGAACCATCTTTATCTTGCAAACTGGCTCTTATATAGTGTCGCATAAAATCCATTTTTTTGCAAGAGCTGCTGATGAGAACCTTGCTCGATAATTTTGCCGCCTTTCATAACAAGAATCACATCCGCACTTTCAATCGTAGACAGACGGTGCGCCACAATAAAACTTGTCCTTCCCTGCATCATAGATGCAAATGCTTTTTGTATCCGCATTTCTGTACGCGTATCGATCGAAGATGTGGCTTCATCTAAAATAAGCATTGGCGGCAGACAAAGCATGACTCTTGCAATGCATAACAGCTGTTTCTGTCCTTGTGAGAGGTTTCCGCCGTCTTCTGTAACTTTTGTATGATAGCCATCCGGAAGCCGCTTAATAAAACTATGCGCATGAGCTGCCTTTGCCGCCTGAATCATCTCTTCTTCTGTCGCATCCGGACGACCCATACAAATATTATCCCTGATCGTACCGCTTCGCAGCCACGTCTCTTGCAACACCATACCATAAGAACCGCGTAAACTCTTTCTTGTAATATTTTTGATGTCGGTACCGTCTACTTTTATCCTGCCGGCATTCGGATCATAAAACCGCATTAACAGATTAATCATCGTTGTTTTCCCGCATCCGGTTGGCCCTACGATCGCAATTCGCTGACTCGGGCGCACGTTCAAATTAAAATCTTCAATTAACTTTTGATCCGGTTCGTAAGAAAAAGATACATGTTCTAATACCACACTTCCGTCTGCATGTTCTAACACTTTCGCATCTGCATGATCCGGAACCTGAGGCTCTTCTTCGATAAGAGCAAAGATTCGTGCAGCACAGGCAATTGCATTCTGCAGTTCGGTAATAACGCCTGATATCTCATTAAAAGGCTTTGTATACTGATTCGCATAGCTTAAAAAGCAAGACAGCTGTCCAACGCTTAAGCTGCCTGCAATTACTGCCAAAGCTCCGAATGCAGCCACACCTGTATACACCAGACTGTTTACAAAACGCGTCGCCGGATTCGTAATAGATGAAAAAAAGATCGCTCGCAAAGAATACTTCTCCAAATCCGCATTTATGGAATCGAACTTCTCCAAAACCTCCTTTTCTCTGCCAAACGCCTGAACAACCTTCTGATTGCCAATCATTTCATCAATCAGCGCTGTCTGCGCACCTCTGCTCTGAGACTGCCTTTGAAACATCTGATACGTACGTTTTGCAATATATCCCGCAACCAAAAGCGATACCGGAGTCACAACCACTACCACTGCCGTTATTGTAATATTTATAGAAATCATAAAGCAAAGTGTTCCAACAATTGTTAAAACACCCGTAAATAACTGTGTAAAACCCATCAGCAGACCGTCCGCAAACTGATCTACATCAGCAATTACCCGGCTTACAATCTCTCCTGACGGATGTGCGTCCAGATATTTTAACGGCAGCTTTTCGATTTTTTGAAAAGCCTCTTCGCGAATATCCCGGATAACCTGATAAGTAATCCGATTATTTATCACATTCATAAACCACTGTGCCGCTGCTGTCACCGCAATCAAAATTCCAGCTTTTTTTATGATAGACAAAATACCGGCAAAATCCACAAGCCCCTTTCCTAAAATCAGGTCTACGGCATTTCCTGTCAAAATCGGAAAATACAAAGTTGAAAATACCGTAACCGCCGCAAACAAAAGCGACAGCAGCGCTAAAATCCGATATTGTCTGATATAAGTTAATACTTTTTGAATTGTTTCGGACTGTTTTTTTCTGCCTTGCATTACGCCATTCCCCCTTTCGTTTCATTTCCATTTTTGAAATCCGTTTTTTCAGACTTGAATTGGGACGCATAAATCTCCTGATATACCTTACAGTTTTCCAACAGTTGCTCATGCGTCCCCTTGCCCACAAGCTCACCATCGTCCAGCACTAAAATACAATCTGCGGACTGTACCGAAGAAGTTCTTTGAGATACAATAAATACAGCAGGATGATAATCCAGATTACGCAAAGACTCTCGCAGTCTGGCATCCGTAGCAAAATCAAGCGCACTTGCACTGTCATCCAAAATCAGGATTTCCGGCCTTCGTACCAACGCCCTCGCAATGGTCAAACGCTGGCGCTGTCCACCCGACAGATTTTTTCCTCCCTGTTCGATTGGCTCATCAAGCCCCATCTCTTTTGCCTGAATCACATCTGACGCCTGGGCTGACTCAATCGCTGAGCGAAGCTGACTCTCTGATGCATCCTCATTTCCCCACTTTAGATTTTCACGGATCGTTCCCTGAAACAATACCGCTTTTTGCATCACAACGCCGATCTTGCTCCGCAGCTGTGCAAGATCATACTGACGCACATCTTTTCCATCCACTTTCACAGACCCTTTGGCCACATCATAAAATCTTGGAATCAGATTTACGACCGTACTTTTTCCGGAACCGGTTCCACCGATAATCCCAATCGTTTCTCCGGAATATACCTCAAAATCAATATCGGATACAGCGTATTCCCCGGAACCATGATAGGACATACTGACGTTAGAAAATGAAACTTTTGGCAATCCTGCCGCTGAAATATTTGCTTCGCCTGTGATATCTGCGCAAGGCGCCTGTACATCCGTACCTTCCATTCCGGCTTGTATATCAAGCACATCAGCCACTCGTTTTCCACATGCGATTGCTTTTGTTACACTTACAATCAGATTTGCAAGCTTGATTAATTCCACAAGAATCTGCGACATGTAATTTACAAGCGCTACAACCTCTCCTTGTGTCAAATATCCGATGTCCACCCGCATAGCGCCTGTCCAAATCAGCGCTAACGTCGCAACATTAATGATAACATAGGTAACAGGATTCATCAATGCTGATATTTTGCCAACATACTGTTGATCTTCATTCAACACTTGATTTTTCGCATTAAATTTATCTATTTCTTCGTCTTCTTTATGAAACGCGCGTATCACACGAACCCCTGTAAGATTTTCCCGTACCAGCATCAGCACATCGTCCAAACCATTCTGTACTTTTTTATAGAGTGGAATGCTGACGCACATAACGCCAAAAACAACCAAAGAAAGCAGCGGAATCGTTACAACGAAAATAATTGCGGATTTTACATCTACTGTAAATGCCATAACCATCGCGCCAAATACAATAAACGGAGAACGCAAAAACAGACGCAGAAACAAATTAATTCCAGATTGTACCTGGTTAATATCGCTTGTCATACGTGTAATCAGCGTAGAAGTCCCAATCTGGTCCAATTTTGAAAAAGACAGGTTTTGAATATGCATAAATACTGCATGACGCAGTTTCGCCGCCATACCTACTGCCGCTTTTGCAGCAAAAAATTGCGCTGTAATAGAACATATCAGTCCAATCAGCCCCAATCCGGTCATAACCAGACACATACGAACGACATAATTTTTATCACCGCCGGCAATACCCGTATCAATGATTGCAGCCATAACTAATGGAACAATGAGCTCAAAAATTGCTTCCAGCATTTTAAATAGCGGGGCAAGAATACTTTCTTTTTTATAATCTCTTAAAAAATATAATATTTTTTTCATAACTTTTCACCCTCTTATCCGAAAAGAAAGACAGTACTGTTCTACAGTATCTGCCTTGGATGCTTTTTTTATTCTGCCATTGAAATATGTATACCCTTTCGGGTAGGATCTTTGCAGCGATTTTCCAAAGAGACGGTCACCGCAAAGATCCGATCAAACTGCTGCTATCTTTATTCTTCTGAATTCTCCGCATTTGACGTATCTTCTGCATCCGTACTGTCTGCATTTGACGTATCATCTGTGCCTGTACTGCCTGTATCTGACGTATCGTCTGTGCCCGTACCGTCTGCATTTGATGTATCGTCTGTGCCTGTACCTGACGTATCGTCTGTCGAAGTGGTTGTTTCTTCTGCTTTTGCAGTATAAAGTTCATCAAAATTAACTTTTTTCCACTCGTTTTCGTTAATCTTCCAATCACTGGATTCTTTATAGCTTTCAACCGTCTCTGAATATTTATCATTACGGCGCTGGGTCAGAATGGATTCTTTTTTTGTTTTTGCAGCTTCTTTGTCATCTGTGGAATCCATGCGGATGACATAATAGCCATTGCTTGTTTCAATTACGGTATCTGACAGCTTGCCTTCTTTGAGCTTGTCCGCCGCTTTCAGCACTTCTATATCCATGCTTGTCGTATTGTCGTCTTCATTCAGATCTCCGTCTCCATAAGAACAGGTCTGTATTGTGTATTCTTTGTCTTTTGCGGCTTTTTCCATATCTTCGCCGGCGCTTTCCAGAAATTGCTCAGCAGTTTCTTTGTTGTCTTTTCCTGCCTCTGCACTGTCGTCTGCAGCTGTATCATCTGTTGCTGTATCCGACGCGGCTGTTTTGTCAAAGCGGACATAGCTGAATGTTTTTTGTGCACACTCTTCATCCGAAACATTTGTATCGATTTCTTCCTGAATGGCTGTGCGCATTTTTGACTGAATTTTATTCAGCCGAAGCATTTCTTCTACAATTTCCTGCGTTGCGCCCATTTTATTCATCGCTTCTGCACTATTGTCTGCCAGAAACTTAGATGCAGCCTGTGTAATCGCCGTTTTTTCTTCCTCTGTCAGCTCTATCTGATAGTCCGCGGCATGCGCATCCATCAGATAGCACTCACGAATATTTTCCATAACACTGTCTTTTACCGAATCTGTCATCGTTGTGCCATCTCCGGAATCAGAATTCCACATATCTTCTCCATAATAAGAAAGAAAATACAGGTCTGTCTGCGCCGCCTGATACTGAGCCATAAAGTTGGCAACACCCATAGAAATCTCCCTGCCGTCTAAAGTGGCTGCCACCGCCTGCGCATTTACTTTACTGCCGCCACAACCTGTTACTGTAAAAGATGTAAGCATTGCCGCCGCAAGCAGCATTGCCGCAATTTTTTTGAATTTCATAAATAGACTGCCTCCTAAATATTTAAAATTTTGCAATTATCTGCGGTATTCATTCACTGGTCTATTATAGTGCAAATATCCGCTGTCTGCAAGAAGTTTCATTATTTTTTCACATAACCCATTGCCTCCGTCAGCTCTGTCAGCAACGCTAACGGCTGTACTTTTTTTGCATCACGGCTGTTTTGCATCATATTGTATGTGAAGGCGGGATTTTTGCCAACTGCTGTAAATGTAAGCCTGCCATCATATTGTTTGACGAAATCCGGTATTTTCGACGTATCAATCTCAGCATATTCGTGCATCGTCATCCGCAGCATTTTTCCTTTTTGCGTGATTTCTTTGATATATACCCGATGCGCCTTTGCTTTTACCTGTGCGATCTTGAGTAAATTACATACAGACGCCGGCGGATCTCCAAAACGGTCTAATAGTTCTTCCATCATCTCTTCTGCTTCTTCCTGCGTCTCTATCCCTGCTACACGCTTATATATATCTAACTTCTGATACTCATTCGGGATATAAGACGGCGGAATATATGCATCGATATCGATATCAATCGATGTCTCAAAGTCCTCTGCAGCGTTCTCTCCTTTGGCCTGCTTCACTGCATCGCCCAGCATCTTACAATACAGATCATAACCGACTGCCTCCATATGACCGCTCTGCTGCGCTCCGAGAAGATTTCCTGCACCACGGATTTCCAAATCACGCATAGCGATTTTAAATCCGCTTCCCAGATCGGTAAACTCCTTGATCGCCGCCAGACGCTTTTCTGCCACTTCTTTGAGCATTTTATCACGCCGATACATTAAAAATGCATATGCCGTCCGGTTTGAACGCCCGACTCTGCCGCGAAGCTGATACAGCTGCGACAGTCCCATATTATCTGCATCCTGAATAATCATTGTATTGACGTTGGAAATATCTAATCCTGTTTCAATAATTGTTGTAGATACTAATACATCAATTTCTCCATTGATAAACTGATACATAATATTTTCCAGCTCACGTTCCTTCATCTGCCCGTGTGCGATCGCGGTTACTGCATCCGGCACAAGACTCTGTACTTTTGCCGCCACATCCTGAATCTGATTGACTCTGTTAAACACATAGTAAACCTGTCCTCCTCTGGCAAGCTCCCGTACAATCGCTTCACGCACCATTTCTTCATTATATTCCAGGACATATGTCTGTATCGGCACACGGTCAACCGGAGGCTCTTCCAGCACACTCATATCCCGGATCCCTATCAGGCTCATATGCAAAGTCCTCGGAATCGGCGTAGCTGTCAGTGTCAGCACATCTACGTTTGTTTTCAGCTTTTTTATTTTTTCTTTGTGGGTCACCCCAAACCGCTGTTCTTCATCCACGATTAAAAGTCCCAAATCTTTATATTGCACATCTTTAGACAATACCCGGTGTGTACCGACAATAATATCGGTCGTCCCTTGTTTTACCCCCTGTATCGTCTTCTTTTGCTGGGCCGGCGTACGAAATCTGCATAACAGACCGATTGTAATCGGAAAATCCTGCATACGCTGCACAAAGTTGTTATAAACCTGCTGTGCCAGAATCGTTGTCGGAGCCAGATACACTACCTGTTTGCTTTCCTGTACCGCTTTAAAAGCTGCACGTATGGCAATCTCTGTCTTGCCATATCCGACGTCGCCGCAAATGAGCCGGTCCATAATCTTTGTGCTTTCCATATCCCGCTTTGTCGCTTCAATCGCCATCGTCTGATCTTCAGTCTCCTCAAACGGGAACATTTCTTCAAATTCTCTCTGCCAGACAGTATCCGGCCCATAGACATATCCTTTCTGATCTTCTCTGGCAGCATAAAGCTGTACAAGTTCTCCGGCAATCTCCTTTACCGCGCTTCTTACTTTTGTTTTTGTTTTCTTCCATTCCAGACTTCCAAGAGAATTCAGCTTTGGTTTACGCTCACCTGCGCCGGCATATTTTTGTATCATGTCCAGCTGCGTCGCCAGTATATACAGCACACCGCCTTTATCATATTCAATCTTAATATAATCTTTTGTAGTTCCCTCTACTTCAATTTTTTCGATTCCCTGATAGATGCCTAATCCATGATTTTCATGCACAATATAATCTCCGACACTCAAATCGGTAAAACTGGCAACCTTTTCTCCATTTTTGGCCGGACGGCGTTTCTTCTTCTTTTTCTCCGCTCCAAAAATATCACTTTCAGATATCACTACAAATTTTAACATCGGATATTCATATCCACGCTTTACTTTTCCATAAAGCGCCATCACTTCCCCCGGCTTTACGATATGGTCATAATCTTCAGTATAAAATGCATTTAATCCTTCATCTACCAGATCCTGTGTCAGCCTTTGCGCTCTTGTTCTCGATCCAGATAATAAAATCACCTTATAATTTTTCTTTTTGTATTGATGCAAATCCTTTACTAACAGTTCAAAACTGTTATTATAAGGGTTTACGGAGCGGGTCTGCAGCGGATAAACTTTTTCAACTGCCAATTCCGGCATTTTTAATTCCAACGTCGCCAATGCGATCGTATGCATCCGCTCTAACTTAGCAAAAATTTCTTTCCCACGGTAGAAAGCATCTGTCTGCCCCGGTAAAACATATCCTTTCTCCAAACGCTGCCGCATACTTTCCATATATTCGGTTTCTACTGCCGCACTTTGCTCCGCCACACGAACAGGTTCATCTAATGCCACAATTGTTTGCTCCAATTGAAAATAATCCAACAGACAAACGGTCTGTTCTGTAAAATAAGCCAAATATTCGTCTAATTTTGCACTGCTTCCCATCTCCTGCAGCTCTTCTATCAATGCATCTACCGTACTTTTTAAACGATATGCTTCTTCTGTCTTTCTCTCTTTCCGCAGCCTGGAGGTCACTTGCTCCTCTTCTTCCCGCAGCCTTAGTATCCCTTCCTGTATCTGTTCAGGATCCAGCAGACATTCGTTTGCCGGATAGATCTGTATCTGTTCCAGATTTTCTATAGACCGCTGACTGGACGCCTCATAATTTCGGATGGAATCAATCTCATCGCCCCAAAGCTCAATCCGATACGGATTTTCTTCTGTCAACACAAAAATATCTAAAATACCGCCACGAACCGCAAACTGTCCAGGCGCTTCCGCCTGATAATTTCTTTCATAGCCCATAACGGCCAGTTCTTTTTGCATTGCGTTCATATTCATCGTACCGCCGGTTTTTAATGTAATAATTTTTGATTGAAAACCGGACGGCAGCGGCATTCGGTTCATCAGTGCATCAAAAGTAGTGACGACCGTACATTTCTGCCCGCCTGCCAGCATTTTCAGCGCTTGAATCCGCTCTTTTGCCAATTCATTCCCACGAATATCTGACTGATAAAATAAAAGATCCTTTGCAGGAAAAAAACAGACATTCTTATCAAAAAAACGATATTCCTCACAAAATTCCCTGGCCCGCTGCTCTGTGAACGTCACAATCAGCCTGCTGTATATATTCCCGCTCAGGCAATGAATAAAATGCAGCTTTTGCGGATCAATACAACCTGTGATTTCCAAAATGCCAGTCCCCGCTTTTTGAGAGAGCCGGGTACGGATCTCCTGATATTCTGTCATAGCCAAAAGCGGCTCTGTAAATGCATTCATATTTTCTTCCCTCTATACACTCCAAATTATGACAAAAATAAATTTACTTTTTCTTTTTATTATAACAATTCATTGCATGCGCCACATCACCTGCTGCAATCATAGAAACGGCCTCCACGGCATCTTTCATTGCCTCTTGCACCGCTTCTCTTTCCTCCTTTGGAAACCGGCTTAATACGTGATCTGCAAGATCCCACCCTTCCGGTTTTACGCCAACGCCAATTTTTATTCTTGCAAACTCCTGTGTACCGGCATGTGCAATAATGCTCTTTATTCCATTATGCCCTCCGGCGCTGCCTTTTTGCCGAATTCTGAGATTACCGGGTTCTAAACTGATATCATCATAAATGACGAGCAGCTCTGACGAAGGATCCAGTTTATAAAAATGCAGCGCTGCACCAACCGCCTCTCCGCTGTTGTTCATATAAGTCTGTGGTTTCATAAGCAACACCTTCTGTCCGCCTATCACCCCAATGCCGCAGACAGACCGGAACTTCGCATCATTCATCGAAATATGGTATTTATCTGCTATTTCATCAATCGTATCAAATCCAACATTATGCCTGGTTCTCTCATACTGACCGGTTGGATTTCCAAGTCCTGCTATGATATACATAACTGCTTCTTCCTCGCTTTTTTCTCTATTACTGAATGTTCGCCTTACAAATTGTATCAGCCGACGCATACGAAACATCCTCCTTCTTCCATCTGGAACAGCCATTAGTATATCATTATATTTCTAAAAAGAAAAGCAAAAAACCTATCTTTAACTATTTCTTGCACTCTGTCTTTAAATATGCTATAGTCTGTACGGATGTAACAGTTCAGATAACCCATGGAACTGTTATGTACAGATTCATTTATAAATACACTAGCAAAGCGAGGGATAAAAAATGTCTCAATTTTTCACTACACCTACGCAGGACGCATGGGGAGTTGATGCGACAACACTGACGCTTGCCGGATTTTTAGCAGTTGCTGTCATCATCGCAGCGCTTATTGCCGCTGCGCTTCTGTTTCGCCCTAAGCAAGAACGCTCCAAAAGCATTACGACAAAACAGCTCGTATTTTCATCTGCTGCAATGGCATTAGGCACAGTCGCCTCGATGATTAAATTTGCAGATCTTCCGATGGGCGGCTCGATTACTTTATTCAGCATGTTATTTATCACATTAATCGGATACTGGTATGGCCCGAAAATCGGTGTGACAACTGCTGTTGCTTATGGACTGCTGCAATTTATTTTACAGCCCATTTTTTATACGCTGCCACAGGTGATTGTAGATTATCCTCTGGCTTTTGGCGCACTCGGCATTTCCGGTTTTTTCTGCAAAAAGAAAAACGGATTGCTTATCGGTTATCTGGCCGCCGTAATTGGAAGATATTTCTTTGCATTCTGGTCCGGCATGATCTTTTTTGGTTCCTATGCAGCCGATTATCATATGAGTGTACCGTTATATTCACTCGCATACAATGGCATGTACTTAGTGCCGGAAGCTGTGCTTACGATCGCAGTATTATCTTTGTCACCGGTAAAAAGCGCACTGGCGCGCATGAAACAATTTGCAGCTGAATCACGCAGCAGACAAACGGCGATTTAAGCGTACAAAATTCCCCCGCAAATATCCGCGGGGGAAATCCATTCTGTTTCTTCTATATTTATTCCATCATGCATCAATAAGTCAAATTATGAACATAGCTGATATAACTGCTGTGATCTCCGTTGATTAATATTCCAATGTTCTGCTTGTTGTGGAACCATTTGCCACTGTGTGTCTCTGACCCGACAACCATATAAAAATCCCCCTGTGCCGTAACAGAAGTCTCGTCGTCCACCTGAATATAATCTTTATTTCCACCATTATTTCGAAAGCAGATATACCCCTTCTTCTTACCGGAGTGGATTTCATAAAATACGCTTGCTGCCGGTGCATAGCTTATCATACTGCACTGATAGCTTGCAGCTTCTTCTCCCGAAAAGGACGCCTCAATCTCAGGCGTCAGTTCCGGCAGATGGTATGCCGTCGGATCCGAAGAAAAACGTACGACCTGATTGTCTTTGATGAGTCCTCTTTTTACAAAACTGTCAAAATAAGTCTGTTTTTCATCCATTGTCATCTTATAATTGTATATAACCTCACCGAACATCGATGCCAGGTCTTCATTCGCATATGACTGTGCATATTCTTTTGCATTTCCGAGAAGAGAATAATGATAGCACAGCGCCGTATAGATGCGGTACTGATAATCCATCATACTGTTAATCGCAGCTTCTACCGCCGTCTCTCCCTCTATGCCATTTCCGGTATTGCCTGAGAGTCCTGCCGCCAGCAGCTTATCTTTTAATACCGTAATCTCAGAAGGCTCTACAAAACTGTTATTTTGAATATCGCCGCCTTCCACCAGCTGACTGTAAATATCTGCAATCTCTGAATCTGACATTGTGCCGACCGTCCGGTCTGATAAGTCCAAAACATAATGACTAAGCCCTTCCTGCACATCTTTTTCCGCTTCTTCTTCGGTCTGTCCAACAACACTGAAATAGTACGAATACAACTGCATTTTCAGTTCAGCCTGATTTTTCGCATATGCAATCACCATATTGCGCCGGATATCTCCGTTATTATCTCCGCTGTTGTTTAAAGAAAACAGCCGCGGAGCAAAAATACTAAATATAACGACACATGCTACAATCACAACTCCAATCGCAAAATTACGTGGCGTAAAGATCTGAAACTTTTCCTTTTCAGTACCGTCTGCACTGCTTTGCGTTCTTTTCGCCGGCTTCTCACTTTTTCTGTGCGCCTTCTTTTCCCGTTTTTCTTTTCTGTCCTTTTTACCAGTTTGAGCGCCCGTTTCAGAAAACGACGCTCCTGTCACTCCGGCCGCCTTTTCCAATTTTACTACAAATTTTCTGCCATAAGGTGATCGGAACGTCTCCGGATGCGCCTTAATCGAAGCAAGAATTTTTTTCGCCTGCTGCGGATCATCCACATTATATTTGTCCACAATTCCTTTAATTCTTTTCAAATCTGCAGCAGCTTCGCGATATTCCTGTTCTGTCTCAAATTCAAGATCTCCTAATTTATATTTCTTTTCCTGTGCCATAAATCAATCAATTCCCTTCATAAATATACCACTGATTTTTCCCTCTGCATTTCGCTTTATGTAAAGCATCGTCCGCATGTTCCATCAGTTCCATAAACGATTCCTGCCCACTCCCGGCAGTCGTGACTGCGATTCCGACAGAAAATTCCAATTCGATTTCATTTTGAATCATCAGATGCATCTCCCGCAGCAAATTCGTACATTTTTGTTCGATAAACTCCCGCGACGGCACATCCATAACAAATACAATAAATTCATCTCCTCCATAACGGGCCAGAATATCACTTTTACGAAAACAGCTGCGCAGCCCGTCGGCAAATTTCTGAATCCCCTTGTCTCCTGCCTCTTGCCCAAAACAATCATTGATCTGTTTAAAATTATCAATATCAATAAGCAAAAGCGCCTGAAGCCCTTCTTTTTGCTGCAACACGTCATGAATCATCCTGCCCGCCGTATTTCGGTTGTAAAGCCCGGTCAGATAATCATGCTGCTCCTGCGTATCTGTCTGCTGCACATTTTGCAAGACTTCACCCACACGTTTCTGCGATTCCAGCACATTACAGACTCTCCGTATAACTACTTCCGGTATAAACGGTTTTACAACATAATCATTTGCTCCCATAGACAACGCATTAATCTGCTGCTGTCTGGAATCGTCTGCAGTAATAATAATCACCGGTATATGCGCAATCGAAAGATCTTCTCTTTTTCGCCGCAAAAATTCTCTGCCATCCATAACCGGCATTCTGACATCCAGCAATATCAAATCAATATGCGCACTGTTTTGCTTTGCGATTTCCAAAGCTTCTTTCCCATCCGCTGCTTCTAGTATGTTATACTCGCTTTCAAACATAATACGCAAAATCTGACGGTTCATAACCATATCATCCACAATTAAAATCGTTTCTACTTTACTTTCAGAAGAAAGAATTGCTTTGCGGTATTTTCGCAGTTCCCGTTCAATCTCCTTTTGATCTGTAATATCTGTCATGGTGGCAAATATCACGCTCCGTTTTCCAACCGAACGGACATATTTGAGGCTCATCTCAATCCACTTTTCTGTACCTTTTTCATTTGTATAGCTGAATTCACACCGCGCCGTCCTTTTCGATGCGGATACCGTCTCAAAAGCCGCAAATACCGCCCCGCGGCAAGACTCATCCACAGCATTTTGGATGCCGTTTCCGATCTGGTCCAAATCACTGTATCCAAACAAATCATAATAAGCGTTATTGACACGTATCGTATCGATTATTTTTTCTACAGGCACATACTCATAAATCGCAACTGCCTGCAGCATATTGCTAAATAACAATTCCATCTGAGAAGACATATCCCAGAGCTGATCCGCATGGTCCTGTCTGCCGTCTGCCGCTTCTTTATGAAACGCAAAGCGGTCAAACGCCAGCCGTTCATATTCAGCTACCGGCATCGGTTTTGCAAAATAATATCCCTGCACAAATTCACAGCCGATACTCCGCAAAAAAGCGACCTGTGATTCTTTTTCCACACCTTCTGCAATCACAGGCATATCCAGCCATTTTGCCATCCGCACAACCGAAGCTAAAATATTTTCCCCTCGTCCCGGCACTTCCGAATCCGATAAAAACTTCATATCAATCTTTAGTATATCCACGACAATATCTTTTAACGTATTTAACGACGAATATCCGCTGCCAAAGTCATCCATCAAAATGCAAAACCCATACTCCTGAAGCTTTGCCATTGTTTTTTTTATTCTTTCCGGATTACTCGTATAAGCGCTTTCTGTCAGCTCAAGCTGAAGCAGCCCCGGTTCGATCTGATACCGCTGTACAAGCTCCAGAATCACATCTGCAAGCTTATGATTATACAGGCTGACTCTGGATATATTGACAGAAACCGGAAACGGACTCTTTCCCTCATCCAGCCATTTACGAATCATCCGGCAAGTATGTTCCCATACATAATAATCCAGCTTGACAATAAACCCATTACGCTCAAATACAGGAATAAACTCACCGGGCGGCACCATCCCGTTTCCCGGCGCCATCCAGCGCACAAGCACCTCACCGCCGTTAATCATATTTGTATGCAGATCATATTTAGGCTGGATATACAATACAAACTGCTCACTGGCCAGAGCATTTTTCATCGTATTGATAATCTTTTGCTCCTTTATAAGCTGCTCGCTCATAGAAGCCTCATAAAAGGAATAGTTTCTTATGTAATTACCTTTGCATTGTTTTGCCGCAAGATTTGCCCTGTCACTAATCGTAACAATCTGCTCACTGAAATCCCGGGCTATACAGATTCCGAATACAGGCACAAGAACATGTTCCATCTGATACTGGTTCATATTCTCCCGTATTCTTTCAATCACCTGCACTACCGACTGTTTATCTTTAAACGGCATGCAAAAACAGAATACATCTGCCCGGTATCTGCCATAAGTAAAATACTCAAATTCATCCGCAAGACATGCAAGCTGGTCTGCAATATACTGCAACAGACGGTCTGCTTCATCCATTCCATAAAACTGATTCACCAGATGGAACTGATAAATGTCAAAATGAATAAATGCAAAATCTTTCCCGGGATTATGGCACAGCATCTCCTTTGTCCTGCGCAAAAACATCTGCTTATTATAAATTCCTGTCAGTTCGTCATATTCATGAATCTGATGCATCTGCTTAAATTTACGCAGTTCTTTTCGTTCTATGACATTTTTAACACGAAATCGTATGACAGCCGGATCATACGGCCTTTGGATCATCTCCCAAACACCCATCCGCAAGCTCTCCGACTCACTTTCCCTATCGTCAGCATCAGTTGACACAATGATAGGAATCTTACTAATCTGTGCGTCTTTTCGCCATCGCATTAATACTTCATATCCGTCCAGCCGTTCGCAATCGGCCAAATCTAAAATAACTGCCGCAATCTGCTGCCCATACTTATACATCCGCTCCAACGTCTGATCCACGCTGTCTGCTTCCAACAGCTCATATTCATTTTGTAATATATGTGTTAAAGTACGCCGGTTGATTTCCTGACTATCTGCCATCAGTATGATATTCTTTGTCATATAAAATCCCCTTATCTGATTTGCGTTCCTCTTTACATAAGGGCATTCTATCACAGATTGCTCTATAATTCAATTTAATTTGATACAAGAACTGCATAAATAGTAAGCGCATGCCCTTTTGATTTCGAATTTCTTACAATTCGTACCGTATGTGTCTTTTTCGTATTTGAAGAATAACAAGGAACAGACCCCGGTTTATTATGTCTTCCTCCTGAATTGTCCGCATCAATCAGCGCCGTTTTCTTTCCATCGACATAGACATCAAACTGCCCGCCTCTTCCGTTAATTTGCTGCGCAAACACAAGTCCGATGCTTTTCCCTGTAACCATAAATGTCAAATCTCCATTTCCTTTTGCAGAAGTCAGATTATTCGGAAAAATTTTGCTCTTGCTGCTTTTTTCAAACGTCCCCATTTTTTGAATGCGAATATCTTCGCAGGTCAGTACTTTGGCGCTTGCATATTTTTTTGACGTCACATACGAATTTGGCGCTTTTTTATACGCTGCCTGCCCAAGCGCTTTCTGCTGAATGCTGTCTAAATAACGCACAAGAATCTCGCCCACTACCGCATAACCGAGCGCCGAAGGATGAATCGCATCTCCCGACAGCTCCTCCATCGTATAAATCCCCTTATGAATCATGTCTTTCATGACATTTCCATAACTAAGCATCGGCAAATGGTAATGCCTCCCAATCTCCGCCTGCTGCATCTGGCAGCTCCAGCCATTCAGCTTCGCCATAAAAAGCAGCATCACAGCAGGCTTGGAAGAGCTGTCCATAATTTTGCGAATCAAATTTTCATACGCCTGCTTATGGTACGCCGTCTTTTTATCATTTACCGCAAATTCCACAACAACAAGATCCGGCTTTTTATCCAGCACATCTTTTTGCACACGATGCACCCCAAGATACGAATCCGTCGCACTGATCCCTGCATTTACAAACCGCAGATCCGCTTTTGGAAATGTCTTGTACCACCAGTTTGTAAAATAATCTACATAGGTTAACTTCTTATTCATGCTGTCATCTCTTGTACCTCTGGACATCGTACCTTTCGTAATCGATCCTCCGATAAAAGCTATCGTAATCTTCTGTCCGATTCCTGCTTTGCGCATAACATTATATAATGGCATTTCGTTCGTACCCGACCACGGACTCGCCAGCTTCATCTGTTCTTGCGTAACATATCCAGCCGGCAGATTATTTCCTTTGATGCCTCCGGTTCCTCTTGCATAAGCAGTTGTAAGAGATACCGGCAGCGTTTGCAGAACAGCCGTACATAAAATAACAATGGCACAGATTTTAGATAACAGATATTTTGCTTTTGCAATTTTTTTTGTACTCATAAGCAATACCTTCTTTGACCTTTTTGTTTTTGCAGTAATTATGATTGCATGATTTTACAGGTTTCCTTCATGCATTTTCTATTTTATCATATTTTGTCACATAATTGCTATATGAACCAGAATTTTCCTGAATAAAAAAATACCTTCTTGTAAACCTTATTCTGTTTAGAATTTGGTTTGCAAGAAGGTGTTTTATTGATTGGACGGTTTTCGCTTCATATTTTAAGAAGCATATATCGAATAAAAAGATTACTTTCCATAAAATAAAAACAGCAGTTAACTTATAACATATATCAAAGTTTTCGCTCACATTACTCTCCACATAAAGATGGCATTCTCACGATACATCGGATACTTACCCTTCCTCCTTTAGAACTTCAATAACTGATTTGGAAGGGATAAATCTATATAAAACATTAGGAATCAATACACAGAGTATCAGTATACATAAACTTACAACAATATTTGAGCATAATGGAATATTAAAATCCATCCCGTATTTATCCATCACCTTAAACATTGCATAACTCAACGGTATACCTATACTTCCAGCAAATAAAACAGATATCAAGCCATATTCTGTTCCTTCTAATATTAACATTTTTATTACTTGCCGCGGTGTCATTCCAATACTTCTCAATATAGCTAATTCTACTCTCCTCTCTTCGATCCCCGCTGCCATCATGTTTCCATAATTAATTAGTGCTATGACTGCTAGCGCAGAACATAAAATCCATCCAATCGTTTTGAGTTGATTCTCTGTGGATTTTAGTTCTTCATAATCTGTCATTTTTGAATCAGTAGATAATCCATTGATTTTCTCAATCAATAAATCCAGATCCTTATCTAAAGCTTTATTAAATGGTGTCTTATATATGATATCTAATAATTCAACAACTGGTTCGTTCAAAAGTTTCTTCATGTACCGTTCACTAACTATAATATCCGGTGCGATTCCTGCCGCAAAGTAATTTGGTCCCCGATAAATACTATAATCTGCCACTATCTTTACAGAATACTTTTTCTTGTCACCATACTCATCAATTATAAAATCAAGTTTTTTTCCAATAACCTCTTTAGGAGAGATTCCAATTGTGCCCTTAATGATTGCTACTGATCCATCCAAAAATTCTTGTTTATCAATTTTGCAATCTAATTTTCTGATAATAGAGTCAAATTCCTTCTCGCTTATCCCTACCAAATTACCCATAAAATTTTCATTTTCAGGATGAACCTTATATAACTCCATATCACTTTCATAATCACCTGTTGAAACCGGAGAAGCATAGACCCTTTTATAATACTCTCCTAATGTATCCTCATTATATGGAATAACTATTTTTTTATTTAACACTTCCCATACCTGTTCAATTCCATTTAAATTTGTTATATTATCAATTAATTCCCTATTTATCCTATTTACAGGTTGTTCTGTTGTAATTGATTCATTACGAACCCTATAATCGTACGCATACACTTCATTCAAAATATTTTTGGCACTATTGACTTCTACAAGAACATTTACCATAAAAAAGGCAGAAAATGCTAACGTCAATGATACAAAAATAATAACTGCCTGCTTTTTATCTCTGAATACATTCTTATTAACCATATCTATGATTCTGCCTTTCCCAACACTTTTTTTCTTTTTTACTGAAGGCAAAATATTAAATTTGCTCGCTGCTATTGGAGATATTTTTCTTAGTAACTTTTTGATTTTCCAAGTACATACTAAAACAACTATTCCGGAAAACATTGCACTTCCTATTATGATGACCGGCTGAAAAACATCCATATTATTAGCAGTAACTCCCACCATTTTCATCGTAATTGGCATAATACATATAGATACCATGCCACCCAAAAGCAAACCTCCAAATATCCCTGCAAATAAGTTAGATGACATTTGTCGATTTATAATCGAATTAATTTGTAGATTTGTAAATCCTATTGTTTTTAGCTGTCCATAAAACTGAATTTTTCTAGAAGTTGAAATGTACATAACATTGTATATAAAAAGATAACCACTTACTAAAATAATCAGCATAAAAGCAACTAATCCTATCATCATTTTTATAAAATTATCCTTCAATTGCAAATCTGCATATATAATTTGATTGTCATCAATGTCAAGTAATTCTCCCAATTCTATTATATCATTTTTATCATATATATGTTTTTTCAAAGTTATATTTAAAATCCCCTGAGTTAAGTCTGTCAGCCTGGCTCCGGTTTTATCACAGAATTCTTTGGATACATACCCTTTTAATTCTCCTGAATAATCTTTAAAAAAACCTGATAAGATCATATCTTCCGTATATGTCCTATTATTGCTGGACAAATTATTATAGGAGATCCCATTTAGATGCATTCCCAGTTGAGGATTTTTTATCCCTAATTTCTTTAATGCTTTCGTGGATAGCATAATTTCATTTTTATCTATAGGATAGCTACCCTCAACATATTCAAATGCCGGAACAAATTGTTTCTCCCATGCTATTTCATCACACCAATAAAACCTAACTTCCCCACATTGTAAACCTTCATATTTATCCATAATTGCACATTTTAATACTGCTCCTGCATTCTTAATCAATTCTAAATTTTGTGCAGTACCAATCTGTTCTTCTGTAGGCTCTGGCAATTGTACATCGTATACAGCTCCATCCATCATAACCGAACGCTGTGTTATACCATTCCAATAAGCCTTTCCCAGGCTAAACACAATAGTGATTAAAAACGTAGTAATGATAATAGATAATACTGACAGCAAATTTCTTTTCACATTACTAACATAGTCTCTTCGGGATATGGTTTGAACCAGCTTCTTCTCACTTCTATTTTTCATATATTTCACCATCCTCAATCCGAATACATCTATCTGCTTGCTCAGCGATATGCTGACTATGTGTTATCATCAACACAGTTTCTCCAAACTTAATACTCGCTTCTTTTAACAACTTAATTACCTTGTCACTGGATTTACTATCCAAATTCCCTGTTGGTTCATCTGCCAATATTATTGCTGGTCTCATTGCTATGGCCCTTGCTATAGCTACCCTCTGCTGCTGTCCTCCTGATAAAATCGATGGAATAGACTGCTTTTTTTCTGATATTCCCAGAAAAACAAGTATTTCATCAATAAATTTATCGTTGATCCTTTGACCATCCAATTGAAGCGGTAAAATAATATTCTCATAAACACTTAAAATGGGGATTAAATTATAGTTCTGAAATATAAATCCAATATTTCTCCTTCTGAATATAGTTCTACTTGTTTCATCCATTTCTAAGACATCTTTGCCATTAATATACACTTTTCCTGAAGTTGCATTATCCAACGCCCCCAACAAATGCAGCAAGGTCGATTTACCGCTTCCAGAACTTCCTGTAATAGCAATAAAATCTCCTTTTCTAACTTCAATATTTATCCCATCCAACGCTTTAACGGTTACATCCCCATTCACATAATGCTTCTTTAAATTTTCTGTCTTCAAAATAAAATTCATATTGTCTCCTCCTACATATTTATATTACTTTCCCAAACTCGTTTCATCAAAATTGGTTTCAATATATCACATCTTTTACAAAAAGCGGCTTTTGTTTTAATACTCAGCAACTCGCCTGGACATGTCCAACAAAATAATTTTACTTCACAATTTCTACATATTTCAATATTATATGGATACGAATTCAAAACAGCTTTTGAAACAAGCTCTGTATTATCTGCGTTTAACAAGCTCTTCAAATCATCGATTTCCATAATATTTCCAATTGTATACTGCTTTTCGGTATAGGTTGGACATGGCTGAATATTTCCTTCGCAAGTTATAAATATTTCCCTTTTCCCGGCCGTACACATGGATACTCCAAATGCATTTGTATAATCATCTTCCATATAATCCGAAGGAATATAAATATCTTCCTCATCTTTTTCTGTAAAAATGGCTCTATTTTTTTCTCCCCTCCCAATAGCGGTAAATGTTCTACATATTGGATTAGTTCCTAATTTTTCATTTAATTTATTAAATCGTTCCATCAAATGTTCATTTTTATCAGAAAATACCATAGATAAGTTAATATTTTCTATTCCATTTCTATGCAAAAGCTCTATTTTATCACATACTTTCTTAAATACACCTTTCCCCCTCACTAATGCACAGGTTTCCTCATCCACACCATCAATACTAATTTCCATTCCATCGCAATCTCTATACAAATATTTCACATTTTCTTCATCGATCAATAATGCATTTGTCGAAACAATAATTTTACCCAAATACTGATTTCTCAAATAAGATAATATTTCAAAAAAATCATTTCTAATCAGTGGCTCGCCGCCGCTAAGCATGATATTTCTTGGATTCCATTCTACTACTTTGTCAAGAATCGCTTTTATTGTCTTTGTATCAAATTCATTACATAAATTCTCTCCGGCCGAAACACAACAGTGCGTACAGTGTAAATTGCATCTATTTGTAAGCTGAATTGATGCAATTTTATTGTGGTAACTTTTAATTTCTTCCCCATCAATAATCACTTCGGTCTCTTTCAGATAATTGAATAATTTATTGACGTAGGCATAATCGTCTTCATCCACAAAAGCCTTCTTTATTTGTGATATATCTTTGCCATTTCTTATTATTGCATCTAAAATGTTATATACTTCTTTCGAAATTCTAATCCATTGCCCATTTTCTCGATTAGCTAAAACTATCTTGTTATCTTTTTCTACAAATTCTACCTTTGACGCCCAAAACATTTTCTTCTACCTCCCTATATAATTCCTTCCAGAATATTAAAATAATTTCCTTTCATTTTAATTAATTCCTGATGACTTCCTCTTTCGACTACGTCTCCGTCTTTCATTACTATAATATTTTCTAATTCTTTAATCGCTTCTATTCTGTGTGCTATCACTATTACGGTTTTATCTCTTAAGTATAATTTTATATTTTTAAGAATAATGTTTTGTGATTTATTATCCAAAGCTGCAGTAGCTTCATCCAAGATAAATACATCGCACTTTTTCGTTAAAGCTCTGGCAATCGCAATTCTCTGGCGTTGTCCCCCTGAAAGATTATTTCCCCTTTCTCCAATATTCTTGCCCCCTTTTTCTTTTATCGTAGAAAGTAACTTGACATTTCTGCAAATCTCAATAATTTTACCCTCCGATATGTTCTCATTGTCCATCTTAATGTTTTCTATAATACTTCCATCAAACAATAAGGCATCCTGACAGACTATACATATACGTTTTCTAACTGAATCCAGGCAGAACTCTTTAATATCTTTTCCATTAATAAGTATTCTTCCTTCATCGGGTTCCCATAGTCGATATAATAAATTTCCTAGAGTTGATTTCCCACATCCACTCTCTCCAACAATTCCATAAATCTTTCCATTTCTTATAGTAAAATTAAGACCATTAAAGACTTTCTTTTTGTCATAAGAAAAGCTAACATCACAAAATTCTATGTTTCGAATTTCTTTTAATTCAATACCATTTTGACATTGTTCTAGTTGGCATTCTATTTTGTCCATTTCAGAATACAAATTTTTTAGTGAAATATTTACCTGATGTATTTTTATATTAAAATTCACAAAGTACATGCATGGTCCTACCAACATTGATACATACTTTACAAATGCCAGTAACTCCCCCATACTCATAGACGAGTCAATAATTAAACATCCTCCTATCAGATAGGTAATAATGGTAGAAAATTCATTCAGAACAATAACCAGTTCCTTTTGTCCAGATAACAAAAGATTGGTTTTTTGAGATTGTTTGACAAATTCTCTTTGCTTCTTGCCAATCAGCTTTCTAAAAAAATCAGCAGAATCTGTAAGAATAATTGATTTCAAATTAGAAATATACTGTTCTTCCAGATTTGATTGTTCACCGACAATATCTCTTACATGTTTTATGTTGCTGCTAATTTTTTTTGTCATAAAATAATTAATGCAAAATAACATAATTTGTATGCCTATTACCGGAAATAATAATTTCATATCATTTTGTATCAAAATATAAAAAACAAAAAGAAACGTCAATAAATTAGTTATTGCATCAAAAATCATATCAACTCCAAATTCTTCTATATTTGATAAGTCACTATCTATAATATGCAGGACATTTCCTGTTTCCAAGTATGATAAATAATTGCCCTTTGCCATTGAAAGTCTTTTAAGCAAATCATTTTTATAAAAAGTTGAAATCTTAAGTTTTAATTTTTCATAATAATTATCAAGTATAAAAATATCTGATTTTGATACAAGTAACAAAATCAGATAAATAAGAGAAAGAGTTAACAATATCTGATTGTTTTTTTGTCCTATTCCATCATCAACTATTTTCGCCAATATTTGTGGTAACAATATGTCAACTCCGGTCACTATTAACAAGCCAATAAATGACAAACAACATTTGTATTTTCCAATTTTAAAAATCACTTTAGAATATCTTATTAGATATGATTCTTTCTTCACTAATGTACTTTCCTTTCTTCCAGATGTCTTTCTATAAAAAAAGCCAAGCTATAGATAGAATAGAAAACTTCCCTCGATATTTGTGTATAATCCTTGATCTCAAATAAAAATAATTTCTCCATTTCTCTAATCAAACCATAGCATTGATAATACTGAAGTCCCACTTCCGAAGATAATAATCTCATCTCTCTAATATCTTTGTCATTACATAATGAAAATTTACGTTTTAGATATATTTCAACTTCTTTTACAATCTGTTCATCTACCATTCCTTTATAACGATAAACATCAGGAAATCTTCTGCTCTTACGAATACTCCATTGTGTCCAATGTTGCCTTGAAGAAATAGACTCTAAACACTTTTCACATGATTCCATTGAACTTGATAAATTTCCTGCTGAAATCTCTCGTGCTAATATGCCTGTTATTTTAGCAGCGGCATAACTATTGCACTTTCCAAACATACGATACCCCTTGTTTAAATCACAATGCAAATAAGGAGTACTATCTACAACACACTGTATTTTCTTTATTTTATTAAACCATAATGTTTCAGACGAATCCAAAATTGCTCCTTGTACGCCAAGACACTCCATAAAATTAGCCGGATATGAACTCTTCATATGATTTCCTAAAGAAGCAATGATCGTTTTGTTTTGCTTATTCAATTTGTGACATATTTTTTTTAACGAATCTAGCTCTGTACAGTCGATTACTGCCAAACTAAGGCTAATTAAGTCAGCTTCAATATCCCCTATACATTCCATAGCCAGTTCAAATTGATTAAACCTGCACTCTCCGTCCTTATCCAAAAGTTGTACACTAATAATTTCAACCTTAGGGCATTCCTTCCTAATAACTGAGGCACAGGCCGTACCATGGCCGTTAAAATCTTTTTGCTTTTTTTTCAAAACTAATCTTTTATTTTCATAATCCAGCATATACACCTTATCAATATTTTTTGAAAGATAAGGATGCGATGTATCAACACCTGTATCCAATAATATTATCTTCACTTTTCCCATATTATAGTAAAGGGGGGTTTTTCATCCCCCCTCCTCCATTACTAATATATTTCTCATTTAGTTACATCTTAAAGATCCTTACTTGCATAATAACGTGGCTTTCCACTTGTATTACAATCGTACAGACAATCGTATGCTCCCTGATGTCCTGCATATTTACATGGCTGCGTATCAACCTGTGACATAACTTTTGCTATCTCTTTGTTTTTAATTTTCTTAATTTTCAACATAATTTTCCTCCTAATTTTTGCTTTTCAGCAATGCAATTTTCTTTTGAAAAAATATCCACAACACTTCAATATCGGAATATGTAAATTGTATCAACACTTTAACATGGTTTATAGATCTTTGCTTGCATAATAACGTGGTTTTCCACTTGTGGTACAATCATACAGGCAATCATATGCCCCCTGATGTCCTGCATATTTACACGGCTGCGTATCGACCTGTGACATAACTTTTGCTATTTCTTTGTTTTTAATCTTTTTAATTTTTAACATAATTAGTTTTCCTCCAAATTTTTTCTTTTTAACATTATCACTTTTAGTTATACCGACTCTTATAGTAACGTGGTTTTCCACTTGTGGTACAGTCATACAAACAATCGTATGCTCCCTGATCTCCCACATGCTTACATGGTTGTGCATTAACTTGTAACATAACTTTTGCCATCTCTCTGTTTTTTATTTTTTTAAATTCGAGCATGCCTTTGCCTCCTCTCTTTTTGATGTATTTATAATAATTCCCTTTGGGAAATCATTATCTTCACTTAAATTCAATACCATTCAATTCATAGATTAAATTTGTATAATTACAATCAGCCAAAGATGGCAATAAATAATCTCCTGTCTTTAGTTTATTGATAATCTTACATCTTGAAGCAGAGCAAAAATCTTTGATATCACATTCATGACAAACCTTATTGTCAAAATTAGAATAAGATAAAATCTCTTTATGCTTTTTCATGTTAATCCCAGACATGACGTCCCCAATTTTAAATTCCTCATGTCCACATGAAACCAGACATGGAAATATTGATCCATCATAATAAATATGTTTATTATTTATCCCGCCGTTACAATATCTTCCACAAAAAACAAGAGGTTCAATTATTGCAATCGCACTTTTTGGATATCTATTATGTAAAACCTTAATCTTTTTAATCTCCCTTTTTAAACTCTCAAATTGCGCTTCCGTCCAATTATTATCGTATGAGTTTATGCCTGGCACTATAAATTCGAAACCTTCTTCCAGGAGGTATTCAACATCATCACAAAGATCATCAACTGTATCAGGATTAACTGTCATCCTAATACGCACCATTGGATTTTGGGCAATAATTTTTTTTGCATTTTTCATCACTAACCGGTGACTGCCTTTTCCTCCAGGAAAAATACGAATACGATCATGTGTGCCTTTTCTACCATCTATACTAAAAGTTAATTCCATATCATGTTCTCTTATAAAGTCCACCATTTCCCCATCCAATATCGTTCCATTTGTAGTTGCTGAAAAACTAAGTTTATATCTTTCTTTAAACTTTTTTTCTAATTGCTCCACGATACATCTTATAACTGCAAAATTTAAAAAGGGTTCTCCACCATGAAAATTAACTAAGAGTTCTCTGTCTTCTTTGAAATCTTTTTCAATAAAATTAATAACCTCTTTTGCCATATTCATTGTCATATGCAAGTGTGGTTTGTCTAAACCCTCATAACAATATTTACATCTTAAATTGCAAGCTCCCGTAGTCCAAACTGTATATGACATCTTTCTACCTCCGATTCATCTATTTTCTTCTCAACTCTATAATGGCATCTATATGAAGGCTCGTTCCGTACTTATTTTCTAAGAAACCTAGGCCATCTACCATGTTTGCATTTAATTATTTTTTATGTTCCTCTTGACAATAATTAGTATACTCCAAATTCATTTTCATCTATCTATTTTTCTTAAATGACAATTTTAATGTCTTATTCGCAGCAGACTTTTATTAAATATTACGCTTGTTACAATTTTACAAACTGATTAATGCAGAGTAGAAATGATTTTCTATGCCTTCCTCATTAATGCGTACGCACGAATCTCTTTACCTATAAGTTAAAGTCTATTCTTATGATCGGGAACTTGATTGCACCACTTCTTCCATCCATACTATTAATGATGCCAACTCGCAGTTAATACATTCAGAATCAAACGCCATGGTTTACCTGACTACTGTCCTATCTAAAACACAATCAAAAAAGAGCCGTTTCATCGGCTCTTTTTTCAAGCAAAACTTATTCATTTCCTTAGTCCTCTCACTAATCGCGCTGAAGTAAGACACTGTTCCCCATTCACCATGTATATAATTTTCTCGTGATAATTTATTTCTCTAATATTATTTTTATTTACAATATAAGATCGATGACATTTATAAAATCTATTGTCCAAAGAACTTTCAATATCTTTCATTGTACCATAAAATTCCATTTGCCTGTTTTTGCAATGAATCATCATTTTATGAACTGTCGGAGAAGTCTCAAAAAACAAAATATCCTCATAAGGAATCGTATACATTCTTCCATTAATTTTAACAGAAAATATATCCTGCACTTTATTTCCTATAGAAAATCTCTGATCTGCCTCATGCAGACATTTGTTTAGACGCCTTCCAATTTCTTCATCTTCCTGATCTTTGAGTATAAAGTCTAAAGCTTCCAGTTGATAAATAAATGTCATATAACTCATTTCGGAATGTGTTGTAATGAATACAATAAATCCTCTAGAATCAATCTTTCGAATTTCCTTTGCAAGATCCAATCCTGACATATCTGTTCGCAAATCAACATCCAGAAAATAGATTCCTACTTGTTCACTCTGTCTGACGCTGTCCAAAACTTTATATGGATTATCTGCTGCCAGCACCAGTCTCATATCCAAGTCCTCCATGAGAATAATATTTTCTACCATAGTTTTTATTTTTTCTTTTTGTGCATCCTCATCTTCACATATATACACATTTAGCATAATATTTCCCTCTTTTTTCTTGATAAGAAAAGTTTACAAAAAAAATGTTAAAGTGTCAATTACTTTTTACATTCAATTTTTATCACATTTAAAATTCCAATTTTCAACATCTTTCCTTTTAATAGCATCAGAAAATTTTCTCTGTTAGCTTATGAACCTCTTCTACGCTCAGTAAGTGTCATCTGTTGTATTTTTCAATTTGCTCAAATTAAAAAGATCAAATCCTGACCTATTTTCTACCTCTTTTAAATATAGGATCAAAGTGTCCACGTGTTACTTCATAATTTTTGTATCTAAAAATAAGACAACTATAAAAATTAAATGAATACTGTATTTACTAATTATTTGCAATATATTATAGATTTTTTCTGCATATCGTGCTTTTCCATTTTAATACGGATAAAACTTTTATATCTTTTCCTTTCGAGAAGTTTCTCTGTAACTTAGCAATTTTCAAATACAGTTATCTTTCTATCCTGATATAATGTTTTTCAATAGACTTCGTTATCATAATAGTAACATGTTGAACTACGCTTCCTGATGTTTGTTATCTTTCACCAAAGACTCTTTTAATTCCTGAGGAATTATAATTTCATGACATGAAATATAGAGACTTTTGCCATTTGCGTGTTCTCCAAGTTTAATAATCATATCTTCTACTTTTTTTATCAATTTCATTGTTCTTTCTCCTTGTTTTGATTTTATTTTTATACTTATTATACATAAATATATAATAAGTATTATTTTTTGTCGTATTCGTTCAACTTTTTGTCTTAATCGATTTAAAAACTGTATTATTTATTTTTCATTCATTAATTTAACTATAGTTATTGACGTATTTATTTTCCATTGCTATAATATTTAGAAACTGTAGTTTATAAGGAGTCGATACATAATGGAATTTATATATGATTTGAAATATACCATTGGATGGATACCCTTGTTTATTATTGGAATCTATAATCTGATCCATCCCAGATTAAAAATAAGAAAATTAATCAGCCTTATTTTTATATGCACTTTCGGTTTTCTTGCTGGTGCAATATATTCGCAATATATTATGTTGATTACGGTTTTAATTGTTTTTATCTATATATATCATCTATATCACAATTTAACACCTTTATTAATGCTTCCACTCACCTATATTATAATTGTTATTATTGATAATATATTGGAGCTATTATTTTACACCGTATTACACACCGATCATAGAACCTTAACACATACACCTATTACTTTTTTGTTTACCATATGTGAAGCTTTTATTGATTATTGGATCACCTATTTTATCAGTAAAAAATTACACAAATATGTATTGCGCAGAACAGTACAATTGCCAAAAAAACTACTTTTAATGCTTTTTTTAAACCTCATACTCTGCAGTGCAATTATTGCTGTAAATGTTTTTGCAGGAGCTAAACTTGGATATCAGTCTGCTGACGTTACGTTTACTATTATCCTCTGTGTCATTTTCTTTATATTATCCAGTCTCCTTCTCATATATAGCATACGAAGCACACATGAAGCTGTCATGGCAAAAGAAAAATTAAAACAGTATGAACATTTAAAACAATACACGGAAAATCTGGAACAAACATATAATAATTTGCGTTCCTTCAAACATGATTATGTGAATATTATAGCTTCAATCTCTTCCTATTTAGAAGAAAAGCAATATGAACGTTTAACCAAATATTTTTACAAACATATTGTTCCTACCCGTCAAAAACTAGTACAAAATACAGAGTCACTTAACAAACTAATGCATATACGACAGCTGGAAATTAAAAGTCTTCTGTCATACAAACTTATGTACGCACTGGAGCAGGGTATATCTGTTCATGTAGATATACCTAACGATATTGAAGTGTTTCGGATGGAACCAGTTGAATTTACTCGCATCTTAGGAATTTATTTGGATAATGCTATAGAAGCTGCACATGAAACCTCAAAGCCAAGCATAGAACTTCATATTGCTGACTGTGGCACACATACTGCAATCTTATTGTCTAATACTTTTCTGAATCACGGACTATCCGTTGCAGATATGACTCGGCTTAATACTTCAACCAAGGGTAAAGATCGTGGTATCGGACTAGCTAATGTGCAAATAATCCTAGGACGATATCCTGAAATATTCCACGAAACATATATTCGTGATAATTTTTTTATTCAGCATCTAGAACTGCCAAATGCTTAGGCGCTTGGCAGTTTCTTTTTATATTTCCGGTTCACCCAAGGCAACAAAGACACTATTTCACATACCGTTCCAATAGCAAGCATTTTCCCTATTCCATATTTCGTATCAAAGATCGTGATCGACAGATATATAAGTATTAGCAAAATACTCCTCATTTTCATCGGTTTATAGTATTGAGGCGAAATCGGATTATTTGTTGTTCCAGATGGCGCATACAATACAGCAACGACTACCGACAATAGTAGTACTACTGCTGCCACACCCAATGGAATCTTATTAACATGTGCCAATGCTCCTCCTCCAAGAACAACAGCAATAGATATCATCCAACAACCTATGTTTGTATTGCAATGGTAACCTCCCGCCTGGATTCTCAGTGCTCCAAACCCTATCCAAACAACCAAACTTTCTTTTAAAATGCCTAACACTGCTCCAAAGTTTAGAATCACTATAATTTTTATAAGATTATCAAGCAACACTTCTATACCATATTCTAATTTTATTTGCTCGATATGTCCTCTTGGATAATAATTATTCAGCCAGTTTGTCATACACACTGCAAACCTATGTTCCATATTTCACCTTTCCTTTGCCGTATATAAATTAACATAAGTGTTACCATTCTATAATAATCTATCATGTGTTTCATCTTTTGCTATTTCTTCATGCTTTAATACAGCAATCCAATCTATACCTATAATCACAAACTATCGAAATGACTATAGCGATTCATTCCTTCAATTAATACTGCACAAGCAAATAACGAAACAAACCCCACATATTATTCCTATGGCTTTTCGCATTTACACTAAAGCAGCATACTTTTTCTATGATTTACATTTTATATTTGTTTCCACCATATAACTCCAAAGCCAACACACATGGCAGTTTTGAATTTAGATTTCGTAGAATTCCATAGCCTATTCCAGACAATCCGGTCATAAAAGATACCACTCCCTTCATCTGAGTAATTTCATATGAAGCTCCTTCATATCTTAATTTTTTTAATAATTTTTTTAATATAATTTGAACGTCACCATATAGTTGCTGACAATTTTGATTATTTGCAATCGTAAGTAATATGTCCATGTTCCCGGCCATTCCATTGCAAAGGCTTTCGCTCATACTTTTTTCCTGTGTTTCTCGAACCACTTGCTTGATTACATTTTCATATCGTCTAGAAAATTCCTTTTCTTCTACATAATAGCTTCTTCCTAATAAAATACCCGGCGCCCCATGACACCAGAACATCTCATACCGTTCCTCATTCTTTCGCAAACTTTGCCAATTAAGCATTTGCTCACTATAAAACTGATCTTCTTTTTGCTCTAATTTTCTGGCTATCTGTATCCACGATGTCCTTTTTAGTGCTTTTCCCGCCAATTGCAGCGCTGTCGCAAGGCCCGTCATCCCCTTTGCAAAGCCTGTACAAAGATTCTTTTCCCTACTGCATTTTTCAGCAAGAATTCCCGCATATCTTTCTAACCGCATGCTACATTGTTTCGTTGGATATTGTTCAAACATATGCGCAAGAAATAAAACTGTTCCTGCAATCCCTCCTACAATATCAAAACTGCTCTCACAAAACGGATCATACTCTGCAGATTTTTCCCAAATTTCTTTACATTTCGTGGCAAATTCTGAATTTTTAGTAAGTTGATATAAATTTGCATAAAGATATAAACGTGAAAAATATCCGCTAAATATGCCAATAGATAGTTTTTCATTTACATTCCGGCTTTCCATACCTCTGCGCACAGCCTCGGCAAATGCCCAATCTTCCTGATCTTTGGTATAATCTGCATAAGCATACAAAAACCAAACCAATCCCAGCCCATAATACAAATCATCATGTATGACACCAAGATACGCTTTTTCTCCTAACCAAACATCGATAAATGTGCACTCTGTATGTTGTTTATTCCAAATCGCTGCTTGTTCTATTTTCTTTCGAATTGCGGCAAGAACCGCTAATGGTTTATCCGACAAGCACTCCAATGTTTCTTTATCTGCAGTCATTTTTTGCGGTATCATAATATCTTCTTTTGAAAGCATAGCTGCATTACGAATATACGCAACCTGTTGTTTTATTTTTAGATTATCTAACGAATCTACACTTTCCTGCAGATTTTCTTTCAAACTTTTTTGAAAAAAATCTTTTACTGCAATTTTTTCCATCGCATACAAATCTGCACTATCATAATCTGATGCAAAATATGGTATATCATGGTGCATCATCTGCAACATTTCAAATTTTATTTGCCCGCTATATTGATTATGAAATAATTTTAACACTTGTCGAAATTCAGATTTTTGTTTTAAATGAACCGGATTTAAGGACGCTTCTAAAAGCTCATTATAAGTAAAAGAATCACGCAAAATCTGCCTGTAATGTCCTTGCTTCATAACACTGTGAAGTATTCTTTCCATTGTTTGTTTTTCTTTCAAACAGAGATAACATACATCCTGAAATCCTTGTTCGATTTCATTCACGAATGAAATAAAGCTAATCTTCCGACCATTTAAAATGACGCTATTTGGCATTTCACATCTAATAAATGTTTTCATCTCAAAATGAATATCTGCATTACCTTTATTTACCAATTCAAAGCACTTTACTGTTTTTGATTTTTGTCCAAGTCTTGCCCCAAACCCACTGGCATCTAATATTCCATTTCCAAATACATTTGGCAATAGCAACGTTTTAAACACAGAATTTTCCAACTGCTCTTCTACAGCCAATGCCAGATTGCTTTTTTCATTGTCTTGATTTCTTTTCTTTGGTGCGGCAGATAAGGTTTGCAAATCTACAAAATACGGATCTTCTCCGCACGGAAAAATATCTTCACTATGCAAATCAGTTGTATTTAGCAAAAAAAATAAAGCCATATTTTTTCCCATTTTGTAAAAATACGTATGGACCTCATCTTCCGTCTTACATTCCTTTCTTTCAATATATTCCTGCCAGCCATAATTTCCCTGATCTATTACAGCCGCATAAAGCAATCTTTTCTGCGGCATACAGACGTTCATCCATTCACATATCTGACCATATACCCATTCTGCCTTCAGATTCCTAGGCTTATAAACGACTTTATGTCCAGATGCAAATGTAATAATTGCAACCATTTTCCCATGATTATACGTATTACCTTCGCTAAGATCTATAGAAGAAATAATTGATATATCTATATGAAACTTTTGTTCCAATAAATATTTGTCGCTTTCCAGGTTCTTTAAAAGTTCATATAGAAAATTTGCTGTCGCTTTTTCCTTATATTTCATTAAAAATCCAAGCATAGTATATTCATCCAATATTTTTTCCGTAAAACCCTGCATAAGCTTTCTGCAAAAATCCACATAAATTTGTTTTTTACTCGCATGTGAAAAGTCAGAAGATTCCTGAAACTTATGTATTTCAAATATCAAGGTTCGAATCCCCATGGCACATAACTTATTTTTGAGAAATAATAATAATTGTATCTTTATATTTTCATCATTTTTTAATTTAAGCGATGTATTCTTAAAAACATGATCCATTTTTTTCTCAAAGCAAAGTAGAAATTCCACGTAGAATTCATCGAAGATACCTTCATTTTTTAGTTTTCCTATCAGCGATTTTTCAAATCCTGTCTGAACCATTATGTTCTCCTTGTCAAATCTGAAACCATTCTCTCTTTTCCCATATTTTCATTTTCGGCAATATATAATTCATGCATTTATATCAATCTCGTGCCATTCTGCCCAATCTTCAATCTATTCCGTATTCTTAACAAGTTTCCTTACTCTTTTAATAATTCGAAACTATTGCCTGACAACACGAGACACACTTTACTTTTTACATATATCATACATTCTATCTTTAAACATACGTGTCCTCGTTTCTCTCTTAATACTCTAACACTACCCCTGCTAATGTTTCATTTTTGATAATGCCATTATACATGGCTTTTACTTCTTTATTTCATCTTTGTCTTAAATGCTATAAAATCTGTCGTAAGCGTAAGTTTATACCCTTAAGACTTCGTTACAAATTTAACTTATACTATTTTATCTTAATCATGCAGTTTCAACATTTATTTTACTTTCTCCATTCCCCCGACATATTTTTCAACCTCCCTCATATATATTACTAATACTTTTCCTCTCACTGGTAAGCCCATGACGAAACCGATCTTATTCAAACTCATCATCTCCATAGAACTCCTCTCACTCCTTGGAATCCTGACTGTCACCTTATTTCGAACCCCGGCAAAAGATTCTGCAGATACGCCCGCATCTTCCCAAAACACAGATACGTCCGGCCAATCAGGTTCCACTGGCAAAGACTTCATTAAATGGGTTGATTTTAAAGTAACAAGCGAGGCTATGAACGATGCCTATCAATATGATCTAAAGTCGCATGATACAGATACCCCTCTGGACTGGGTCTGCTTGCTGGCTGTCCTTGGCGCAAAATATGGTGGAGATTTTAAAAACTATAAGCAGGCAGACCTTGTGAGCATCACAGACAAACTATTAAACAAAGAATGCACTTTAGAGCAGCTGACGTCTGATATGAGATACTATCCGTACTACAATGAAGCTTATCACGCCGTACTCGGCGGACTTGTTGGAGAGTATCAGCTTTCAGATTCAGATTCGGATTCAGATTCAGACTCGAACAAAATGCAGTATGGTTTAAAAGCATTTTCCCCGATTGCAAAAGGATTTCCATATACGGATTATGATGATTTTGGCTCTTCCCGCTCTTTTGGTTACCGCAGGCAGCACCTTGGCCACGATATGATGGGACAAATTGGTACGCCGATCATTGCTGTAGAATCCGGCTACGTAGAATGTCTTGGCTGGAACCGGTATGGCGGCTGGCGCATTGGTATCCGCAGCTTTGATAAAAAGAGATATTATTATTATGCACATCTGCGCCAAAACTTCCCCTATAGTAAATCTTTAAAAGAAGGCGGAACGGTAACTGCAGGAGATGTCATAGGCTATATGGGTCATACAGGTTATAGTGATAAAGAGAATACAAATAATATCGATATTATACATTTGCACTTTGGACTTCAGCTGATTTTTGATGAGTCCCAAAAAGACGGAAATAATGAAATCTGGATTAGCTGTTATGAGTTGGCACGTTTCTTGTCACAGAACCGCAGCGAAACGGTAAAAGATGAATCCTCTAAAGAATGGCGCCGCATACAAAATATGGTTGATCCGGCCGTTACTGATTATGAACAATCCGCACAAAAAAATACTGCGGACAAAAAAGAGGAAAACTAACAAAAAAACTGCAACAGGCAAATGTTTTTTTCGTACATTCAGTCTGTTGCAGTTTCTTTCGGACGGTTCAAGCCATCCTTTCCATTTTTATTCTGTTTCAATCGTCATTCACGTCTCTTCTTCTGCTGTCATTTGTTTTTGATATTCCTCTAGAATAATATTCTGAATATGGTCTCTAGTCTCAGAATTAATCGGATGAGCAATATCTCGGAATTCTCCATCTGCTGCCTTTCTGCTTGGCATGGCTATGAACAATCCCTTAACCCCTTCAATTACTTTGATATCATGCACAACAAATTCATCATCAATTGTGATTGATACCACTGCTTTCATCTTTCCTTCTTTTTCAACTTTTCGGACTCGGACATCTGTTATTCGCATCATCTTTCGCCCCTTTCTTCATTTCCTATAAAACACCTCACCTTTACTCAATAGTTGTTTACCCCTCCTTTTTTGACTTGTGACTTACAAGCCGCAGCCAAAAAACTGCAGCCTGTGATCTATTACAACCCATACCGTTCATTGTTATCTTCTACAACTACTTTAATACCGCTGTCACCACAGTAATAAGTATTCGCCTTTAGAGTCCCCCGACTCTCTACGATACAATTTTCGATATGTGTATTGTCACCTATGTAAACTTCGTTTAATATAATTGAATTTTTAATTACACAATTCTTGCCTACAAATACTTCTTTAAACAATACGGAGTTTTCCACTTTGCTGTTAATAATGCACCCGCTGGAAATCAGGCTGTTATGCACATCCGAACCTATGTTATATTTTGCCGGCGGCAAATCATCTACTTTTGAATAAACATGCGGATAATCTCGGAAAAAGAATTTACGAACTTCCGGTTTTAAGAAATCCATATTTGTCTTATAATAAGAATCCACTGTGGAGATATTGTTCCAGTAACCTTCCAGCTTATATCCATACATCCGCTTTAAATTCTTATAACGAATCAAAATATCTGTTACAAAATCACTCCGGCTCTCCTGCGCACAGTGCTCCAGCAGATCAATCAACTGCCTTCTGCGGATAATATAGATTCCAGTAGATATTGTGTTTGACTGTGCAACCATTGGTTTTTCCTCAAACTCTACAATCCTGGAATCCTCATTCATCTTAAGAACGCCATATCTGCTGACGTCTTCTGATTTATCCATATCTTTTACAACGATTGTAATATCCGCCTTTTTCTCGATATGATAATCCAATATTTTATTATAGTCTATTTTATATACACAATCACCGCTCGTAATAATGACATAAGGTTCATGGCAGCGCTTTAGAAAATCGATGTTTTGATACATAGCGTCTGCTGTTCCACGATACCACCAGCTGTTATCTGAGGTTACTGTTGGTGTAAACACATACAATCCGCCTTGTTTTCTTCCAAAATCCCACCATTTAGAGGAACTTAAATGTTCATTCAATGAACGCGCATTATACTGCGTCAATACCGCAACCGTCTGTATTTGTGAATTTGTCATATTACTCAGGGAAAAATCGATACAGCGAAAGCTGCCGCCTACCGGCATTGCCGCAATTGCCCTTTTCTTTGATAATTCCTGCATACGGTTATTATTGCCGCCTGCTAAGATCAGTCCTAATGCTTTCATGCCGATTCACCTGCCTTTATAATCGCTCCGCCGCTGGCAAGCTGTCCGTCAGGATAATCTTCTGCCGTCGTCATGCCTGCGATTGCTGTATTTCGTCCAATTCTGACATCTGCAGGAACGATGGAGTCTTCTCCTATCGTAACCAGATCGAATGCATATACTTTTGGATTATATGTACTAGGCGCATATTCTCCTACGCCAACTTGTGTACGGTCGCCAATCTTTGTATTTTCTGCAATAATACCTTTATCTATCGTTACATGTTCTCCAATCACGGCATCTTTCATAATGATCGAATTACGTATTACAGTGCCTTTGCCAATCGTTACGCCTGCCCCAATTACAGAACTATATACTTCTCCATAGATCTCACATCCCTCTCCAATCAGGCTTTTTTCCACTACTGCCTCGGATGAAAGATACTGTGGCTCAATAATATCACATTTTGTATAAATTTTCCAATACTTCTCATACAAATTAAATTCAGGTATCAGATCAATCAGTTCCATATTTGCTTCCCAATAGGAACTAAGCGTCCCTACGTCTTTCCAGTAGCCGTTGTATTCATAAGCAAACATGCGGAAATCTTTTTCATGCAGATAAGGAATAATATGCTTGCCAAAATCACAATTGCCTTGATCTTTTAATGCTACCAGTGCATCTTTGAGCACTTTCCAGCTAAATATATAAATACCCATGGATGCCATATTGCTCCTTGGATGTTCCGGTTTTTCTTCAAATTCCTGTATCCGTTTTTCTTCGTCTGTAATTACAACTCCAAATCTGCTGGCCTCCTCGATCGGAACCGGCATTGCAGCAATCGTTACATCTGCATGATTTGCTTTGTGAAAGTCAAGCATCTCTTCATAATCCATTTTATAAATATGATCGCCGGATAAAATGATCACATATTCAGGATGATAACTTTCCATATAATTTAAATTCTGGAATATCGCATTCGCTGTCCCTGTATACCATTCACTGTTGTCACTCTTTTCATACGGCGGCAGCACTGTAACTCCCCCATTATTACGGTCAAGATCCCATGGGATACCGATACCGATATGCGAATTTAACCGCAACGGCTGGTACTGTGTCAGAACACCTACCGTATCAATCCCTGAATTGATACAATTACTAAGCGGAAAATCAATAATTCGATACTTACCGCCAAATGCTACCGCCGGCTTAGCTACTGCTGAAGTCAGCACTCCCAGACGGCTCCCCTGTCCGCCGGCCAGAAGCATGGCAATCATTTCCTTACAAATCACTTCCCTCACCCCTCGTCCAATATTCTTTTGATCTGTATGATACAGTATAACATATTTGTCTCAAAATGTACATCATTTTTCACATCTTTTTGTCTAATTTTCACCAGTTTTTGTAGAATTTTACAACAATTTGCAGGATAGCGAACAACATAAGAACGAAAATGAAATCAGAAATAAATTGCAAAATAGTGAAAGATGTTTATAATGAAAATAGAACGCATGAACAGTCATAAGTTCCTGTTTATGTGAATATAAAATATAGCATACCCTTCGGCAGCTGCGCGTTTTACAAATAACATACAGCATGTCCATCGGGTATAGAATGTGCAGGTGTATATCAAATGTATCAGATTAATTTTCAAAAGCCGGTCCACGTACATTTCATCGGCATCGGCGGCATTAGTATGAGCGGACTTGCAGAAGTCCTCTTAGAAGAACATTTTACAATATCCGGTTCTGATGCAAAAGAATCGGAGCTTACAAAGAAACTGGCTCAATCCGGAGCTGTCATCTATTACGGCCAAAGCGCTGAACATATCAGTCCCGATACGGATCTTGTTGTCTACACAGCAGCCATCCATGCCGATAATCCGGAATATATGGCTGCACAAAAGATGCAGATTCCTATGCTGAGCCGCGCAGAGCTGCTTGGACAAATCATGAACAACTACAAACAATCTGTAGCTGTTGCCGGGACTCACGGAAAGACTACGACAACCTCTATGGTCACACATATTCTGCTTGCGGCACATACCGACCCAACGATTTCTATCGGTGGAATTCTGCCTGCCATTGGTGGAAACATCCATGTCGGACATTCTGCTTATTTTGTAACAGAGGCTTGTGAGTATACGAACAGTTTTCTGCATTTTTATCCAAAATACAGCATGATTCTCAATATCGAAGAAGACCATCTGGATTTTTTCAAAGACCTGGACGATATCCGGCATTCTTTCCGTCTTTTTGCAGAAAACACAGCTGCAGACGGCACAATTATTATAAACAGTGAGATTAACGACCTGAACAGTCTATTAAAAGGATTAGACCGGCAAGTCGTTACCTATGGCTTTGACCCTTCGTGCAATTTCTATCCGGAAAATATCACCTATCAATCATCCGGTTTTGCACAGTTTACAGTTATGCATCGCAGAAACAAAGTTGTTCACACCGAACAGGGAGGAAACTCTTCCAAATTTTTAGCATGGAAGGAAACAGAAAAAGTTTGTGACGTCTCCCTTCATGTGCCTGGCCGCCATAACATCAGCAATGCACTTGCTGCCGCTGCTCTTGCAGTACAAATGGGCCTCCCGGCTGAAGCAATTTCTCAGGGACTTCATGCATTCTGCGGAACAGACCGCCGCTTTCAGGTCAAAGGGGAACGAAATGGAGCTACCATTATTGATGATTATGCACACCATCCAACGGAAATCAGCGCAACGCTAAGCGCAGCCGCCAATTATCCACATTCACGCATTATTTGTGTCTTTCAGCCACACACTTATACACGGACGAAAGCATTTCTGGATGAATTTGCCGCATCACTTTCTGCTGCTGACATTGTTGTACTGGCTGATATCTATGCCGCCAGAGAAACGGATACGCTTGGAGTCAGCTCCTTGAATATCCTCGAAAGACTGAAAACGCGCGGTACGGAATGCTACTATTTTCCATCTTTTGAAGAGATTGAAAAATTTTTATTAAAAAATTTAATGAACGGTGACCTGTTGATAACTATGGGGGCTGGAGACATAATAAAGGTTGGTGAAAGCCTGCTTAACCACTAGTTATCCACTTTATCCACATTGAATTGTGCAAAAGATGCCATTTTCAATGTGGATTTTTTGTGTTTTATCCACACTCTTTGAAAAAATGTGGAAAGATTCGATTTTTAGCAGTTTTTAGAATTAATATAATGTGAACTTCATCCTTATCCACCTTATCCACTTTATCCACAATTACCGGAACGCCTTGATTTCACAGACTTTGCGAAAAAAATGTACTTCTCAATTGGGAAATCCTGTGCTATAATCTGTGCAGTAAGAGGGGGGATGCACATGGCTGATATATTACTAAAACGTGACAGCACGCTTGCTGCCACTTATGTACCAAATACTTTTATTGACGAATATATGACACACGCAGATGGTGAGTTTGTCAAAATTTATCTGTATCTGCTTCGCTGTATGAATCATCCGGACACGATGTTTTCCATTTCGGATATCGCGGACAAGTTCGATCATACGGAAAAAGACGTTACACGCGCTTTAAAATATTGGGAAAAAATGCATCTGCTCCGCCTGGAATTTAACAGCAGGGAAGAGCTTACCGGTATCTGTCTGTCTGATTTTTCATTATTAACGCCGGACACTCTGTCGAAACAGGCTCAGACAGCCGATACTGTTTCTGCCAGACAGCAATATACAGATACATCTGTACCTGTCGAACAACATACAAAACAAGATATAGAACAGCCTCCTGCAGCCGGTACTGTTTTATCCGGACATTCACACGATACCATGCATGCTCTGCCACAGCGCACAGAATATTCCCTGAATCAGCTGGCGCAGTTTGGCGAAGATGAGACCGTACAGGAAATTTTATTTGTAGCCGAACGTTATCTTGGGCATCCTTTAAACAATACGGATATTCAAACAATTTTGTACTGGCTGGATAAGCTGAAATTTTCACAGGATTTAATTGAATACCTGATCGAACAAAGTGTGGCAAAGAATCATATGAGCATTCGGTATATGGATAAGATTGCGCTGTCCTGGGCAAAATCCGGCATCCGTACGCTTTCGGATGCAAAACAGTCTGCACAGATGCACAGCAGCGCGGCCCGCGCTGTGCAAAAAGCATTTGGCATTTCAAATCGCACACTCACCGGGCCGGAACTTGAGTATGTGGAAAAATGGTCAAAAGAAATGGCATTTTCTGATGATATGATCGCTCTGGCCTGCCAGAAAACAATTTTAAAAATCCATCAGATCAGCTATGAATATACCGATTCCATTTTAAAGAGCTGGCAAAGCCAAAATGCCCGTACTTTAAATGATATTAAGCTGCTGGACGCACAATATCAAGAGACAAAAGCAAAAAAAATAACCGCCGGAAAGACCGCTGCGCGCACTGCCAAAGGAACGATTGTCAACGGCTTTTCAAATTTCTCACAGCGCACTTATAATTATGAGGAGCTGGAGCGTGAATTGCTGTCACACCGCAGATAACCACGGAGAACTATTATGGCTTTATCAAATTTACAATACGACGAGATCCAACGTCAATATGATGCCAGACAACTTCATAACCAGCACATCCTGCAAAAACGCAAGCAGCAGCTTTACCTGCAGTATCCGCGTCTGAAAGAGCTGGAAACACTGATTGCTTCGGCGAGCGTTCACTTTGGCAAACTTCTGCTGGATGGAGATGAACAAGCGTTGGCACAGTTAAAACAAGTATTGGCGCATTACCGCATAGAACGGTCAAATCTCCTTTCCCAGGCAGGATTCAGCGAACAATATCTGGAACCGCCCTATACGTGCCCGGACTGTAAGGATACCGGCTATATCGACGGCAAACGCTGCCACTGCTTTGAACAGGCTGCCATTGATCTTGTTTATACACAATCAAATATTAAAAGTATCTTAAAAGAAGAAAATTTTACGAACTATTCCTTTGCTTACTATTCGGAAACGAAAAAAAATGATACGAATGGTCTTTCTTACAGAGAAACTGCCAAAGATGCCGTTAAGGAATCCTTATTATTTTTAAAAGAATTTGACAAAGAATTTCATAATCTGTTTTTATATGGCGATACCGGTACGGGTAAGACATTTTTATCTCACTGCATTGCGAAAGAACTGCTGGATACGGGCCATTCTGTTATTTACTTCACAGCCTTTCAGCTGTTTGAAGTATTGGAAAAACATAAATTTGAGAAGGATCGTGAGGCGGCCTCCTCCATGCAGCATATTTTTGACTGTGACCTTCTGATTATCGACGATCTGGGAACCGAGCTATCCAATGCATTTACCGTTTCACAGCTGTTTTTATGCCTGAATGAGCGTATGCTCCGTAAAAAATCTACAATTATATCTACAAATTTAGGCATTGACCAGCTCAGCATTATTTACTCGGAACGGATTTTCTCCCGGATTACGAGCAGTTATACGATGATAAAACTTTTTTGTGACGATATCCGGCTCCAAAAGAGAAAATTAAGTAACGGTTCAGACCAGTCTGCACCATTACAAAATTAAATAAAACGGAGGACTTACACTATGCATTACGACGACAACATGATTGAAAGTATCCCAGTTGGAGTACTTGGACTGATTCCGATGTCAAACTGCTCAGGCCTGGGCGAAAAAGTCAACGAATATCTTGTACAATGGCGCCACGAACATCAGTCTGACCATAAAACAACAATTGCTTTTCGGGGTTTTGAGCGTGACACTTATATAGTCAATGCGAGCACTCCGCGTTTTGGCACCGGGGAAGCCAAAGGATTTATCAAAGAATCTATTCGCGGCTATGATCTTTTTATCATGGTTGATGTAACGAATTATCATGAGACATATACCGTCTGCGGTCATCCAAACCACAAATCTCCGGATGACCATTATGCCGATCTAAAGCGTATCATCGCTGCCGCAGGCGGAAAAGCAAGGCGTATTACTGTCATTATGACTTTTTTATACGAAGGACGCCAACACAGACGCAATGGACGCGAATCTATGGATTGTGCTATGATGCTGCAGGAATTAACGGCTATGGGCGTAGATAATATCATTACTTTTGACGCTCACGATCCGCGTGTACAAAACGCTATTCCTATTTCCGGTTTTGAGTCTATCCAGCCGGCATACCAGTTTATTAAAGCGCTATGCACCAATGTATCGGATTTGCAGTTTGATTCTGACCATATGATGATGATTAGCCCGGATGAAGGCGCTACCGGTCGTGCCGTTTATCTTGCAAGCGTTCTTGGCATTAATATTGGTATGTTTTATAAAAGGCGTGATTACAGCCGTATTGTTAATGGGCGCAATCCGATTATTGCACATGAATTTCTTGGCGCTTCAGTCGAAGGAAAAGACGTCATGATTATAGATGATATGATTTCTTCGGGAGACAGTATGATTGATGTCGCAACAGAACTGAAAAAAAGAAAAGCAAAACGGATTTTTGTAATATCAACTTTTGGATTGTTTACCGACGGCTTGGATAAATTTGATAAAGCGGTAGAAGAAGGCACGATTTACCGCGTCATCACGACCAATCTTATTTACCAGACGCCAGAACTGTTAAGCCGTTCCTATTATATTAACTGTGATATGAGTAAATATATCGCTCATATTGTAGATACACTGAATCAGGATACGTCCATCAGCGATCTGCTGAACCCTTATGACCGTATCAAAAAACTGGTCACAAGATACAGAAACGGCAGCTTATAATTTAGGAAAAGAAGATCTGAGTCTTTTGGATGAATTATAAATACCAACCCTATCATCATGCAAAAGGCTCAGACTTTTTTATAATCATTTCCAAAAAATACCATAAAAAATATCTGTACACTGCTCACGCAATGTACAGATATCATTCTTAAGGTTACTGTCTGAACACTAAAACAAATCCACTTCACCGCTGTACTTATTATCGTTAATTACATAATAAGCCTTATACTCTTCTGGTTTTATATATATCTGTAAGGATTTAATCGATGATACTCTATGTCCGCTAGCAACAAACGCTGCCTTCACCTTATCAACAACGGTAGCTTCACTTGCCTGTCTGTTCTGAAATTCAATAAATACATCCGGTTTCAGCTCAGGCTTATCAGCCTTTTTTGCTGTTGATTTCTTTGCAGCAGGTTTTTTAGCTGCTTTTGCTTCATCCTTATCAGCTTTTTTACTAACCGTCTTTGTTTCTCCCTTAACAGCCGTATCTGCTTCTGATTTCGCATCTGCTTTAACTGCCTCTGCTTCTTTTACATCTGCTGCTTCTGCAACTGACTTTGTTTCTTTGTCTGTACTCTTTGAGCTCATCTCCTTAGACCTCCTACAATCTACTCACACACTAAAAACTTTTCCATTGCTAACAGAGCTTCTTTCTCGTCGTTGCCTTCAGTAATAATATTCACGCTCATTCCCTTGGATGGATTAAATGCCATAATCCCCATAATGCTTTTTGCATTAATCTTGCGGTTGTCGTTCTCAAACGTAATATTACTGTCGAACTGACATGCAACCTGAACAAGCTCTGCAATTGGATTTTCATGCCCTTTTGCTACATTTGAAACTATGATCTGTTTATTACTCATATTCCCTTCCACTTCCCTTAGAATCAGTTTAGAATACACAAGTTCATCTCGTAATATAGTCCAAAAATCAGGCATTTGCAAGTGTTTTTTGCAAATCTGTTACATTTCTGTTAAAAACTCACGAATGCCGCATAAAACACACTTGAATTTTATGCATTTTGCAGAGTCGTTTCAGCCTCTTTCGCGCTTTAAAGTAGTCTGAAACGCTTCTACATCTTTCGCCAGTTCCCCACTTAATGCAAGCAGACAAATCAAGTTCGGAATTGCCATTAATGCATTTGCAATATCTGAAAATTTCCAGGCAATCGACAGTGTCGTCGTCGCACCGATAAACGCAACAGCCGAAAATACAACCCGGTAAATCATATTATATTTATGTGTGCCAGCCAGATACTCCAATGCTTTTTCTCCATGATATTCCCATCCAAGTATTGTGGAAAATGCAAACAAGGCAATACCGATCGTAACCATCCATCCGCCTGCAGGCCCTAACACTGTCTGAAACGCTTCAATCGTAAGCTCAGAGCCTTCAATTGCTTTGCCGCTTGCATCCGTCATGCCTAAAACACCTGACGAAGCAATGCACAGACCTGTAATTGTGCATACTACAATCGTATCCCAAAAAGTGCCTGTCATATTTATGTAACCCTGACGAACCGGATTATTTGTCGTAGCAGAAGCGGCAGTAATGGCTGCCGAACCCATACCTGCTTCATTTGAAAATACACCTCTTGCAATCCCATAGCGCATACCGCTCATCATAGAAGCTACAATTGTACCTCCTACACCCCCAGCAACTGCCTTGACCGAAAATGCCATGCGAAAAATTTCTGCCACGCCGGATGGAACGTTTTTGATATTTCCCAGAATAACAATCAATCCGCCAATCACATAAAAAATTGCCATACACGGTACAATCACTGATGACAGCTTAGATATGGATTTGATCCCTCCTACAATAATACAAAGGGAAAGCGCTGTAATAATCACGCCTGTCAGCCAGGTCGGTACATCAAAGGTATTATTCATCGCATCTGAAATCGAATTTGCCTGCGTAAGATTGCCGATTCCAAACGATGCAATCACCGCAAATAATGCAAACAGCCATCCCAAAGCATTTCCAAATGCCTGATTCTTAAATGCTTTTTTCATCGTAAACATCGGCCCACCAGACATTTCACCCTGTGCATTTACCTCTCGATATTTTATTGCCAGCATACATTCGCTAAACTTGGACGTGAGGCCAAAACATGCCGATATCCACATCCAGACAAGCGCTCCCGCACCGCCGGATACCATTGCCGTCGCAACCCCTACAATATTTCCCGTACCAATCGTTGCCGCCAAAGCTGTCGTAAGCGCTGCAAACGGCGATACATCGCCTGCTCCATGCTTTGTTCTTGATTCCTTACTTAACGTTAGCCTGATTGCATAGGGAAGATTTCTCCATGTTAAAAACTTGAGCCGAAACGTGAGAAAAATTCCTGTTCCCACCAAAAGCGCAAGCATCACCGGACCCCATACAAAATCATCGACCACCTGCAAAATTTCTTCCAGATTTTTCATAGCTTCCTGCCCCTTTCTTATCTTTCGCGTTTCTCTCTTTTCCTCTTAATTTTATGCACAACCCGGCAAAATATACCCGAATATCATCCAGAAAAGGGACAACGCCTGCGCGCTGTCCCGTCCTTGAGATCAAAACACTTTATTATTTTACCACAAAAAAGTAAAATGTCAATTATTACTGCAATTTTGTATTCCATTTTATCTTGTTTCATGCTATACTACTTTAGATTCGGCCCATTTAGCGATGTAATCAGCGAAAGCGGACCGAAGAAAAAAGCCGGCATCCGGCAGATTGGAGTTATATTTATGAATGTATCATCTATTTTAATTATGGCCGCAATCATATGCTATCTTGGACTTATGCTTGTGATTGGCTTTCATTTTTCCAGGACGAATACGTCTACGGACGATTTCTACCTTGGCGGCCGTAAACTCGGACCATTTGTAACCGCAATGAGCGCCGAAGCCAGCGATATGTCCAGCTGGCTTTTGATGGGACTGCCCGGCGTGGCCTATTTATCCGGCGTCTGCGATGCCGCCTGGACAGCCATCGGCCTCGCGCTTGGAACCTGGCTAAACTGGTTCTTTATTTCTAAAAAAATCCGGCGTTACAGCCATCAGATCGGCGCTATCACCATCCCGGATTTCTTTTCTAAAAGGTACCATGACAAAAATATGCTGAACTGCATCGCCGCAATTGTAATCGTCGTATTTTTCATCCCCTATACGGCAAGCGGGTTTGCCGCCTGCGGGAAACTATTTTCCACGCTTTTTGGCGTAGATTATATGGCTGCGATGGTTATCTGTGCCATTATCATTGTAGCATATACGACTCTTGGCGGTTTTTTGGCAGCTTCCACAACCGACCTGATTCAAAGTATTGTGATGACGATTGCACTGATTACCGTTGTTTTTTACAGCGGACATATGGCAGGAGGATTTGATGTCGTATTAGAAAACGCAAAAGCCCTCCCTGGTTATTTATCACTGTCAAATACATACGATCTTGCATCAAACGCCGCAAAGCCTTATGGCATTATTACAATATGCTCCATGCTGGCCTGGGGACTTGGGTATTTTGGTATGCCTCATGTACTGCTTCGCTTTATGGCTATCGAAGACGAAAACAAATTAACAACTTCTCGCAGAATTGCTACCGTATGGGTTGTAATTTCAATGGCAGTTGCTATTTTTATCGGTATATGCGGGCTTGCAGTCAGCAAAGCGGGCCGGATCGATACGCTTTCTGGCAGCGATTCCGAAACGATCATTGTAAAAATCGCAGATCTGCTAAGCTCTCAGGGCGCTGCTGCTGCCATTTTGGCTGGTATTATTTTGGCCGGTATTCTGGCTGCTACAATGTCTACCGCAGACAGTCAGCTGCTTGCCGCCTCCTCCAGTGTATCTCAAAATCTGCTGCGCGACACATTTGGCATTCATCTCAGTGAAAAAGCCTCCCTGATCGCTGCCCGTATCACCGTAATACTGATTAGTGTGATCGCCATCTTCCTCGCAAGAGATCCATCCAGCAGTGTATTTGGCATTGTCAGCTTTGCATGGGCCGGTTTTGGCGCTGCATTCGGTCCGGTCATGCTTTGTGCACTTTTCTGGAAACGCAGCAACAAATACGGCGCATTTGCAAGTATGTTAAGCGGCGGTATTATGATTTTTGTATGGAAATATCTCGTACGTCCAATGGGCGGTGCGCTGGATATCTACGAATTGCTTCCGGCATTTCTGATCGCATTAGCATTTAATATCACGGTATCCCTTCTGACAGAAAAACCGGATGCTGCGATAGAAGCAGAATTTGATAATGCCATAAGATCATAAGATTAGATCATAAAATTAAGATAAAGGAACTATGCCAAAAACAAAAATGCTTAAAATCACTGATAACATGATTTTAAGCATTTTTCTGCCTTCCCCGTTTATAACTGACAATACAACAGATTCTCTTTCAATTCTTCGGTAATTTCACCGCCGGCCTTCTGATATTTTTCATACAGTGCGGTAAGCCTTTGCGCCTTCTTTGCATTATCACGTTCAAATTTCGGTATTGAAATCTGATACATTGGATTTACTTTCAGAGCCGCACGAATATCTTTTGCAAACGGGCAGTACACAATCAATATCTCCCTGGCTACTTTATTCAGCCGGAAACTTCCTTTGGATTCATAATTAATCCAGCTCTGATAGTCTTTGACAAATACTTCTCTGTAATTGTTTTTCGCCCGCTGAATAGCCGTTTTCAGCTTATCCTTTGCATCTGCGGACAAATCCCGATTCTTACGATAAAACTGCAGATAATCACAATATTCTGACGTCAGTGACTTTTCACGGATATCATTCCAGCGCACACCCTGAATCTTGCGGCACATCTCCCAGCGATATCTGCCGACCGTCTCAATCATCATTTCCTCCAGATTTGCAGCCGTAAAGATTGGGAACAGGAAACGTGCCGGCGTATCCCGACGCTTATCTGCCGTCTCCTGCCACATCATAGCACGTGTACCTGCATTTGGCATTAGTATCATATTCGGAAGCACTTCTGACATCAACAGCTCATGGCTTAAAATATCATTTGCAGCATTTGTAAAATTAACTTCACGATAAAATGCGGTAAAATCTACTTTACGTATTTTATTCAATTCCTCTTCCAGCCGTTCCACTGTAACTGCCATTTTCGAAATCGTATTAATCAAATCAAATTCACAAAGAATCGGACAAAATGTAGTAATCTTTCCATATGTGATGCGGTTCGCCGAGCTAAACATATTTTGAATTTCAAAACGCACTTTTTCTTTCTGATCGTTCTGCATTTTTTTGACCTGTTCTTCTGTCAAATCGCCGTTTTTTCGCTGTTCCAGCAGATATGCAGGGTAATCCAGCTCAAACTCATTTTTCGAAGGCTCGTTTCGTCCAAAATAAATGCTTTTCAGCCAGGAAAAGATCGTATATACACGTTCGGATTTAAACTGCCGCAGACGGCCGGTCAGATCATAAAGCGCCTTGGCATTTTCCTCGCCTGCCAGTTTTGTGTCCATAAAACCAAAGTTCAAAAACATCTCTATAATCGGCGATACCGCATCCTCGTCTTCCACCGCCTGCATGAACACACTGTAATAAATATTATAAAACAACGGTGCGATCTGTTTACGTATTTTATACGCAGCTGCATCCGTAGACGTCATATCCGGCAAATTGCGGTATGACTCTACCTGTGCCACAAAAGCATTCGCCTCATTCTCACCGATCTGTGAAAATTCCAAAATATGTTTTAAGCAGTCTTCCGTCAATACGTCAATCTTCTTTGACAGCTGTGCCGACGCTGCATTTTCAAAATCGTATTCCTCATATGCCTTGATACGCGTCTTAATCAAAGCCGGCTCATAAATCTGTATTTTCCGTATAAAGCCGCTTAAAAATGTAAGTTCCTGCTTCACTGGCGCAATATCCAGATGTCTTTTACTGGATCTGATTGCAAGATCAAAGTACAAGTGAAATATATCATTTTCAGATTCCGCCAAAAGAATCTCCTTGCGGTCAGACAAATACGCTACCATTTCCCCGATTCCAAGCATCGCACGATGCATCTGCGCAGACGCTTCCATAATCACACCGACGCAAAGACTGTCATCTTTCACCATCATCTGAATATAATCTTTTAATACATTTTTAATCAGACTTGTACTGTTATTTACTTCCCAGGCTTCAGCCTTATGCTTCATCTCAAGCATATTAAAATAATCCATCTGAGGAAATACCTGCTCATCCAGCTGATAATTGCTGCAAAAAGTCTTATAATCGTTATAGACCGTCTGCACAAATGCATGGAACTGACTCGTCCGGCGATACAACTGTGAATACAGTACAAAGATCCGGTGCCTTTGTTCAATCGCCGAGCGTAAAAACACAATCCGGTAACGTTCATTTGCAGCCAGCAGATTTTTCAGATCATCCGCATTCCCGCATGGGATCGCAGCAATCGCCGTATCCTCTCCTGCTATATAGTCACAAATAAACCAGTCCCGTTCCAAAATACCGATAATCGCATTTGGCCCAAGCGTAACCTCTGCCAGTCCAAGCTTTTGAATAACAGAACCGGACTGGATTAAATACCATTCTTTTACGATGTCTTTTCTTTTTGCGATACGTTTTCCTTTTTGTATTTTCATTACCTGCATATTTCTTCCCTGCCGCTTTCTTTGTTGTAAAAAATATAAAATTCTGTTACAAACAGCATAACATAATACGCAGGTTAAGTCTATCGTTACTTTTTACGGGGTGGGGCAAGTAATAGAGAAACAGTTTAGACAAAGTGGTGCTTTTGGGCCTCCCGGACGCTGGATGAGGGAATCGGCCCTGTCGCATTGTTCCGGTTTCCAGAATGTAAGAATCCCTAAGCATTCTGCATTTAAGTTTTGGCGCCGGACGGACGCGACGCCTAATTCGCCCTGGCTTAACGCCAGCAGCTAAAGGCGCCGCTACGGCTTCGC
>CAJUBQ010000011.1 GCA_910584595.1 uncultured Eubacterium sp.
GAAACTTATTAAACAAGTAGTCTTGATTGACTACACCATTATTATACTAGGAGGAGTGACTATGGATACAATCTTACAGGTGGAAAATTTAACGAAACAGTATGAAGGCTTTCAGCTGGACCACGTTTCGTTCGACCTTCCGAAAGGAACGATTATGGGACTGATTGGCGAGAATGGAGCCGGAAAGAGTACAACGATCAATGCAATTCTTGATCTGATTAAGAAAGATGACGGTACGGTTACTTTTTGGGGGCAGGAATTATCTTCATCCAAACAGTTGAAGGAGGATATCGGCGTTGTATTCGATGGAGTCAATTTTTATGAAACATTGACGCCTGCGAAAGTGGGGAAGATCTCTGGATCCGCCTATAAACAATGGGATGAGTACCTGTACCGGGATTATCTGAAACGTTTCGGGCTTCCGTTGGATAAAGAGATCAAAACACTTTCCAAAGGCATGAAAATGAAATTGTGTATCGCTGTGGCGCTTTCCCATAAACCGAAGCTGTTGATTTTAGACGAGGCGACCAGCGGTCTTGACCCGGTTATGCGGGATGATATTCTTGATGTCTTTTTGGATTTCGTGCAGGATGAAAACCATTCCATCCTGATGTCCTCCCATATCACCACGGATTTGGAAAAGGTTGCCGACTATATTACTTTTATTCATCAGGGAAAAGTCCTGTTTTGCAAGACAAAGGATGAACTGCGCTACAAATATGGAATCATCCGCTGCGGTGCAGCCGTTTTCGATCAGATTGATAAAGCGGAGATCCTCGCTTACCGCAAAGACGATTACCAGTGGAATGTGCTGGTGGCTGATAAAGAAAAGGCCAGGAAAAAATATAAAGCGGCCGTCGTTGATGATGCTACGATTGACGATATTCTGCTGCTGTATGTGAAAGGAGAGCGGGCAAAATGAAAAGCCTTATATTGAAAGATTTATATAATATCGGACACAATACAAAATCTATGCTGTTTATACTTGCGGTGTTTGCTGTGGCTTTTATTCCTACCTCTGGTGTGGGAGCATATATTTTCATCTGCGGCATCTTATGCAGTATGATGATCGTAACCACTTTTTCTTTTGACGATAACTCCAAATGGGCGCGATATGCGATGATAATGCCCATTTCAAAAAGAGATTTAGTGATTGGAAAGTTTATTGTCTTAGCAATCTTTTGTGCGATTGGAAGTGTATTCGGCTTGGCTGTAGGCTTGATCGGCGGAGGCATAGCAGGCAAAATTACATTCAGCCCTGCCGCTATTGTGGAACTGCTGTTTTTAACCTTAGCGGCAACGGTAATTTCCCTCATTTTTGGAAGTATGTCAATCTCGCTGGTGTTTAAATTTGGAGCCGAAAAAGGGCGCGTTTTGCTTTTGGTATCGTTCCTCATTCCAGCAGCAATTTGTTTTGGGGCATATAAGCTGCTTGCAATACTGGGCGTGGAGCTGACAGATCAGAAGGTGTTTATCCTTTTATGTTGTTCCCCGCTTATCGCGTTGGTTTGGAGTTATGGAATGTATCAGATCAGTTATCGGATTTTTTTGAAACAAGAATTGTAAGATAGGAGAGATTGCTATGAAAAAATATGAGTATGTTAATATCGAATATTCAGCAAAAGGAGTGATGTTTTCTTATGTTGAAAAGCATAGGGAAATCATAGACAGTTACGCGGAGAAAGGCTTTCGATACGTCGGTTTTGTCCCTACGGAAGTTGGGGCAAACGGCTGCATCAGAAAGATTGACTTGGTTTTTGAAAAGTGATTATGTTTTCAATCGAAAATATGGGCCTGGCGTATTATCGAGCAGTTTGAGGCGAAATGATTCAACCATAAATTTAAAATTCACAAAAAATAGGACAATAGAAGGATACATCGGGAAAGAAAGCAGAATCTGCCCTGATACAATTTACACAACAAAAGCAGATGGAAGAAGTCCACTGCTTAAGTCAGGTGAATTGAAGGGGAGGAGGTGCAGTATCCTTATAGAGGGAATAAAAATTCTCCTTACACTGTTGTCCGTGGTTGAACATAAGTCTTACAACTGAATATTGTTTGGCGGCCTGTTCAAAAGCGTAAACAACAAATGCACCGATGCCTGATATTATATCGGGTATCGGTGCTTTCTTCATTGCTGTTCAGGATGAAAGGCAAGCCATTTTGCTCTATAGGTATCCAAATAAAACCGATTCCCATACTCATTTTGGACAAAATGCTTTTTGACCTGATACCAGCCCCGCAATTCAGTCCGCAAATTTGAGTCTGGAGAGATTGGCTCCAGCCATATCCGGGTAAACTGCTGGATCTCAGATAAGATTAGCGGTTTTCCGGATGGCAGACTCGGTTCGGAAAATAACTGGGGCAGCGTAAACAGCCTTTTGGCATCAGCAAACGGAACGGTCTGTCCATTTGGGAGCAATAGAGTATGATTGCCGGCATCAACCAGCATCCATCCATACTCCGCAGACCAGACTGGTTTTCCGTGAAAGATTGGAAGGGTTTCCGGAGCAATTGGTACAGATTGGACCGAGATCCCCTGCTCTGACCGTCCGAGGAGAAAATCCGTTGTTACACCATAGAGAACAGACATTTTCTCAAGTCCGTCAATGGAAGGAGACTTGCGTTCTCCCTCCCATGCGCTTAGGGTTGGCTGAGAGATGCCGAGTTTTTCGGCAGCCTCTGTCATCTTTAATTTGTTGATCAGCCGTGCCTGTTTGAATTGTCTTGGCATCTGTTCACCACCTTTATTCGTTTATTTGCCAATAACCATTTTTATCTGAGCCGATTCTTTCAATAATACCTTTTTCCTTTAAGTTTTTGATTCTCCCAAATACAGCTTTCCTTCCGATATTCAATTTATCAGCAAGATTTTGATAGGTGTAAGCAGGATCCTCAGAAAGAAGAGCAAGAATCTCTTTTTCTTTGTCACTTAAATTTACAGTTCCGTTTACAGTTCCATTTACAGTTCCATTTGCAGTTTCCCCTGGTCCATATACAATCCGATCTTTTGGTGCAATAAATTTGATCATAACCGAATTTCCGGTAATATCGTATTCCGGCAATGGTACACCATCTTCACGGCAGGCATCACAGATCTTTTCTATGCCGCGCCCCCAGCTTTCAATAAAACCGGCAAGATAATATACATGGGCAATATTAGGGTTAAAGGGCTCAGACGAGTGCTTTTCCATGAGCTTCTCTGCAGACCAGTTTTCAGGCAGTCGGCCGCAGTTTGCAATATATAATCTGTCATTATATACACTTACCTGAATCGGTATGCCACGGGCATAGTCCTTATGGCACAGGGCATTCAAGAGAGCCTCGCGCAGTGCCGCATCTGGGACGAAATAACGCTCGATCCGCTGCATTCCTTCGTATGTGATCTTTGCTTTCATATACTTCAGATGGATAGTTTCGATAATCCGATCAATCTGGTCAAGCAGTGAACCATGTATTTCATCCTGATACCGAAGTTCAGAATCACTTTCAAAATAACCGATTTTTGTAAAAGCACCAAGCTGCCACTCTTCGGGATCGTTTGCAAAAAGGAGCATGGCAGCATTTGTTAAGTAGTCATTATTCATTAAGTGCAGCTTTTTCATCAGCGTCTCTTTTTGCTCATCTAAAGCGCTCTCATCAATACGTCCCTTTTTGGCCGCCCACTTTATAAAACGCTTAACAACACCATTATCAATATCAGAGATTGTGAAGGACGGCAAAGGAAGGTTGTCCCAGGTTGCGCCCTGTTTACGGAGCAAAAAGCTCTCCAGTTCCAATCCGGTTAATTTCTGATTCGTACTGCCACTGCGGTAATAATAAACGCCTTTGTATGAGATAGCAATAGGATAGGGCTGTACAGAAATTTCAATATACTCGGTTTCGCCATCTGTATGAAGGTTGACAGGCACAATAATACCCATAGCATCACGGATTTTATTCGGAAGATCCTCAAGCAGCTTATGGGAATTAGACAGGCCTACGGTTTCGCCATTATCGTTTTTGCCGATGTAAAGCGTGCCGCCCTGTGCATTCGCAAAACCACAGATCCATGCCAGATAGTCATCTTTCCAAATTTCTTTCCATTCTATAATCTGCATCTCAGGCATTGCTTTGTTCCTCGCATTTCTTTATATATTTACCGCTTTTAATGCGTGCATCGGCTGGCTTTTCTGCATCTTCAGGAATAAGCCATGTGTTACCGGTCTTCTGAGTTCCGGGGATACGACCCTCGCTGCAGAGGATACCTACACGGCGAGAAGAAAGTCCCCACTTTTTGCCGGCTTCCGTTGTTGAAATAAATTTCATAATTTATCGCCCCCTTAACTTTATATATTATATTCGGTTTGCGGAATAATATCAAGGGTTTTGCTAAAAATGTCAGAATGATTTCCGGCTACACGTTTTCCTTTTCTTATTTCTTACCTCATTTTTATACATAAATCATATATTTATAGCTATTGACTTTCCGCTTGTAACAAGTTATAATATGACTATAAAATCAATTTAGTCATATAGGAGGCATAAGGTATGTATGAAGAAGTTGGAATTTCTTCAAATAATGTTCCGATAACACTTTCTATTTGGTATACAGAAAGAAGGAGTCCTACCATTGTTTTTTTGCCAGGTACTATGTCACACCCTCTCATGTATGAGAATTTTCTATGTGGATTGAGTGAAAGAGGATTTAATATAATAGGCGTTCATTATCTTTCACACGGAAAAAGCCCTAAAATCAAGAAAAATTATACAATGGAAGATATGTTGCATAATGTATATGACGCAACGACTTACGGAATAGAAAATTTCGGTGAAAACATAGCTGTTATGGGTTCCAGTCAAGGCGGGATTTTAGCTGCAATGGCGGCAGGTAAAGATACAAGATTAAAAGCCGTTTTTCCACATAATATCATGCTGACTACGCTAAAAGAAACTATGAGCCTAACAAAATATCCTGCATGGACACACCGTTTTATGGGGCTGATACAATGGGGCTTTCGCGTGGGCGGAAAGTTGTTACCTAACTATAAAGTACCGGGAGATGCTTATTTAGACTATGACAGAGTATTTTATAGTGAACAGGCAAAACAAGATTGCTTAAACGACCCTATGCTTTTACCTTATTATCCTTTAAGATTTGTCGCCAGTTTATTCAATGCTGACTTATCGTGCCTGGAGAATGGGTCTATACAATGTCCTGTTATTTTAATTACTGCCAAAGGCGATCCGCTTTTTAGCTTTGATTATACCAGCAAAGTATTTGATTTAATTCATGCGCCGCAAAAGGAATTACTTACTTTAGAGCTTAATCGCCACATGATTTTTAATGAGGATACAGACACGACGATAAACGCATTGGAACCTACATTGCATAAATATCTCGGATAGTATATTGATCATATGAGCAGTAAATGTTATACTTTTCGTGACGATACTAACAATTTAGTCATAAGGAGGTTATGAGAATTGCCACGGTTTACAGAACAAGAGAAAGAGATCATCAGCGGTAAACTTTTGATAGAGGGAGAAAAGCTGTTTGCATTACACGGTTTGAAAAAAGTAACGGTTGATGATTTAGTGGCCGCCGTAAACATATCAAAGGGGTCTTTCTATGCTTTTTATCCCAGTAAAGAACATCTATATGTGGAAATCAATTTTCGCTTACAAAAAGAGCTATTTGAAAGTATAGAAACAACAATTAAAAAGAAAAAATATAAGAACCATAGAGATTTAGCAAAGGACGCTATTAAGCTAAGTTTAACGGGTTTGATTACTTCACCTATTCTTTCGCAGATTGACTTATCTATAATGGACTATCTGCAAAGAAAATTATCACCGGATATTTTTGAAAGCCATATGCACAATGATATTCGTATACTGGAGATACTGGAAGATCTAGGGGTTGTATTTTTGGTTCCGCATACGGTTATTATAAAATCCCTGTATTCTGTTTTGTCCTGTTTGGAACAATTCAAAGAGGATGAAGAACTGAATATGATACAAAACCTTTTAGTGAATGGGATTATTCAGCAAGTAGTAGCAGAGTAACAATTTTGTTTGGTTATTTGACAGGCAGGTAGCCAAACAAATTTTTTACATTTTATATGACTATATATCTATAAGCGTCATAAGATTAAAGGAGGAAAAATAATGATTGATGTAAAAAAACTGTATTTCAGCTATACTGAAAAGCCCTTTGTTGAAGATGTGAGTTTCCATGTTGGACGTGGAGAAATTTTCGGCTTTTTAGGACCCTCTGGAGCTGGGAAGTCAACCATACAAAAAGTATTGACTGGGCTTAATACAAAATATAAAGGCAGCGTAAAAGTTGCAGGTATTGAAATAAGGGAACGTACAAATCGGTTTTATGAGAATATTGGAGTGGACTTTGAATTTTCTACCTGTTATGAGAAATTTACGGCACGACAAAACCTTGCCTATTTCGCTTCGCTGTATGAAAAGCAGCCCCGGTCTATTGATGAATTATTGCATATGGTAGGCTTGGAAAATGACGGAGACAAAAAGGTTGCCGACTTTTCCAAAGGTATGCGTTCTCGCTTGAATTTTATCAAAGCGTTAATCCATGACCCCGATATATTATTTCTTGATGAACCAACAAGCGGCCTTGACCCTACAAATAATCGCTTGATGAAAGATATTATCCTTGCAGAGAAGAAGCGCGGAAAAACTATCATAATCACCACTCACAATATGTATGACGCAACGGAGCTATGCGATCAGGTAGCTTTTATTGTTGCGGGAAAAGTCAGCGCGTTAGACAGCCCACATAATTTAATCATGTCAAGGGGTGCTGCAAAAATACAATATACCTATTATGACAACGGCGAAAAAACCGGGGAATGTCTGCTTGATAGAACCACAGAGGATAAGATGTTAAAAAATTTAATTTCTGAAAATCGTCTGCTTTCTATCCATAGTAGTGAACCTACGTTAAATGACATTTTCGTTGATATTACGGGGAGGACACTTCAATGAGATTAGGACGCTTAATTCGTGGAGATATACATTTCCAATGGAAATATGGTTTTTATTTTATTTACTTTATATTAACAGTTTTATATGTGTGTGGGATTGCCGCTTTGACGGGACATTGGAAAACGGATATTGCTTCTATCATGATATACTCTGACCCGGCAGCAATGGGATTGTTTTTTATGGGAGCGATTGTCCTCTTGGAAAAAAGTCAAAAGGTGTTAAATGCTATGGTAGTATCGCCTGTAAAAGTATCGGAGTACATACTTTCAAAAACAGTTGCGTTGATTGCTATTTCTACGATCATTGCGTTGATATTGGGGTTTGTTTCCGGCAGCAATCATTTGCTTGGTATCACAGTTGGTACGGCATTGACATCAGCAATCTTTACTATGATTGGAATTATTGCGGCTACAAAAATTTCAAACTTGAACCAATTTCTCATTGTGATTATGCCGATAGAAATTGTTTGTTTTGTACCACCTATTGTTGGTCTGTTTGTGAAGTTACCATATCTGTTCCGCTTTTTTCCATTCACAGCTTGCATGAACCTTATAACTGGAAAAAGTGTTTTATTATCGCCTGATACGGTACTTGTAATTGCTACGTTGATGATTCTCTACATGGTTGCTCGACATACAGTAGAGCATATGTGGAAAAGTTTGGGAGGTGTAAAGCTATGAAAAAGATATTATCCAGCACCATACAGATATTTAAGCAAATCAAAAGTGACCCTATGATGTTTGCGGCTTGCTTCTCCCCTTTTATTATGGGAACTTTAATTAAGTTTGGTATTCCATTTCTTGAAAGAATAACGAAGTTTTCTTTGCAAGCATATTATCCGATTTTTGATTTATTGCTTTCTATCATGGCGCCTGTATTGCTTTGCTTTGCATTTGCAATGATTACATTAGAGGAAATCGACGATAAAGTGTCACGGTACTTTTCGATTACCCCTCTTGGTAAGTCGGGGTATCTCTTTACAAGGTTGGGAGTACCCTCAATTATTTCGGCGGTCATTGCTTTTATTGTACTGTTGTTTTTTTCATTAGAAAAGTTGTCCGTTGGAATGACAGTATGCTTGGCGCTTCTCGGCTCAGTACAGGCAATTATTGTTTCGCTTATGATTATCACATTATCAGGCAATAAATTAGAGGGTATGGCAGTTACAAAACTAGCTGCACTTACATTGCTCGGAATACCTGCCCCTTTCTTTATTGATAGTTACTACCAGTTCGCGGTTGGCTTTCTTCCATCATTTTGGGTAGCGAAAGCCATGCAGAGTGAAGCGTTTCTTTATTTCTCTATAGGATTTGTGGTAGCTTTAGTCTGGTACTACTTCCTTACAAAACGCCTGTTTCGGAAGCTGGCAGGATAAGGAGGCATATTATGGAAAAAGGTAGACTTCTGCAAAACGAAAATATAAATAAGGCTATTCAGGTTTCCAAAATCACACTAATCATCAACCTGGGTTTATCGCTACTTAAATTTGCTGCCGGATATATAGGAAAGTCAAGTGCCATGCTGTCGGACGCTGTACATTCGGCTTCTGATGTATTAAGCACAATCGTTGTGATGGTTGGAATTAAAATATCAGAAAAACAGCCTGATAAAGAACATCCTTATGGGCATGAACGTATGGAATGTGTGGCTTCCATTATTCTCTCTGTTGCCTTGGCTATAACGGGTGTTGGAATAGGATATTCAGGGATCAAGAAAATCTTTTCAGGACAGTACAATACGCTTTCTATTCCTAGTGGAATCGCACTTACGGCGGCAGTCTTATCCATTGTTATAAAAGAGTGGATGTACTGGTTTACAAGAAATGCTGCAAAGCATACAAATTCTGATGCGCTTATGGCTGACGCATGGCACCACCGCTCTGATGCACTCTCGTCGGTTGGTTCCTTAATTGGCATTTTAGGAGCGCGTTTAGGCTTTGCTATTCTCGATTCTATTGCAAGCGTTGTGATTTGCGGTTGTATCTTAAAAGCTGCTTTGGACATTTTCAAAGAAAGCATTAACAAAATGGTAGACCATAGTTGTGACAATGTTACTGAAACAAAGATTAGGGAAGTTGTGCTTAAGCAGCAAGGGGTTGATGGCATTGATGAATTAAAAACTCGTATGTTTGGAGCAAAAATGTATGTAGATATTGAAATATTAGCTGATGGTAATTTAGCTCTTTATGATGCTCATGGAATTGCTGAGGCAGTCCATCAAACGATTGAAAACAACTTTCCACAATGTAAACATTGTATGGTACATGTTAATGCGAATGAACTTCTCTATTCTACATAGGACAGGGAAGATGATTTAAGACTATTGAAAGGGAAAGGAGGGAAGTAGGTTATGGAACAATACTGGTGGATTATCATTGTCGTGGTTTTAATTGTCGTTGGTTTACTTAAACTTGTAATTATGAAGAAATATAACCAAAAGAGAAATTCTAACAATCGTTCAAAAGATAGCGAGGACGACAAGATGTATTAAGGTTTATTGAAATTTGTTATGTTGTAGAATGATGTTTTAGATCCTAGAAAGTGCTTTAAGGGGGGTTAACTTTATGGAAATCTTTAAGTACCATTCTATACAATCAAATACAATTTAATAAATCTTTACAAAAAATCGAATGCAATACAGCTTTAAAGGCTCGTACAAATCATATGTTTTGTGTGGGCTTTTTTAATTTAAGAGGTTGTAGATTGTCCTGCCGAATCGTGTAATGAAAATAAGGAGGCGAATGGACATGAAGAAAAAAAAGATTATTTGCATCATGCTGATTTTAATATTTACTAGCGGCATTGTGATAGGCGCCATTCAGTTATATAAGCAGTACCATGAGTATTCTGAAGGCGAGGACTCCTATACTGATTTGGAGGACTATGTGAAGCTGCCGGAGGAACCGGAGGCTCCTTCCGCATCCCCAGTGGATGATGAAACTGAGTCTGGGGGACGGGAGTGGCCGGCTGTAGATTTTGCTTCCCTGCAGGAAATCAATCCGGATATTGTAGGATGGATTTATATTGAAGGGACAGAAATCAATTATCCGGTTGTGCAAGGTAACGATAACCAGTATTACCTGAAGCATTTGTTCAGCGGTGAGTGGAACGGATCTGGCTGCATCTTTCTGGACAGCAGAAACAGAGTGGATTTCTCAGACCGGCACAGCATCATTTATGGACATCATATGAAAAATGGCAGCATGTTTTCCGGGCTTACGGAATATAAGAAGCAGGAGTTTTATGATTCACATTCTGTGGCTTTGCTGCTGACACCGGATAAAAATTATGAGATAGAAATTTTCGCCGGATATGTGGCCAGTGTCCAGGATAAAGCCTGGGAATTGGCTTTCCCCTCAGACCCGGATTTTACAGGGTGGCTGGATAAGGCAAAAGAACGCTCGTGCTTCACCAGCGGAATTACTCCGGCAGTCACAGACCGGATGCTGACGTTATCTACCTGCAGCTACGAGTTTAACAATGCCAGGTTTGTATTGCTTGGCATATTAAAGCCGGAAGAGTAACGGATTCAGAAGAAAATAGAATAATGGATTGAATTGGGGGGATGCTATTACGAAAAAAGGTGCGTTTCCCCGATAATTCGTAATGAAAACTCTCTGCTCCTATATCAAGTGCAGATTACGTTTCATTTCCATAGTGATCTAACCTTACGATTTTTATAGAAGTGGATCTGAATAATTGCGGCAATTTAGCAGCGATGGGCTTACAGGTGGAAAGATGATTCTCAACGACTTGTAAAAGAACGATGGTAAAACGATTTCCAAAGCCTTTCTGCTGACCTAAAATGCGTAAAAACGCAAAAATATCCAGTAGCATCAAATTGTCACCACCACAAACATGTCCGTTTTTACAAGGGGATAGTAGTAGCGTTTCAAATTGATTACTGTCATGGGCTGACCTCCTAAAATGGCGAGAGGGACAAGCAGCTTGCTACTGCCTGTCCCTCTCGGTGATGGAGATTGTTCCCCTCACTTGGTTAGCCTGAAAATCGTGTTTCGTGGGGTCTGTTTTTGAAAAAATCTTGAAACTTTTTTCTGGCCGCCTCCACGGAATCCCTCACGGTGTACTTGGAGCAGCCGTCCAGCCGGGCGATCTGCTCATAGCTCAATCCGTCCAGCGCGTAGAGCAGGAACCGGCGGCGCTGTGTGGCGGTGCAGCTCTCCAACATGGAAAGCAGTTCGTCCAGCGTTTCCCTCCGGCAAACGTATTGCTCTGGCGTTTCTTGGTTGGTGCGGTCCTCGGCGGCGACTATGTACTCGTCAAACTCCCTTATGTCCCAATGCCGCCGCTGCTCATGGGATAGGTTTTCCTCCTTGTGGTCGGCCCGGTCAAGGAACTCATAGACCTCAACGCTGACTTCCACGGACAGGGCTTGTCCGTTTATTTTGATGATGACTTCCATCTGCCTTTCCTCCGTTTCGATTGGGGTTGGTGCGAATCGAAACGGGGGGAGCGGAGAGCGGCAACAGTGCCGAACATCGGGTCAACTTGACCCGAATTTTACCGTCTGAAAAAGAGAGGTTTCCGGCCCTCCTGCGCCGAATTTTTTTATTTTCTTGTAAACTGGAGGCCCGGTAAAAACAAAGGCTCTGAATTTCTGCAAATATCCCCGGCACTCGTCTGCAATCGCAGACGAACCGCAACGGAATAGCTCATGTATTGTCGCATAAAAAAGGGCGCAAGTGATTGGCTTTTCACTTGCGCCGTGGTGGACGTTTTCGCTATTTTATTGTGGCTTGTCGCCCATGTAAGAGGCGCGTCAAAAGGGATATTTGCTCATTGCGACCCTCCACTGGCCGCATAAAAAAGAGGCCTTGATTATTTCAAAGCCACCGAAACTAATAAGGTGCGTGGAAATATAGTTGCTACACGACGGCTTTTTTTCTTTGCCGTCGTGCGGCAACTATTGAAGTTATTTTACATCTTTTATTAATTCTTCTACCGATATACCATATAGCTTTGCTAATGCAAACAAGTTTGAAGTACTTGGGTCTGATGTTCCATTTTCCCATTTTGATACTGCTTGTCTGCTGACCCCTATTGTTTCTGCCACAAACTCTTGTGTCATTTGACAATGGGTTCGGTACGCTTTTAATGTTTCTCCGAGAGATTGACTCACGGCAGCTTTCTCTTTACGAACATTACTCGATTTTAGATATTTCAGGAAAGCACGAACAATGAGAACAAACAAAGTAACAAACACGCCGATAAAGATTACACCAACCAAAATAGACGTTATAGAAGATTTCATATGGGTACGCCTCCTTTCTTCTTTGTTATGGCTTTATTTTATCAAAATTGTCGTGTTGCAGCTACCAACTATTACGCAATTATAGGTTGCATTCGTGTTGCGGCATATTTTTACTCAAATAACAGCGCTTCGGGCTGATAGAATGCCTTTTTGTGGTTCTTTCCTCTGCAGGCTGCTAGTGAGGGCATACACACCATTGGCCATGTCCTCGGCTCGTAAAGCTGCTTTCTTGGCCTCCATCTGCCGCCGCTTCTCGGTCTTTATCCTGTCCTCATACTCGCGTTGTTTTCCATTAGCTTTGCGGCGTAGATAGTTCTGGTGCAGTCTGTTCTTGCGTTCCTCTTTCTTCCGTAGGGCCTCCTGTTCCTCTGGGGTGAGGTTTACTTCTCCGAAGTGGGGAGGCACATATCGGCCCACAAAGTTAAAATAGATTTCAACCTCCTGCGTGGTTTCAATGCTGCCCTTGCGGGCGCGTTCATGCACAAGGATTTTCTCGACAAACTCGTTTAATGGCTTAATCGCTCGTACAATGGGGTGATTTTCTCGTTTCTCATATTCGCGTCATCCTTGCATGAAAAATGCTCTAAGTGTTTTCAGTAACCATGAGAAAAACCATGATTAAGAAGTCACTTAGAGCATATATCACCACTTGAAAATCTGAAATAGATATGTTATACTACCTACATCAGTATCAGTAATTGCTTTCGAGCGATTAGAGTTTTTCCGGTTGCACAGTGTCTGAGAGTATATACTTTCAGGCACTTTTTTTGTTTCTTCTGCTTCTTTTCCAAGAAGCACAGAATGGGGAGTCCGGAGGCACAAGCCCTCCGCCCATCTGCTACAATTTCATATCAGGCCCTCGGGCAATAAAGGCACTCAGAGAATTTCGGTTCTTTGGGTGCTTTTTTTATATAGATCGGAGCTTTTACGGCTCCCCTAATCTTTGTTCCGGGGAGCCTTTCGGCATACCCGTGTATATAGATAAAACCACGCAGGAATGCAGAAAGGAAATGCCTATGATTCTTTATTTGGATGCCAGAACTACCGTCAAGGATCTGATAATTGATTATATTGAGGTGGAATTGGCAAACGGAGAAACCGCCTCTCTTAATTGGGATGAAAGTGATATTGGGCGGGCTGACGACGGTTTCAGTGCCCGATACAAAGGGGTGTATTTTGGAGAGGTCTATGCCAATGGCAGACTGGAGCAGCTGCAGGATATGAAAATAACCGATATCGGTTTGTATTCTGAAAGCGATACTCCTCTCAATATCTGTATCACTTCGATGGAATTTGAAGACGATGGCAGGCTATTGGCGTTTGAAGCTCCGATTTTACATGGAAACATTGTTTATCAGAACGAAAGTGGTGAGGTGATCGCATGTTGAAAAGCGGAAAATATATCGCCGAACACGATAACGGAATATTTGACCGATACCGGATTGTTATGTCAGTAAAGGAAACGGAGAAGTCATATATTTTTGAATTGCTTGAGTATGTAAGCCGGTATAGTTCGGCACAGATGGACATGCTGTTCGACAAGAGTAAGCGGGTCCTGATTTCAAAATTCAAGGGCGGCCATGCAATGCGTATATGGAGTGACCATGACTTTACACTGTATCCATATCAAGCCGGGATTCCGTTTCATTTTGAACGGGTCAGTGAAGGCGGCAGTGCGGAAGGAAGTGGCGTCTATGGGTAAGAAAAAAACGTACAGAGGCGAGCTGGTTGATGAAATCAGAGGTCTGGGGCAGTCACAAGGGCTGAATCATGTCTTCACTACTTTTTTGGAGATTTCAGCAACCTGTATCTCTGCAGAGATGGATCCGTCAAACGCAGAAGAACGCGAGAAGCGGTATGAGGAAATGACATCTGCTATGGATCCTAAAACCCTCAACGGCTATGCGCATATGCTCGCTCTGCTGGCTCTTGCTATTCATGAGCATGAGGAGGATCCCTGCGATATTCTTGGCAGTATCTATCATGAGCTTCGCTTAAATAACGAGTGGAACGGACAGTATTTCACTCCCGATAATATTTGCCGGATGATGGCGCGGCTTGTAAACCCAGTGGATGAGCGCTCTGAAACGGAAGCCCCTATCATGATCAACGAGCCTACTTGCGGTTCGGGTACGATGGTGATTGGTGCAGTATGGGCCATGAAGCAGAAAGATTTCGATTTTCGGCACAAGAGTTTTTTTGTTGCCCAGGATATTGACATCCGCTGTGTGTGGATGGCATATATCCAGCTCAGTCTGTATGGAATTCCGGCGGTGGTCATTCATGGCGACACCTTAGCAATGAAAGAATGGTCCCGATGGTACACTCCGTTGGCGTCTGTTCCTTTCATAAAAAGGGAATGCGCTGTCAATAGCACAGAGAAAGGGGCGGCGACAAGTGGATAGTACAGAAAAATCTTTGGACGATTTGACCTTTGCTGATCTGCGAGTCCATTACGGAACCGGACGTGCTTTTCTGATCAGACAGGAGTATAGAAGGAATGTTTACGGCTACCGAAAAGGCGTTAAGACAGATCTGGGAGACCTGGAGGAAAAAGATTGGATACAGCTGGCCACGGGTTTGATTCAAAAAAGCGGAGAGCAACAGCTGCAGAAAAATCTGTTGGAATGGGAGCAGGAGCATAATTATTGCAATAGTTCCCTCAAAGAGATGGAGGTGACTGCACTGGAACTTCACATGGCCAGAATTTTTGATGATCCGCTCTGGGTGGCCTATATCCCTTTCAACCGCAAGTATCGGCCGGAGGTTCTGGAATCTGCCAGACTGGTATGGGTTCAAACAGAATGCTGCGGGATACCCGGGCAAATTACACAGGAGCAGCTGGATCAGTCTGCCGGAAACGCTTTAGGGATTACATGCCCGATATGCGGCCGGTGTTCCCCGTTTCAGGTCTGCACGCCCAAGGAGGTGAGCGGAAATGGATAAGCTGTTTATCATTGTAAAAGGCGGAAGGGTGGAAGAAATCTACAGCACAAAAACAGAAACTGAGTTGTATGCGGAAATTCTTGATTTTGACTCAATGGAACGGACGGAAGAGATGGAAAAAGATCTTCAGTTCCGGTATGAGGCGATTCGGGAATTGATGTACAGAATTGACTGAAAGGAGAATGCACATGGGTGCGAAATATAAAACAAACCATGAGCGTATGCTTGAGCTGATCGAGCAACTCACAAAGGCAGATATTGCCTATTATCGGGATGATAATCCCATTATGACAGACCGGGATTACGATATCCTGATGGACGAATTGAAAGACATTGAGAGCCGAATCGGGTTGGTTCTTTCCGGTTCCCCGACTCAAAAGGTGTCTGGAGAAATATTGGAAAGCCTGGCCGAGGTACGCCACAGTAAACCTATGCTTTCAGCGGATAAAACAAAATCTGTTGAGGATCTGGTGAAGTTTGCTGCCAAGCAGCCGGTGCTGATAAGCTGGAAAATGGACGGTCTGACGCTGGTACTCCGTTATGAGAACGGCCAGCTGGTTCAGGCGATCACCCGCGGGCGTGAAGGGACCATTGGTGAGGATGTGACACATACTGTGCGCACTTTTCTTAATGTGCCGCTTACCATTCCTACGAAAGATTCGTTTGAAGTCCGAGGTGAGGGCGTCATCTCATGGGCAAACTTTGAGAAAATCAATTCCGGTCTGGAGGAGCCCTATACCCATCCCAGGAACCTGGCATCCGGCAGCACGCGTAAGCTCGACGCCGGCGAAGCCAAAAAGCGATTGCTTGAGTTTTGGGCGTTTGAGCTTGTGAGCGATTATCTGGAGTCGGAGAGTAAGCTTGCCCAGCAGCAGTTTTTGGCACATAACGGTTTTTCTGTTGTGCCCTACATCTATCTGGATGCGGTTCACGATGAAACAATGGTGCGTGATGCAATTTCTGCTATGGATCCGAAGAAGTTCCCTTACCCGGTAGACGGAATTATCATGGAATATGATGATGTTGCCTACGGAAAAGGTCTGGGAGCCACAGGGCATCATGAAAACCGTTTGATTGCATTGAAGTGGGAAGATGAACTGTATGAAACCACATTCATTGGCTTGGATGTGGCAGTCACTCGCACTGGAATGGTCAGTCTGACAGGCATCTTTGAGCCGGTGTCTATTGACGGCACTCAAGTAAGCCGGGCGTATCTGCATAACTATGAGAATTATCTGGACCTTGCATTGGGGCGTGGTGATAAAATCCGCGTGTATAAGGCGAACATGATCATTCCGCAGATTGCAGAGAACCTCAATAAGACCGGAACCTGCTGTGTTCCGCTCAATTGTCCCTGCTGTGGCAAGATGCTGAGTTTCCGGAAAAGCAGCGGCGGTATTCGCCAGCTGTTCTGTGAAAATCCGCATTGTTCTGCCAAACTGGTGTGAAAATTTGTCCACTTTTGTGAGAAAACGAGGATGAATATCGAGGGACTGTCGGAAAAAACTCTGGAGCAGTTTGTAAGTCATGGCTGGATTCGGACGTTTGCAGATCTTTATGCGCTGGATCAACACCGTGATGAGATCGTGCAGACGGAAGGCTTCGGGGAGAAATCCTTTGAGCGCCTGCAGGCGTCCATCGAAAAGAGCCGCCACTGCACGCTGGCGAAGTTCATTGCCGGTCTGGGGATCCCCATGGTCGGCAGACATGCCGGGCGTGACCTGGACAGGCATTTCCACGGCTCGTGGGAAGCGTTTGAACAGGCGATTCAGGACGGCTTCGACTTTACGCAGCTACCGGATTTCGGCGAGACGATGCACAACAACATTTATACATGGTATGCGGATACAGAGGAAGAAAAACTCTGGCGCCCGCTGCTTGAAAAAATTGAATTTGAAAAGGAGAATTTTGATATGAATACAAATACAGCAAATCCCTTCTACGGCAAGACCGTAGTGGCAACCGGCAAACTGGAGAATTACACCCGTGACGGCATCCAGATGAAGCTGATGCAGCTGGGGGCAAAACCGGCAAGTTCGGTAACGAAAAAGACCGATTATCTGATTGTTGGTGAAAAGGCCGGCAGTAAGCTTACGAAAGCGCAGCAGCTCGGTATCAGAACACTGACGGAGGAAGAATTTGAAGCAATGCTGGCGTAAATTCGCCGGAATAACAGTGGCGGGGCAGATTTTCTGCTCCGCTTTTCACTTTTTCATAGAAAGGAAAAGAGGATGAATCCAAAATATCGCTGTCCTGCTTGCGGAGCAGAAAGCTTTGAGGTGACAGCTCATGTCACGCAGGACTGGAAGATCGACTGTAACGGAACCTTTCTGGAATCTCTAAATGAGTGCGTCGAGGTTACGCATTATCCTGATGAGAATGACATTTGGGATTGTGCCAATTGTGGCTTCAGCGCAGCGGGATGTGAGTTCCGAAATCAGTCTGAGGAGCAGAAAGGAGACAAAGAATATGAACCAACAAAAAAAGAATCTTGAAATCACTGGCAGGCTTATCTGTCCACTGTCTGTTGGAACTGCAGCTTTTATCGCAGAAAATGGTGGGATACGCAGGACAAGTAATGTTCTTCGGATGGAGAGGATTTCTCCTGATGAGATCCGTTTTGAGACCTGTAATACCAACTACCGCCTGCATCTTATCCGGCAGGAGGTGACGGCATGAGCAGTGAAATTTTTTATGACAAGGCATTCATCCTTGTCGGGGAGAAATATATCCCCGTTGTAAATCATGGCTCGTCAAACTGCTTTGACTTTGATAGTCGGGGTCGTGAGATCCCGGAAAAGCATTGGTCGGTTCTGAACTACCCTCATACCGGGAGGATGCTGTTTACTGCAGAAGAAATGCAGGAGATAGCAGCCGTCCATGAGGAAGCCAATAGGAATAACCGGGGCGGGACACGCAAAAGCCGAAATCGGTCTTTTGAAGAAGGCGAGTTTGGGCGCTGGATCCTGGCAGGGATGAAATCGGCACATACCGTGGAGGACTACAGAAAACACGGGAATACCGTGACAGTGATTGATTATGACCATGACTATTGGCAAAGGCACTGTGTGTCTACGACAGAGGAATTGCTGGATAAGATCAAGGAGCTTTCAGGCCACAGCATTACAGTATCTTTCTGGGACGACCGCCATGTTACCCATCCGCCCATGCGGCGCAAGGGAACGCCCTTTGATTTCGGCACACTGCCGGAGTTTTATGTGCTGCGGGCAGCGCAGGGGTATTTTGTGAAGCGGAGCAGCCGAAAGATCTGGTTTGCAAGGTTTCAAAAGCCGAAATCACAGATGATTCGGAAGTTCAAGACCGAAAAGGCGGCACAGGACTATTTGGACAGCAATCAAAAATTCTTTTCAGGATACGCATTTGAAATCGAATGCGTACAGAACGGTGGTGTCACAGCATGAGGGAGTCAAGGCCAGACCGCTTCCGCCGTGTGGCAGAAGCCCGGGTCAACAAGATTATCAAAATGGTAAGACTGCTTGGAAATTGTTCCAATCTTGCCGTATATGCTTTTACGCAAGAGCAGGTACAGCAGATTTTTGCTACATTGCGGGATGAATTGGACAGAGCGCAGAAGCGATATACCCAGTCTTACAAGAAAAGGTTTTCGCTGTCGGACGAACAGTATGCTTCCCTGCCGAAATATCCGACCATCGTACTGCCTCTGCCGGATGGAAGCAGTCTTAGGGCAGTTGCAATCGACGATGAGAATTTTCCTGCAATCAATGTTTACTGGGATACAGAAAAGCCGGAGATTGATGGGCCAATCTGTTTTGCAGAATACAATCCTGAACGCGGTCCCTGCCACGAGGTCTGCATTGGAGCTTACCAGTCTGACAAGGAAGACACAGTTTATTACAAGCCATATATGGCAGAAAGGGAATCAAATGAGTAATTACATATACTGCCGCACACTCAAACTGGACTGGAAAGAAGTGTCCAGACTGATCGCAGAATGTGCAGGCAAAATTTTAAACAGAACGATTCATGGCACAGCGGGTTATGAGGATGATCATTACTGGGGCTTTCAGGTGACCACTGATCGTTTTACCATTGCCGAAATAGACAAGCTTATCCGGTTTGTTAATGGGGATGAGGAGATGCAACAAGAAGCAATTCCTCAGGATTCGGATAAATCAGCCGCAATCGGAGAGAGTTTGTCCCGTGCTCTGTTGGAAAAAGCTTTAAGACTGTCATGGTGCCATGAGAGTACCACGGAATCGACTCTTTGGTTGGTCAACATTCGGGAAAAACGACCGGCAGTCTATAAACGGATTGTTGAGATCAGCCCGCATGATATTTGCTTGGATAACCTTAGGAGCAAAAGTGAATTGATTGCTTATCTCCACGAAAACGGTCCAACACATTCCACGCTGATGGATTTCTGCGCGGATTACAGGGAGCGGTATCACAACGAACTCTGCTGGAACTATCCAATCTCTGATGGGCTGCATCTTGGCACGTTTTTCGTTCTCGTAAAGGAGGGCGTTCTGGCTCTTCCTTATGACGATGCGGATAAGGTGGACTATGAGCTGCTTTGTCTGGATGATGCCAAAATGTGTGACAGAGAATCTATGGAGAATCTCATAACGGAGTGGGATAGCTTCGACCGGGATTTACGCTCCGCCATGCAGGGCATGAGGGCGTTTTACCGCAGAGAGGAGGAGCAACATGAATCAGAAAATTGACTGGCTCATCCATCTGGTGGCCAACGGCGCCTGTGATGAATGTGGTGAGGTAGAAACAGACTTTTTGCCCTATATGTGCAATGCTCACACCCACGGGCTGGAACGCTATGGGCACTTGGATTTCCAAATGGTACTTTTTTTGCCGACGGAGGAGATTGGACGAATCCTCAATACTTTGGGGCTAAGAGTTCAGTCTGGAGAACGCTTCCGGTCTGGAGATATGGTTTCCGGAATTTATGAAGACTGCGATGTGCGCTTGGATGAGTATGATGAAACCGGGCGCAAGGTCTTGCGGGTCATCATACCGGATGCGAACAATATCTTCCCAGGGGAAGGAGATTGTATGCTCCCATACTGTCTGCAGCTCTTGAAGACAGATGAGCTCTGCGTAGAAAGGGGGATACCATCATGAAAATCACGTTGTATCAAATCATCCCGGAACCGGAAAACAGATACTTGATATTCAGCGATTTGAGAAGCATCCGGGCGGCAAGCGGCGGACATGTTCCGGCTGAGATTTACGAAGCAGTATTCAGCGGGGATCTGGACATCGCCGTGCCCCGGAATGCCAAAAACAAAATGGATCAAGAACTTGCCGAACTGGAAGCGGTATATGTACGTTTTAACGTATCGCATCCGGAAGGCTTCCGTGGACGGTCCATGACCATGTCGGATGTAGTCGAGGTCATCCGTTCCGAAAAGGAAAGCAGGTTTTTCTTCTGCGACCGGTTCGGATTTGAGGAGATTGCGTTTGAAAAGGAAAAAGCTGATTTTGGGCGCCTGTAGGGCGCAGAAAGGATACAATCATGAAGAAACTGATATTGAACTATAAAGGGCGCGACAGCTGGGACAGACCGGTTTATGAATCGGAAGGCCGACTGTATGTGGATGTGGATCCACGCAAAGGCTGGAAACCGAATATCTGTACGAAGTACAATAATGAGTTTGATGGAGAGCCGGATACGCCGATTGCCGAAGATACCGTTGTGGAGTTTGTTCCGTGTCGGGATATCTGGTAAGCGAGGAGGACGTATGAAAGAATTCATGACAAAAATGGTTCCTGTCAATCTGTCAGACCGATTTCCATTCAAATGCAGGATGTGCGGCGCTTGCTGCCGGCATGTCAGGGAAAGTGTGCCGCTGGAGAGTCTGGATGCTTTTCGGCTTGCCAAACATCTGAGGGACAAAGGTGAAAATGTGAGCTGTGTGGAAGATGTGCTTGCTGCCTACGCAGAGCCTGTCTTACTTAGTGAAAACGGGTATACGGTATTTATGCTGAAAACGGTTGGAGCGGATGAAGCGTGCATTTTTCTGAAAGATAATCGGTGTACGATTCATTCTGTTCATCCGCGGGCGTGCCGTACATATCCCATTGCTGTCGGACCATATGAACTTGGCGGGTATGAACAGTATCTCAGTATGGAGCAGCCACATCACTATTCGGGTCCACAGATGTCTGTGAAAAAATGGATTCAAAAACGCTGTAGTAAACAGGATTTTGAATTTTTGAACACGGATATTGGTTCAGCACAGGAGATAGAAAAATTATTGAAGAAGATTCCTGAGCATAACCGGACAAGGGCCGTGATGATGTTCCTTTTCTACAAGTACTCGGATTACGATCTGGATAAGTCTTTCCTTCCACAGTTTAAAAGCAATAACGATAAGCTGCTGGAGGTTCTGCGCAAAATGGCGGATGACAAAGATAACTAAATTTTCAAGTCAGTATGACACAACAACAAGGCGTCGAAATTCGGCGCCTTAATTATTTTTAGGAGGAAATACCATGGATGAAAGATTAAAAAATATCGTAGACAATTTTGAGGCAATGAAAATCGGTGTGGATGAGCCGTTTCCATTTCATTGCACCATGTGCGGCAAATGCTGCATCAATCGGGAGGATATCCTTTTGACGCCGCGAGATATCTATAACATGGCAAAGGAGCTTGGGATAACGACTAAAGAGCTGTTTGAAACCTATTGTGAGACTTATATTGGCTGCGACTCCCGTGTGCCTATAGTCAGATTGAAGCCTCGTGGCTCCATAAAAAGATGCCCGTTGATGAAAGACAGAAAATGCTCTGTCCATAAGGCAAAACCGGCGGTATGCGCTCTGTTTCCGATAGGAAGATGCCTGATGTTTGAAAAGGATTCAAATCCTTCAGAGAAAATTTCAGCAAGCCAGATACAGTATATTTTTACCAATCCTGGGTGCGGTGATAATGCTGAAACCCATACGGTGCGGGAATGGCTTGGAGAGTTTGGAATGTCACTGGAGGATGAGTTTTTTGTCAAGTGGCAGCAGGCAATCATGGAATTCGGGCAGTTTTTCCGTGAAGCGGAAAAGACGGCCAGTGAGCGTATCATGGAGCTGTCATGGACAGCGGCTTTTGTCGGCTTATATCTGCATTATGAAACTGATCAGGAATTTCTGCCGCAGTTTGAAAAGAATGTCCGGGAAATCACTGCACTGCTGCAGATGGCGCCCATAAAGGAAGGCGGTAGAGCAAATGAATGAGGATCGTAACCAGCATCAGGTTATCCGAAAGGATGCTCGCAACTGCTTTGTGGAGAGCTTAAATGATGCTTTTGAGATTGGGAGGATCCATCTTGCTTTTGCGACCTACGATTTGAGCCGTCCGATTGGACAACGGCAGACAAACAACATCCATATTTACATTGCGGTGGACGAGTTTCTGGAATTATGCCGCAAGCTGGAAGGTGGGGAACTTCGTTATCTGCTAAAGAATAAGAAGACAAGCGGGGATAAAACACCGCTTTATCAGTGCCTGGGTGGTACTTCTGCCGAAAAGCTTGCAAAATACGGGCGTTCTCGGGCAGATGGAAAAAGCCTGTCCAGAACAGCACAGCTATTGGCAGGAAGCAAATCGGATTTCCTGTTTGTAGCGGATAGCGGACCTGGTGAAACAGATCAGAAAGGTTTAATCGTTCCCAAGTTCGGAAGTAAGCCGGAAAATCATGTGGCAGTCAGTATGACATTTGAAACATTCAGTGAACTGTTGCTTACGACAAGGCTGCACTATTCAGCATGGCTGGGTGCATGGTATGCAAACCAATATCATCCGGGCAACCAGCGAACAGCACAGGCACAGGAAAACCCACAGTATCAGGAGAAGCAGGGAGAAGCAGAATACGCTTCTGATCCAATGTTCTAAAGTAGAATGAAAAAGCGGTGCAGTCTGATGATTGCACCGTTTTTTGCGCCTTGAGGGGCCCATTTCAATGGGCTGAATCCAAACCGACTGCAAAGATACAGAGCCGGTAAACTTGTGAGTTGAACCATTTGTCGGCGTTGGCACATTTGTGAATGCAAAGAAATTTTATTATAATAAACCCTACACTATAACACCATACTTTTTATATATGGTATGCTTAACAGAACGGAGGTGGTTACAAATGAATACATATACTACTTCGGAAGTAGCAAAGATGATAGGCATACATCCGAATACTGTACGGCTTTATGAAGAATGGGGACTGATACCAAATGCAGAGCGTAAAGCAAACGGTTATCGTATATTTACCGATTTCCATATTGAACAGTTTCGGCTTGCCCGTACCGCATTTCAAATAGAGGTCCTTCAGAACGGACTGAGAAAAAAGATTGTGGAAACGGTTAAGGTTTCAGCAAAGAAAGACTTTGATCAAGCACTTGTTTTGGCAAATGAATATCTGAGTCAGATACAAAAGGAAGAAAGAAATGCGGAAGAAGCTATTGCTATAACAATGCAGATTTTAGAGGGGAAAGCAATATCCGAAACACCGCCGCGTTGCCTGAAACGTAAAGAAGTTTCGGAATATCTGAATATTTCCATGGATACACTCCGAAATTGGGAACTAAACGGTCTGATGCGAATAAAGCGTAAGCAAAATGGCTATCGCTATTACACAGACGAAGACATAAAGCGATTAAAAATAATAAGATCACTTCGGTGTGCCAATTATTCATTGGAAGCAATCCTGCGTATGCTCCATGCGCTCTCAGACGACCCTCATACCAATATAAAACGGGTACTTAATACTCCAAAAGACGATACGGATATTATATCCGTATGCGACAGACTGATTATCTCATTGCAAAAGGCAGCGGAAAATGCCAAGAAAATGATAGGCATTCTTAATGATATGAAAAGTATATTTTCCTAACCCTCCACCTTTACACCAACCTTTTTTGAACTGCTAAAATAATGTAGTAAAAACGAAAAAGGAGGACAGGTTGATGGAAGAAATCATCAGCGTAAAACAACTTTCAAAATCTTATGGCAGATTGAATGCCGTGCAGGGCCTGGATTTGTCAGTAACACAAGGTTCGGTCTTCGGGTTGCTTGGGGCAAACGGTGCAGGAAAAAGCACCACAATCGAATGTATGTTAGGCACAAGAAAACCCGATGCAGGTACGGTTTCCATTTTAGGGATGGCCCCACTCCTGCAAAGAAAACAGCTTTTTGAAAATGTCGGTGTTCAATTCCAGGAAGCGAATTATCAAGATAAAGTGACGGTTTCCGAATTGTGCGAAGTAACACAGTCGCTCTATAAGAATGCTGCAGATTATGGGGAACTTCTGAAACAGTTTGGCATCTTTGATAAAGCAAAAAGTATGGTAAAGGAGCTTTCAGGAGGACAGCGGCAAAAGCTGTTTATTGTTTTGGCTTTGATACCGCAGCCTAAAGTTGTTTTTCTGGACGAGCTGACCACGGGGCTTGACGCAAAAGCCAGACGAGAGGTATGGAAAATCTTATCTGACCTCAAAGAAAAAGGACTGACCATTTTTCTGACCTCGCATTTTATGGATGAGGTAGAAGCATTATGCGACACAATCTGCATACTAAAAAAGGGGAAAGCCGTCTTTTATGGAACAGTAGAAGAAGCCATTGCAGGCAGTCCTTATGACAAATTTGAAGATGCGTACTTATGGTATTCTGACGAGGGGGTAAGCGAAAATGAGAACATTTAAAACAATGCTGAAAAACGAAATGAAACTGTCCCTGAGGGATATGAACATGGTCATATTTGCAATCTGTATTCCACTCGTGGTTTTGATTATACTTGGCGTTATTTACGGCGACAAACCAGCTTTTGAAGGTGCAGAGTACACATTTCTCGATCAGTCCTTTGGAGCTTTGTCAACGATTGCGATTTGTGCAGGCGGCGTTATGGGGTTGCCTCTTGTGGTATCCGATTACCGAAGCAGAAAGATATTGAAACGCTTTAAGGTCACTCCTGTCAGCCCCGTAATGATTTTAACGGTGCAGGTGGTGATTTACATAATTTATTCCGTTGCATCGCTTGCATTGCTCTATATAGTATCAACGCTCTTTTTTGGCTTCCACCTGCTTGGTTCTCTGCCTGCTTTCCTTGGCGGATATATATTGGTAATGCTCTCCATATTCAGCATCGGTATGATGGTTGGGGGAATATCTCCCAACTCTCAGACAGCGAGCGTAATTGCAAGCCTGCTCTATTTCCCAATGCTTATTTTTTCTGGAGCAACCCTGCCGTATGAGGTAATGCCGAGTGCATTGCAAAAGATAGCGGATATTCTGCCTTTGACACAGGGGATAAAGATTTTGAAAGCTGCTTCGTTAGGACTTCCGATTGAGAATATTTTTGTTCCTCTTATTGTCATGGCGGTACTTGCTGTCATTTGTATCGGTGTGTCCTTTCGTTTTTTCAGATGGGAGTAACAAGTAATATGGGATGGCTCTTATTCTCTCTTTGTGGGAGCGAAACCGTATTAGGATTAGAGAGGACACGATGTCTGCAACACGCCGAGCATGTGAAGCGGGCCACCCTTCCCGCCGCCTTCGTCACCCTGAATTTTGACGACGGCGGGCCGCGCCGGTTCGACTACAACGATTTCAAGGAGAACGAGAAAAGGATTCTCCAACACTTCGGCCATTTCAAGGGCATGGAGTACGAGCCGCGCAGCAAAAGCAGATCGTGGGCTACGCCAAGACCCGCGACGTTTACGCCGCCTACCGCAAGGACGGGTATAGCCGGAAATTCTATGGGGAGCATGAAACGGAAATCCTGATTCATAAGGCCGCCAAAGCTGCCTTTGACGAGCTGGGCCTAAAGAAGCTCCCCACCATCAAGGCCCTGCAAGCGGAGTATGCCGAACTGCTGGCCGGGAAGAAAAAAGACTATGCGGAATACGTCAAGGCCAAGAAGGATATGCAGGAGATTTTGACGGCCAAGGCCAACGTGGACAGGCTGTTATCCACCGCCCCGACCCAGCCGGAAAAAGAGAAGGAACAGGCCCAGCGGTGACGCCGGGCTGTGTGATTTTGGGAAGCGTCCGCAGGACGCGCAGCCGCCCGCAGGGGCGTTTCGACAGGGGCGCGCAGCGCACTTGTCCGGGGGATTGGGGGCGAGCCACCAACAAGCAAATTTTTCAGTTTTGAGCGGCAGCGAAAAATTGAAAAATGGCCGTTATGTTGCACTTCGTTTCCGGCCCTTCGGATAGGCGTGAAAAAAGCGGGGCCGCCGTTAGGCGTCCTCCGCTTCCTCAATCCCGATTGCCCCGTCAATGGTCCCCTCAATCACCAGCAAATACTGTTTCGGGCATAGGCTCAATTTATGGGCCGTCCGCTGCCGCTCCGGGTCGTCCTGCTCCCCGGCCTCCGGGAAAAAGTATCGTTCCACGGGCAACTTGCATATCTTCACCAGCTGGTAAAAAACCGGAAGGCTGCCGCTGTTCTCAATATTCGCAAGGTAACGAGGGTCGATGTTCACCATTTTGGCCAATTCTCTGCGGGATATGTTCAGAACTTGCCGGGCCGCCTTAATGTCGTCGCCCAAGCTGGCAAAGCTCTCTTTCTCTCGCTCTTTTGGCATATCACATCACCCCTATACATTTTATAATTCATATGATACGCCGGGAGTGATGTAATATGCACTTTAGATACATTGAATAATACATTTCCCATTAAAATGCTTTACTTTTTCCGTTTAGGGGATTGACAGGCGAACAAATAGTAGCTAAAATAGAAGGAGAACAAACGGTAGCCAAATGGAAAAGGAGTATATGAACATGTTAAAACTATATTTCGGGAACAGCATTACAATTATAAGTACACTTTTGTTAGGTGCAAATATTGCCTATATGTTATGGGGATATTTAGGTCGGCAGACAATTCAAAAATGGGGCATGATTCTTCTTCTCTTTATCTTGCTGCATGGGGCATTTTGGTATTTTGCAAACGTCCGTGATCTATATTCTAACTCTATTATATTTGCCACTGACGGCAGCGTAGAAATGGGGTTATTTTCTGTTAGCAGTATTCAATCTATTGTTTTTTGGGCAGCAAGTGTAATTGTGTGGTTGCTCGGAATAGTATCAATCTTTAAGCTGGAATATAGACAACATATCTTTTACATTATTGCTATCGTGAGCCTTGTTCAAATAGCATTTATTGAAGGCTCTCGTATATGGCTTTATTGCTCTGCTCCTGCTCATTTTGATTATTTGTAAGTGGGGTATCGACATGGCTAAAAGAAATACAAAAGACATCATTTTATTTGAGTCCCTAAAGCTGTTTGCAGATAAAGGTTATGATGGAGTAACAGTGCGCGATATTGCGGCAGAAGTTGGAATTAAACAAAGTTCTTTATACAAACATTATAAAAGCAAGCAGGAAATTTTTGATACATTGGTTGATACAATGCAATCCCGCTTTAGGGACGCTTCCACATCTTTTCAGCTGCCCAATGGAGAATTGCGGGAGATGGCAAAGGAATACGCAACGGGTGGCAACGAGATATTAAAAAAGATCAGTAGTGAGATTTTTCACTTTTACTTAAAAGACCCTTATGCCTCTCAATTTCGCAAAATGCTTTCTATTGAGAAATACAAAAATCAAGAAATCGACCGTATCTACCGAGAAGTCTATATTGATACTGCCATTTCTTATCAGGCCGCGCTTTTTGAAGAAATGATAAATCAAGGTTTTATGCGGCAAGCAGACCCGGAAATAATGGCACTACAATTCTTTGCACCAATTTTTCTTTTATTAAATAAATATGACGGCATTGTTGAAAAAGAAAAAGAAGCGATAGCAATATTGGGAAAGCATATAGAACAGTTCGACATGATTTATCGTAAGGAGGCGATCTTATGAAAGCTGCAATCGTATACGCTACAAAATACGGCTGCACAAAAAAATGTGCTGAAATGCTAAAGACTTATCTTAATGGCGAAGCAGACATATTATCAGCAAAATCTGACAAAATCAGTTTAGCGCAATATGACACGGTTTTTATCGGCGGTTCTGTATATATGGGCAAAATACAAAAGGAAATTACCCATTTCTGCAAACGCAATTTGAAGCATTTATTACACAAAAAGATAGGTCTATTTGCGTGTTGTTATACTCCAAAGGATACAGAAGGCTTTTTTGAAACACTTTTTCCACTTGAGCTATTACATCATGCGTCCTACGTAACCTCGGTTGGTGGCAAAATGGATTATGATAAGATGAATTTTCTTTACAGAAAGCTCTTCCAGTCGTTAAAGAAAATTGACGGATTCAATGAAGGTTTTATCGAACCTGAAATAAATGCAGACGAAATCAAGAAATTAGCCGAAGTTGCCAATATGAATTGAGGTGGTTTAGTGTGCGGAGAACAATGGATAATGTGTCCTATATGCGGTAACAAAACAAGGTTGAAAATACGAGAAGATACGGGGTTGATAAACTTCCCGCTATACTGCCCAAAGTGTAAACAGGAAACCTTAATCTGCATAAAACAACTACATATATCAGTTATCAAAGAGCCAGACGCTAAGACGCAGAGCCGACAACCTATGAGCTTAATTCTCATGGTTATCGGCTTTTTCTTTTGATAATTTGAATCACTCGCTGGCAATCTTTGACGGATAAAGCCGTTGTTTGACAGCGTTTGCCAACGGCGGCACAAGGAGGACGTCACATGCCGGGAGCCTATACCGTAACTTTCGCACAATCTCATAGTGTATTCTCATTCCGTTTCCAGCCGGTAAACAGGGTGTCCTCCGCCGTGCTCTCCTGCGCTTGCGGGCATGGGCCGATTTCTGCTTTGGCGGAGACCGGTTCCTTTCATATCCCCCTATTCCACGGGAAAAGGGGTGATTCCATTGGGCTACTTGAAAAGCCGCACAGAAGGAGGCGGCAGCAAAGCAGGGAAAGCCCTTCTATGATAATGACCTTGTTGTGGCGAAAGACAACGGTGCGCCCCAATCGGCAAACTGGATTTCCTCCGGCTTCGGCAAACTGCTGGCCGGGCTGGATATGCCGCATATCCGTTATCACGATTTGCGGCACACGGCGGCCACGAACATGCACCAGCTGACCGGGGACTTCTATACGGTCGGTGAGGTGCTGGGCCATACCCTCGCCGGTATCGGCGCGTCGCTGGGCCTCTCCATGAACTTTGAAGCCGTCACCACCCGGTACGTCGATGTGCGTCTGGAACGGAAACAGGAAGTGCTGGAAGCCTACCACGCCGCCGTCCACCCCACGCTGAAACAGGCCGGGGCCAAGGAACCGGGGCCGGATAGAGCGAAACCGGCGCAGAAGAAAAAGAGCCATGAAATGGAGCGGTAAACGGTATAAGTTCTTACCGCTCCGTGAAGCTCTTAACAACCCCTCGTGGAATGTGGGCACTATTTCACGATTTGACCTCGAAAATCCCACATAAAACGATGGAGGGAAAGAAAAAGAAAAGTCGCACAAACCCAGTGTTAGTAAGGATTTCATAAGGATGCTTTTTAGATTTATATGATGTAAAAAACCACATACAAGGGTATAAAAGACTATCGAATCAAAATGAACTTTTTTGACAATAATGAGTACTTTAAAAACGGTTCATTAGATAGGTTCATTAAAACGGCTGCCTCCAAGAGCCGTTAAAATAAAACCTATGATTGGCAAAATAAAACGACGGCTTATTAACCGTCGTCTAAGTATTTTATTGCACATAAAAACGATACTTCAGATAACGGTTTTTTTCTTTACCGCTATGCAGTATTGCTTTCTGTATTGACCTTATAGGATTTTCACCAAATTTCTTAAAAATGTTGTTGATTGAATACTTGTTGTTTTATGAGAAATAGCGTTCTTTGTTTTCGCTGGGTGTCAAAAAATCTAACTGCTTTTCTTTTATTCCCAGACTTTTTCCATAATTATAGGCTGGTTCCCATGTTGATTTGTCAGCAGTTGCATGAAATATCTTATTCCTATAAACAACAATCAACTCATTCTCACAATAAAAGTGAAAATAAAACTCCTGTTTTACAAATCCAATTTGGTCTACCATATTTTTTTGCAAACAATTAATTACGGTATTTATTTTCTCTTCATTTACTTGAATTTCATAAATCGTAATCAATCCTAACCAGATACTTTTTTTGTTTGTTACCGTCAAGTTGTTAAATATAGTTTTATCTTTTTGACTTTTATCAATGATATAGCCTATATACACTTTATTTTTCATTAGAACCTCCACTTAGTAATTCTATATCATTCTTGCCAGTGCATTTGTTCATCTGGGATTCCTAATTTGCGACACTCATCACAAACAATTGATTTCTCTTTAGCATTTCCAATTTCATATTTTAATATTTTGTTTCTAAATACAATGAATTTAGTATTTTCCTGTTTAAAATCAACAAACCAATTTCCACCACGATTTTTGTCTGAAATCATTACTTTTGAAACTAATTCAGGGAAATCCGGTTGAGCAGAAGTAAAAAATATAACTGTCCAATATTTCGGTTTTCCACCAGTATTCCATAACTCAACTTTGTGTACATAAATATAATCTAATATATTCTCATCCTCAATGCTCTCTTTAATTAACGCACCTTCAAATAAAGCCGATTTTTTCTTTTTGATTGCATTATTCCCACAGGAAGAAACTTCCTTAATTCCCTCAACTGAAAGAGTATCTTTCAGTAAAACATCAACAGTAACTTTGAATGTATTGCTTAAAATAATTAACTTTTCAGTTTCTGGAAGTGCAATATCCGCTTCCCATTTAGATATTGATTGTCTGCTAACATTACAGATTTCTGCTAATTCCTCTTGCGAATATCCATCTCGTTTACGTAGTATCTGTATTTTTTCTGATAGTTTCATTTAGTTCACTTCCTCTCTTGTTAAATAATTATAACAAGTTTGATTTACAAACACTATCAACTTTTCAGTTCTTTTCCGCAACCTCAAGGTGCATCTCGAATGTTATGTGACATTTTGCAAATTTGTCACATTCTCTTCCATATAGGTTAAAGCCTTAAAACATCAGGGTTTCGGGAATATAGATTACTGTTTCCTATTGTATTTGTGCCCCCCTGTTAGATACTGGGGGCGAAAGCAGTCGCGGCTAAAGCCACTCCTGCAAGGCTAGAACAGACAGACACCTTGCACTCCGTACGGTGTCTGCCCGTTCTGCCTTTCAAATTGCTTCTTTTTCTGCTGACGAGAGTATACTTATCAGTTCATGCTTTATCAAGAGTGCAAGCATTGCTCACGCAACAGGCTCTTGACAAATCCTGCTCTGATAAGTACATGGTAATCAAGCAGAAATGAATCTTTATGCTGTTTTTCAACAATAGAAAAGCACACCTGTCTTCAATATCAGATGTGCTTATCTACAATTCCATGTTCAAGTTACTACAAGCCTTGCCTGTGACAGTCTTTAACCCTTTATTTTTCAATGTTTCTTCAACAATCCTTATGACAGCCTACATTTCATGCGGCTTTCCAATGTTTTATGCGATTGTATAGAGTACGTTAGACCTTTTGAGAGTGACGCGAAACAACACTATTTTTTATTACTTGCTTTGCAGCTGTGTCATACCCTTTGTTTCATAATAATCGGTTCTCGTCATACCATATAAATAGTAATCGCAATAGGTATTCACCATTTTACCGTCGCGGATATGTCCCTCACGCTTAAACCCTGCTTTTTCCAGTGTTTTATATGACGCGATATTTAGAACATGGACATCAGCCCATAATCGTTGCAATTCTGTTTTTTCAAAACAGAAAATCACTACTTCAGTTAATGCTTCTGCCATAAGCCCATTTCCTTGATAAATCGGGGAAAGCCGGAACGCCACCTTTGCCATACGATCATTTTCAATGAGATATACCCACATCTCACCAATTACTTTATTGTCCTTTTTATAAACAATTCCCCAATGAAAGCTCTTTGTAGGCCGTTCCTTTTTTTGAAATAACAATTCCGGGTTTAAGTCACTTTTTCCGGGACGTTTCCCCCAATATTGATACAACGATTTGTCGCCCAACCATTCTTTCAAATCATCAATATCATCATACTGCAAAGGACGTAATAGGAGCCTTTCTGTATCAAGTATCGGTTTGTTCTGAATATAATCTTGTAGTTTCATAAAGCCCCCTTAAAAATTGAATACTTGTTCCCAATTAAAGCAGCCGGACGCTTCTGTGCTTCTCGGCCATTCGCTGCACCATACGGGAACGCCGGGGGTTTCCACTCTGTCAAAACTCGGCGTATATGGCTTTATATCCAATACGGGAGTGTTGTCGTTCGCGTCAATAAAAGTAAGCCGAATAATTCCCCTGTTAAGATCAATACTGATAATTTCTGATGTTGTTAAAGCAATAGGGTTAGGACGGGCGGGCGATCTTGTGGCGAAAACGCCCATTACTGCTGGTGCATTTTTATAGGGCTGTTCGGTTTGTAACAATTTACGGTCTGCTTGGTTATCACAATCGCTAAACCACCAGATTACATTGATATGACTAAATCCTTCCAATGCTTGCAGTCCGGGAATATATTCCGGCTCTAATTCTATAAATGCTCCGTTGTGATCATTCTTTACCTTTCCAATAGGTTTTAATTGATAATCGTTCATATCGTACCTCCTGTTTTTCGTTGTGAGTTCAGTATAATACCTCACATCATGTGAGATACAAGAGGGGAAATAAAAATGCCCTGCATTTTTGCAGGACATTACTACCTTAATTCCAAAGGTATTTGTATTTCAGTCAGGTACTTTGCCGGATTACATTCATTCCATGCCCCTCTATGCACAATTTGGCGCATAGGATTGGACATTCGATATTCACTGTTTTTTTGCAGCCATTCAGCAAAAGCAATATACGCTCCTTTGATATTTGAAAAATCACCATACACCATCGTACAGGCCATAACAGGTACAGGCTCAATCGTGCGGAAACAGAATGGAGCAATATCTTTGCATAACTTATTTACAGGAACGCATAACTCAATATCTACATTTTGTTCCTTATATTCTGTGTCGTGATAAACGGAAAATGTATGATTGGACATTTCTATTTTCTGCTCTTTGGCAAAAGCAGAAAGTTCATTCCATAAATCACCCTCGGAGTAATATGTCGGAACAACTCTTCGCAAAGATAATACTTGATACTCTGGTATCGCCTTAATGGAAATATTGTAATGAAGTTCCCCTTTGTTTTCTTGTATCTCGCTTTTTGCTATCGCAATTTTCCGTATTTTCTCCTGCTCGTTTTGTATTGTCTGCTCGATTTCTAATCGCTTTTTTTCAAGGGTTTCAAGAAGTAAACGATCATTCATTTCAAGCGCAAGCGCAATTTCAGAAACAAGAAAGCCACTGTCACGCAAATACAATATTCTGTTCAGACTGGGGATTTGAGTTACAGAGTACATTCGGTGTCCCGTCCATTTATCGACTTCTGCTGGTTTCAACAGCCCCACTTCATCATAATATCGAAGCATACGAATAGATACTTGTGTTAGCTTTGAAAATTCACCTATTCTAAACATCTTATCACCTCTTGTATATCATTATACTTGAAGTTTTGTATACTTCAAGCAGATTTGGCACATATCCATAACGGAGAAACGGCATAGCCCCAAAAGCCGCGCCTTTTTCAGCGTTGACTTGATAGGATGTATCTTTGTAACTGCCATATCTTCGCCAGCGCTCCTTTGATGTCCTCAATGTCCTGCGCGTACACAATCCCGGTACTGTTGATACGCCGGGCAATCTGATTGACATTGGCGCCGATCTTTTGCAGCTCGGCGGTCTGCGCCCGGATGTCGCGGGTGTCCATGTGGACGATATACCCGTCAATAAGCATTTTCCGGGCATAGGCGGAAAAGTTCTTTGTGTGGAGCTGGGCCATTTTCTGCTGGATCAAGGCCCGTTCTTCCGGCGTCACAGGGACACGCAGCACAAAGTTTCGTGTTCGGTTTGCCATGTTTTCACCATCCTTTCTGAACAGGGGTTTGGGGCTTTCCCCAACAAGCAACCGGCCACGGCCCGCAGGGACAGGGTCAGGCCGGTTTTCGGAAGTGTGGCTACACTTCCTATGATTGCATCTTATTAGGAACACTGTAAATACAAAGCTTTTCAAAGCCTACAAACCGAAAAAAATAATATTTGATCTATCACATTACGCAGAAAGCCGTCCGGCATGAAAAATCGGGCGGCTTTTTTGCGTGGATAGAGGAAAGGAGGTAAAAAATAATTACAGAAATTTAGCCCTCAAAATTGTGCAACTTTCACGAAAAGGAGGATAGTGAATGGCAGATGAAAAATTGAACACCGGCCCCGGCGAGCAGAACACACCCCCGGCTCCCGGCCCGGTAACAGAGGAACAGCCCCAGGCTCCTGCTCCCGAACAGGCCGCCGCTCCCCAGCCGGAGCAGTCCGGGCCTGCCCAGCCCGAGGCGGGGGATGTGGTGGTGTCTTTTGACAAAATCAATGAGCTGATGGCGGAAAAGCGGCGTCCTTGAAGGCAAGCCCCAGGGCGTGAGAGTCAAACCGTGTTATTTCTTTGCGTTCATTCATTTTCATTTCACCCTATATCATTCTACATTTCTGGTTTAATTATGTGAATGAAACTGAATTTCAGTTTTATGAGTATTTTATTTCGTAATTTTATGTAGATACTATTGACAATGGCTTTGGGATAGGATAAAATAAATAAAAACAAATAGAAAAAGGTGATGAAAGTCCGGCGTATCAGATGCCACATAATCGGTGGTGTTGATATGACTGGAAAAGAGTAGATAAAATCAATTCAATAGGTAAAAAGATAACTGATTGAACAGTTTATTTTTCATGCCTAAGGTTTGATTTTATTTTACTCTTAACTTTTCTTATCCTTAGGAAAGATTAGCCGTAGAGTAAAATCTACGGCTTTTTCTTTTGACCAAACATGAAAGGAGAACTTAGTTATGTATGACAATTTACTCACTATTTTTGAAAAGCCATCTCTTTACAAAAAAATGGAGATCCCCTTTTGGGATGACGAACATATATCGTTGCAAATGTTAAAAGCGCATTTAAATCCAGAGTTTAATGGAGCAAGTAGAAAATTAGATTTTATAAATAAATCTGCCGACTGGATAACAAGAATTGTTCGGCCATCAGAATTTAATGAACTCCTTGATATAGGTTGTGGTCCTGGTATATATGCTGAAAGGTTTGCTCAATTTGGTTACTCGGTTACAGGGATTGATTTTTCAAAGCGCTCTATAAATTATGCGACAAGTTCTGCCGCTAAACAAAACCTTAATATACAGTATCTGTATCAGGACTACTTGAACATGAACTTGAACAAAACTTTTGATTTTTCAACTTTAATTTACTGTGACTATGGTGCTTTATCATCAGAAGATAGGAAAACTTTATTGAAAGTGGTATATACACATCTAAGGCCCGGAGGGAAATTTTTGCTGGATGTATTTTCAATGAGTAAGTACAACTGTTTTGAAGAAAAGAACACATGGAATATATATCCGACAGGCGGCTTTTGGAAGAAAGAAAAGTACCTTGAGTTTAACTCGTCTTTTCGGTACTCAGATTGTGTCACATTGGAGCAAACATCCATCATTTCTCCAAATGATCCTGCTGCTATTTACTATATCTGGAATACCTATTTTACAAAGGAAACTCTAATCAATGAAATGAAATCAGAAGGTTTTAAAATATGTGAAGTATTTAGCGATGTAGCAGGAAAACCGTATTGTGAAGATAGTCTAACGATAGCTGTCTTGTTAGAGAAGTAAAAAAGAAAATTTTATATTGCAGTGGCACTCTGCCGAATAAAAAAAACCGTAAGTCGGCAGGGTGATTTGCTATAACCGGCAAATAGTGTTCCGGGCAAAGTTTCAGCTTGTGGCTGACCCGTTGCCGCTGTTCGCTGTCCCCTCGCATGATTTCCGGGTTGAAATACCGTTCTACGGGAAGCCCGCAGATTTTAATAAGCTGGATCACAACCGGGAGGCTGGGGATCGTGCCTTTATTCTCAATATTGGCAAGATAGCGCCATTCAATACCCACCATTTCAGCCAGCGTTTTACGCGCCAGATGTTTTGCTTTCCGTGCGGCTTTTACATCCGCGCCGAAAGTTTCAAAACCGGGACAATCTTCAACATTCGCCATATAGCATCACCCATTTACATTGTATAATTCATACTTTGTCCGTGGAATGTTGTTATATGCGGGTTAATTAAACTTTATAATTCATATTTCTTTGATTATAAGAACGCAAAACCATGAAAACAAAGCAAACTAATCCGGGCCCTCCTGAACAGCTCCTAAGAAAGCGCCGGACATGTCAGCCTGTTGGCCCTATACCCATCGTTTTCCTATGGGTTTATTCTACGCATTTCAAAGCTCGTTCCGGCAGGTATTTGATATATCATTCTGCCACCCCACCGACCACCGCCGAAAAGCCTTGATTTCTGCGAGCTTTTTGTCCTCTAAATGCGTAGATAGGATGAGCATTTCAGCTCTCGTGTTCTGCGTACTGTTTACAGTGATGCTACATTCTATAATTCATATTCTGTTCCTTGTATTCTTCGAGAAAACGAATTATAATGAATAAATTGGAGGTGTATTATGGACTATATGACTTTGAAAGAAGCAGGTGAAAAATGGGGCGTGACTCCCCGATGGATAAATTATTACTGTGCTGCATCCCGTATCCCCGGAGCCATAAAAATGGGGACAGTATGGTTAATCCCGAAAGACGCCGAAAAGCCCTTAGATATGCGAACGAAACAAGGAAAGGAATTAAAACATGAAACCATATAAGATACTGATTATTGAAGATGATCCTGTTATACAAAGCGAATTGGAAATCCTTTTGCGCGGCAATGGATATACTGCTGTTTCAGTAAAGGATTTTTCAAAGGTGAACGATACTTTTAGAGCAGAAGATCCACACCTTGTCTTATTAGATATTAAATTGCCCAATGAAAGCGGCTTTTCTATCTGTTCTCAAATTCGCAGCAATTCAAATGTTCCAATTATTTTTGTAACAAGCTGCAATACAGATATGGATGAACTCAACAGCATCATGCTGGGCGGTGACGCCTTTATTACAAAACCCTATCACACGGCGATTCTTCTGGCAAAAATCGCATCCCTACTCAAACGGTCATACCCGGTACAGCAGAATGAGCAAATGGTCTATGGTGCTACGGTGCTACACTTGGAATCCAGTAGCTTGGATTATGATGGACAGAGTGTGGAACTAACCAAAAACGAACTGAAAATTCTTTATTACCTATTCAAAAATGCAGGAAAAATCTGTGCCCGTAGAGATATAGTAGAGTTTTTATGGGATAATCAACTCTATGTGGATGACAACGCTCTAAGCGTCAACATCAACCGTATCCGTGAAAAATTGACAGGTATCGGTCTGACAGATTTTATCAAAACAAAGCATCGACAGGGGTACACAGTATGAACCGCAGACAGTATTGGAAAAATAGAATCCCATTCCTGCTGACCAACCTGATCTGCATGGTTGCGCTTACTGTATTCCTGCTGGTATGTGGCAATCCTATTTCTGTGGTACTACTGATTTCTGCGGTATGGGCGCTGATCTTGTTGGCAGGTCTGTTCCTTACTTACTGGAAGCGACAGCGACAAATGCGACAGCTTTTAGACATGACCGGTCAGCTTTCGGAACGCTATCTCGTTTCCGAAGTGATGGAGTTGCCGGAACAGGCAGAGGATCAGGTTTACTATCGGCTTTTGAAAATGGCCGGAAAATCTATGTTGGAACAGATTGGAACGGTTTGTCAGGAACGTCAGGAATACAAGGAATATATTGAACAGTGGATTCACGAGATCAAAACGCCTATTACCGCTATGAAACTACTGTGCGAAAACCATCGGACAGACTGGACAAAGGAACTGCTGTTGGAACTCGAAAAGACCAACCGCTTTACTGAACAGGCGCTTTATTATGCCCGCAGCGAACATACTGAGAAAGATTATTCTGTTCGTGAAATGGCTCTGGCCCAAGTGGTGCATCAGGCGATTGCGGACAACAAATACCTGCTGCTCCAGAGCGGGGTGCGGCTGAAAGTGGAGGAAATGCAGGATACAGTTTATTCTGATGAAAAATGGGTGCGGTTCATTCTAAACCAACTAATTGCCAATGCGGTCAAATATCGGGCCGAGCAGCCGATTATTCGCTTTTCCGCCCGTAGGCAACGAGATCAAGTGGTTCTTGTGGTGGAGGATAACGGAATCGGAATTTCACTCGCTGACCTGCCTCGCGTCTTTGAAAAAGGATTTACTGGGCAGAACGGGCGCATGATCCAGCAGTCCACAGGGATCGGCCTATACCTGTGTAAACGCCTCTGTGACAAGCTGGGTATCAGCATTACAGCGGCATCATCTGAACATGGCGCATCTATTTCTCTGGCTTTTCACATTAACTGTCTGATCCATGAGGTGCAGAGCTAAAATGGTTCTGCACTTCTTACATTTCTGTTAGAACTTTGTAAGAAAACTTGATACAAATGGCGTTCATATTATTTTACAATAGGATTAGAGGTGATAATACTATGAAAGAAGTTTTGAAGCTGGAACATATCCAGAAGTATTACGGAAATGGCGGTAACATCACAAAAGCGATTCAAGACATCAGTTTTTCCGTTCAGGAGGGGGAATTTGTAGGGATTATGGGCGCGTCTGGCTCCGGCAAGACCACCCTGCTTAACTGCATTTCCACTATTGATACGGTCAGCGCAGGACATATCCATTTGGACGGGACTGATGTGACAGAGATAAACGAAAAGCAGATTGCCCGGTTTCGCCGGGAAAATCTGGGCTTTGTATTTCAGGACTTTAACCTGCTGGACACCCTGACCATTTCCGAGAACATTGCTCTAGCATTGACAATCAACAAGGTTCCCGCAGGTGAGATCGACGGGCGGGTACAAGAAATGTCCAGTAAACTAAACATCACGGATATTCTGAAAAAATACCCCTATCAGGTATCCGGCGGCCAAAAGCAACGGTGCGCCTGCGCCAGAGCCATCATCAACAATCCTAAGCTGATTCTGGCGGACGAACCCACCGGCGCACTGGACAGCCATTCGTCCCAGATGCTGCTATCCACTATCCAGAGCATCAACGAAACGCTGGGTGCAACCATACTAATGGTAACGCATGACGCCTTTTCTGCGAGTTATGCAAATCGTATTCTCTTTTTGCGCGACGGCACGATTTTTACGGAAATCCGCAAAGGCAACGATTCTCGCAGAACTTTCTTTAACAAGATTTTAGATGTCCTCACCATGATGGGAGGGAATTGAAATTATGCTTGCAAGTCTTTCACAACGTAATATGAAACGGCAGTTAAGTGAATATAAGATTTTTTGGTTTTCCCTTATCGGCGTTGTTGCCCTTATGTATGCGTTCAATTCTCTTATTGTTTCTCATACTATGCAACAGCTTTTTCGTTTATTTGCCGAGAGCGGAAACGGTGATATTGGCGTGATTGCCGCCCTTTTTTCTGCCGTCGTTGTATTTGCACTTGGGTGGTTTATCAGCTACATGATGGACTTCATCTTACAGCGTCGCAGCAAGGAAATTAGCACCTATATGATATTGGGTGTAGAAAAAGGCGACATTTGCAAAATGATATTTAAGGAAAATGCTTTTTTGGGCCTTATGGCTGTTATTGTGGGCTTTGGCTTTGGGATTTTAGTTTCTAAAATATTAGAAAGTTTTGTTTCAAATCTATTCCACTTTCAAGAAGCATTATTAGCTTTTCTTTCTGTATCAGCAGTCGGCTTGACTTGCATCGAATTTTGCATTGTCTATATAATCGCACTGATTAAGACGAATAGAAAAGTACAAACGGTTAAATTGATAGATCTGTTGAATTACAGTCGGAACAACAGTAGTGTTCGTGAACACCAATCTAAAACTGGCTTCATGTTTTTGCTGATTTCCGTGGTAATGCTCATTGTAAGTTTCTATTTGTTTGCGGGAACAAAACAGACAGTGGCAAGCATTACCGCAGGTGCAGTTTCGGCAATGTTGGGGCTGTTGTTCTTCTTTCGAGGATTTATTTATATCATACACGAAATGCTTAATAAATCTCAGAACTGGAAATACAAAGGAAGTCGTTTAGTTACCTTACGAATGTTCCTTTCAAAATCCAACAAAATGAGTTTCTCATTAGGTGTTATCTCAATTTTATTCACCTGCACCATCGTTTGTATTGGTATGACAAATGCTTTTTATCAGGTCATGGAGAAAGCAGTTGTTATGCAGCCATTCGACCTTGCGATTGTTCATGTAGGTGAGAACGGTGATTATAGCCAATATTCCTCATTCTTGAATGAACGCATTGATGTAGACAACCAATATTCCTATTGCTTATATACAGATAAAAGCACACAATTTACTGACATTAGAAATCGTGTCTTAACAAAATACTGGAACAGGGCAAGCAAAACCGTATCAATCAACGACTATGTTATTGCAGAAAACCAGTACGATGCCTTTATGAAATATAGTGATTATTGTAATTTGCGAGCAATGTTGGGCCTGCCTCAAATACCATTGTCAGAAGAACAATACATCATTCATTGCCTGCCATATCTGAAAGATACATTTACAAATTTTCAGATTGAAAAAGGCACTCTGGTTTGCAAGGATATTTTTACCGAGGCGTTCTCACAGTATGGTGGATATGGTAACGGCCAAGATTTTGTAATCGTTGTCCCGGATCACTATATTGAAAATATGGAAGCGATGTACAGCCTCTATGTTGCTCAATCCGAAACAGTGATTGATATGTCTGAATTGGAAAACGAATTTCCGCAAGTTAGGCCATTGAACTCCAATGTGGTTGCTTCCGGGGAAAACGGATACACAACAAAAATCCTCGACAAAGGAAACTATTACTACATGGGCAAATTAGCAAGTACACCTACCAGCCAAGCTATCTTAATTATTCTGCCATTGTGCTACTTGTCGCTGGTTATCGGCATAATTAGTATTGTAATACTCGCTGTTCAACTTTTGACGGAAGTGAAAACAATAAAGCGTCAATACAATGTAATGAGAACACTTGGAAACGAGGTGATTGTTCTTGAAAAAATGTTGAGAGATCATATATTTCTTTACTTCGCATTGCCATTTATTCCTGCAATAGTCATTGGTAGTTGCTTACTAAAGTCAATGAGCCATACGCTTTTTATAGCTTCTTATGATGTGCCTGTATTTGATAATCTAACCGCATTGATAGCACTTGTGGTTTTGAGTGCTTTACTGATTTTTACCCTTATTTATCTCCTGTATGCGTTTATTGCCTCTCAGTCTATGAGGAAGGAAATAATCCCTCTAACATTAGAAAAATAAGTAGAATAGAAATTTCATCTGCCGGACGACGGCAAAAGAAAAAAGCCGTCGTACAGCAGCCCTATTCACGCGCCCATGAAACGGCAGCTCTAAATTTGAGCCGCCGTTTCCTTTTGCAGAAAACCCAACGACGACCCTACACCTTGCAATTTGACATGGCGGCAATCAGGAGGACGCCGCCATGCACGGAAAAGTTTTTCGACATAAAACAACAAAGGCCATCTTATTAAAAAAGCCTGTTCTGCATCGTTTTTTTGCCACAAATAGATTTTATTTTATCTTTATCTCGTCTGTATCACTAACCAGCCATTCCATTGATACATGCAAGGCTTTTGCCAGCATAAGCAATTCTGCATCGCAGACATGTCGCTGGTTCTTCTCTATACGTGAGATGATCAGAGGCGTCATATCCTCCATGCCCATAAACTGAATCCTTTGGGCAAGCTCCTCTTGTGTAATCGGGGGCTTTTGCAGTGCGCGGCCCAATCTTACTTTATCAGAGCATATATTTCCTTTTATTGTAAACATGCTTCTACCCATTCATAAATCTCCATTTTCTCTGTCTTATTTAGATATTTTTTATCGCGTCTATTGATTTTATACTGAAACAAGATATAATGTTGGATAGGGTGGATATTTATTATCTTGTTTAGATAGAAATATGCTTTTTTTATGATTGTCCGCGACCAATGCGGTTTATGCTTTGATAATAGCCATGTAGTGAGATTGCGTAGGGAAGAACTTCATTGGCGTGGTATGGCAGATAAAATGGCACAAAAGTGGCATAGGAAATGCCGATGACATGGAAAAGAAAATCTGTTATACTTATATCGTCTACAAGTGGGTTCTCAGGAATCTGCTTGTTTTTTTATTTTCAGGAAAGGAGTTCGATACTATGAAATACTGTCCATATTGCGGCAAAGAACTTGCAAATCCGGCAGCATCTTTTTGTACGGAATGCGGGGAATCGTTATCTTCTGCGGTACCGGAGGAAGCGCCGGTTACCGAAGCGCAGCGGGAGAAGAAAAAGAGCAGCAAGAAGCATGTAAAGAAAAAAAGATATGCAGGAAAAACAAAAAGACCAGATGTTCCTGCGAAAGCTGGTGGAGCATCTGAGCCAGTGAGAGAAGATGATTATGACGGCTATTATGATGATGTCCGTCCCATTGATGAAGGGGGAGGGCGTGAGGAGATTGACAAGGCGCTGGTTAAAAAGATTATATTGGTGGTGGCATGCGTTCTCTTAATTGCCGGAGCTTGTGTTGCACTTATGTACTTGATATAAACAGCGTAATAAAATGTTGTAAATCACCTTATCCAATCGTGTAATGTAATTGAAAGGTCAAAGAGGTGATGAACATGATTTATTTGTCCAAAGGGATTGTAAAAGAAAACTCCACGGAACATCTTCTCCAGGTGGCGAGATGTGGTCAGGAATATAGCTTATCCGGAGAACAGGCGGTGTTGTGGCTGAACGGGAGGTTTGGATTTTCCGAAGTTAAAACAGAATCGGAGAAGCGGACGCTGAAGCATTTGGCAAGAATGGGTCTGGCAGAAACGGGAGCAGAAAATACTGATGTGGCAAGATACAGAATCCTCACACAGTGTGTTTGCTGCCCGGCAATCAATGCAAAACCAGAGATTTTTTTGAGCCGCGCAGAAAAGGAAATATTAATGTGGCTTTGGAATGCCGGACTTCGGCTGACGGTAGCAGAAATTATCTTTCTTAGAGAGCATAAGATCAGGCCTGAACCCCGATATCTCCATGCTGAAAACCGGCAGGCGTTGGTGGAGGCGATCTACACAAAGAATACCATCGCAGATAATTGTCTGGAGCAGATCATGGAATGCGCAGAATGCAGGGATGAAACCATAAGGATATTGCTCGGCCTGCTGAAGAAAAAGAAACTAATCGTATTGTGAGGTGAAGCAGATGAAGGAGAGATTTTATGAGTTGCCAGCACCTTTACAAAAGCAGATTGCCATAAGAATTGTAGGGGGTGCTGTTTTCTTGCTGTTGTTTGTTATCATCTTGCTTGGTTTTCGGGATTTCTATTTTAGCTTACCCTGCCTGCTGTTGTCCGGGTTTCTGCTTATAAACGGGATTCGACTATGCTATAATAGCTTTGCTGGCAACTATATGTGCATCCAGGGAACCTGCGAGAAAATTGAAACGGTCGGGCTCCGAAAAAGAACCAAAGGGATCTGGGTTCAACTGGAGGGAAACGTAGTGAAAATTCCTATTCGGCAAAGAATGAAGGTGCTCTCTATTGGCGATACTGTTATTATATACTTATCAGACAAAACCCCGGTATATGAGCATGAGGGCAATTATATGATATGCAGCTACTATGCACTGGGAATAGAAAAGAGAGGTAATTAAAATGGAAGCAGATAAGGAGATGTTGAATCGGCTCTTGAACGAAATACAGGAGTTGGTCAAGGAAAACGAAAATGAAGACGGCACCTACCGATTTGACTTGCTGAAGGCAGTCATTGCTTTGGATTTCGCAAAAACGGAGATTGAAAAAGCTATTTTTAAGTGATTTTTCAGATGGATTGACTATTGAAGCTGCATATGCTATAATGCTTATATCAGTTTCAAGATTTCCAAAGAGAAATCACGAGTTTCAGAGTTTTCAAAGTGTCAATTAGCACAATTGTGCTGGTTGGCACTTTTTTTGTTTCTTTTGGTTTCTGCCTGCAAAGCAGGTTTGAAATAAATATTTTTTATAGCAGGTAACCCCTGCGAGAAAGGAGATTTCCATGTTAAAAGTTTTTGCAACACAAGTCGTCGTATCCAAAGGTTATGACAACACGCCAGCTCTTCGCTTTTCTGAGAATGGTGATTCTGTGAGGTTCCGTATCGGCAAGAAGGTCTATGATCCTCATGCTGAAAACGACAGCCGCTGGATCAACCTTCCGGTCAAAGCGTTTAACGGCGTATGCGAGCGCATCAAGAAGATGCAGCTGAAAGAGGGTTCCTTTGTGAATCTGATTGGCAGGCTGGACGAAGATTCCTGGGAAGATAAGGATACCAAAGAAACCAGAAAAATGATGGTTATTATTCTGGATGACATTGAGTATGCTTCCGGTGGAGGCAAGTCCAAGGAAAACCAGGCAGCTGCAGGACAGCAAAATGCGGCTCCCCAGAATACTGCTCCGCAAAATGCTGCTTCCGTTCCTGCGACAGGCGCTGAAGCATCCGGAAATTTTACCGGGTATGAAGCATTTGGCGGCGGATCATTCTTTGATGAGAATTGATTGGAGCAACAATTGAATCGGGCGTATTAAGGCGCACATGAGTTACAGATACTGTATGCTCATGTGCGCTTTTTTGCGTTTCAAAGGAGGTGTCTTATGACAAATGAAACCTTTTGCCTTCTCTCTGAGGAGGAGAAACACACAAAATTTAAGGCTGCAATGAAGGGCAAGACAAAAGGATGTCTGAATGAAGAAGAACTTCATAGCATCCTGATGAGCATTTCCCTGAACAGACAGTATGCTATTTCGGTTTACCGAGACGGGGAAGAGTTTTGCCGCGTTTTGACAGCGACGAATGGTCTCAAAAGAAGAACCATTCTTGGTCATGCAGCCGCAGATATTGGAGAAATACCCGGAAAACAATTTGACTCATCGCAGGCGGCGGCAGTAATTTTGCATGATGCTGTTGACTGCAGCGATGTAAACTGCCTCTATATCTTTATTCCAAAGGAACGAAGTCAGAAAGGAACAGAGTGATGAATAAGAAAGATCAAAAAAGGCACATGGCATATGAGGCGCTGGTACTGTTGGGTATGCTGGCTTTGCTTACTTTTATATGCCGGCTATGGCCCATCCTGTTATTGATTATTCTCGGTATTTTTGCAGCGGTGATAAGACTGCTTTTTCTTTCATCCAGAAAGATTGAAGTAATTGTACCACTTCCTCTTTTACCAGAACCGGTAAAAGAAACGACCGAGAAAGATGTACAGGTGCTTGCATATTCAGTCATCCTCAGACGGGTTACAGAGCTGGTGCTATCTGAGTATCCGGAAGCAAGATGGGTCTGGGAGGCACCGAATGCAGAAAAACTTATTCAGGAAAGTCAGGAGGTTTTTATTTTACTCAATCGTGCCGGTGGTTATCGGCGTGCCAAGGTTGTGATCCGAAATCTGCAGGTGGTTGGAATTGAGTACAATCCACAGGTTGAGGAGAATGCGGTTTTGGAGCCGGAGGATAATGCCCCGGAACCTGAAGAAGAACCAGAGGTACAAAATTACGAACTGCTGGCTTTTGAGTGGGCAGATGCTCATATTTTTGAGCTGAATGCCAGATGCAATGAAGCAATTGGGGAAAATCTCTCAGAATTGATTTTGCTCGCAGAAGAACTTCCGGTCCGGGAGAGTTGGGCAGATATCTGCCGGGAACTGATAAGAGCCGGGCTTACGGATGTTCAGTGTGTATCTGAGGGAATCAAAATTAATCTTACGCAGTCAAATGCAGAAAGGAAATAACGTATGAGTGCATACATGAACAACATCTTTAATTACAGCCGTCCCTTACCGGAACCGTTTGATACACTGACGAACAAAAAGGTGTCAGTATCATCGAAATATGGAGATGGGACAAATGCAACTTTGTGTTCAACAGTCATAAAAGCGGTACATGCAGTTTGCCGCTGCATGGATGGCAGTGCCGAAGGAGCTGTCGGGGTCATCGACCACAGGACAGTTGCTGAATACAAATCGTCCATGGGGCCTGATGAGTATCATCTGGTAGTATATGACAGCAACTCCGGTTCGTTAATGGCAAGCGTGTATGACAAGAACACGGAAACTTTTGAAAACTATGTGCTGAACGCATCAGGGCGTGATGGAGCTGCCGTTATGATGGCGCTGTTTCCGGTACTTATGAATGACGAGGAATTCAGTGATAATTTTGAATTGTACCGCGATCAGTTCAGTCATGGATTTTCGGATTTACGCTCGGCTACGGAGTACATGGCAATGCTATGTGACAACGCCTACAGACGTATCAAAGATACCTCCTGTTCAGCAGCCGTCAAGGTGAGTGTGGACAAGGCCGGAAATCTGATGCGTGTATCTCAGGTGCAGCTGGATTCCGGCGCTTTTGAGCCTACCCATGTGATTGCGGGGGAATTTACGATTTTTGCAAAAACAGCGAGGGTTATTGTGAAGAGCGCAGATGCCATTGTGGAACACACGGATTTTGTCGGCAAGTACGAACTGCACCCAAGGACTATGAGCAGTCAGGAAAAACAGCTGATACCGGTGCTTCCGGAATGGTACATCATTCCACAGGAGGTCGTTGATATCTGTAAACATGCTCAGGCAACCACCGGGAAACCGACACAGATGAGGAATTTTCTCCTTAGAGGGCCGGCCGGAACCGGAAAGACCATGAGCGCAAAGGCGATTGCCGCAGGACTGGGGCTTCCGTATATGGCATACACTTGCTCGGCAGGAACAGAAATATTTGACTTCATCGGTCAGATATTCCCGGATTCCGATTCGGGTTCTACCGGTGATGCACAGCTTGACCATGAGAAAGCAATTTTGGCGAGTATGGGCGGAATCAATTATGCCAACGTGTCTAAAATGATGAACCTTCCCGATTTGGATGATATGGACTACGATCCGGCGGGGGTATATCAGGCACTGACGGGCGTAGAGAATGCGGCTGCCACATCTCAGGATTGCATGAGCATTGTGCTGGATCGTGTAACAGAGAAGGTACGTGCTCTGTCCAGACGGGATGAAAATTCCAAGGGCGGCGGTCAGACTTATACCTACACAGAGACAGACTTTATCAAAGCTCTGAAGAACGGATATGTCATCGAGATTCAGGAACCTTCCACGATTGTTCAGCCTGGTGTTCTGGTGGGACTAAACTCCCTGCTGGAGCAGACCGGAACAATCACCCTCCCTACCGGTGAAATCATCAAGCGTCATCCGGATGCAGTCGTAGTAGTAACAACCAACATTGAATACGAAGGGTGCCGAGGCATGAACCAGTCCGTTATCGACAGAATGAGTCTGGTGCGGGACGTGGAGCTGCCGACGCCTGAAGTTATGGTGCAGCGTGCCATGTCAGTTACAGGTGCAACAGATGAGTACCAGATTTCCCAGATGGTGCAGGTGGTCAATGATCTGTCGGAGTATTGCCGAAAAAACAGTATTACAGACGGTTCATATGGTATGCGCAGTCTGATCGACTGGATCGTAAGCAGTGAGATTACCGGCGATGTATATGAGTCGGCGCTATATACGATCATCAGCAAGGCGACCACGGATGAAGTAGACCGTGAGGCACTGGTCAGTGCAGTTCTGGAACCGATTTTCACAAAGAAGCGGAAGAAAGCAACCGCATAAATGTAGTAGAAAGGAGGTCAACCCTGTATGGCGAGGGTGAATCACAAGTTAGTAAAACAGCGGCTCAATGAGCAGCGCAGTAAAATTTCAGACCGACAATTCTTCTCGTCCCGTCTTTTGGCGGGACATTTTGAAGATCTGGCGGCGGCACAGACAAGGCGGTATCGCTATAACCGCCGGGTTCGTGTCAATCTGTATTGGAAACCGAGAGAAAAGCATGTGGCGTCAACGGACAATATGTTTGTGCGCATCAATACTGGAAATTCTCTGGTTACAAAGGTAAAAGGGCGAGAAAACCGTTACCAGATTGTGTGCGGTTTGTTTGCACACGAACTGGGACATGTCCTTTATACAGACTTTCTGGCAGCACAGACACATACCAACTATTTAGGAAGCGGTCGTTGGTATCCCTATCCACCAGACCTGAAGACAACGGCGGATGCACGGAACGAGAAAGCATTCTGGAATTATGTGAAAACTGATCCGAAAAATCTGGAGATGGTGCAGATGATTGCCCATCATATCTCCAATGTAATTGAGGATGGGTATATCGAAAACAGGATGCTGAACAATTTTCCAGGCACATTGGGGTACGGTCTTGAAAAGCTGCGGGAGCAGCATTTTGAGCATATCGAAACGGTGACGCAGATGATTGAGAGTGAAGATGAAGGAAAGCATATTTTTGAAAGCATTCTTCAGATCATGCTCTCGTATGCTAAGTTTGGTGAAATCAAATACGGGGACGAACCGCTCAGCGATGAAAGAATTCAGGCGGTGTTTGGTTTGATTACCGATATTGACAGCGCTTTACTGAGCAGGTCCGGAAAAGACCGGTTGAATGTTGTCAATATGGTGCTGGTAAGGTGCTGGGACTATATCGAATCTTTTTGTGAAGAATGCAAAAAGCGTCAGGAAGAGGCAGTAGCCTCCGGCGGCTCCGCCAGTCTTGCAGAAACCTTGTCGGAAGTGTTGGGTGCAATTGCCGGTGGTTCCGAAATGGGTGAAGGAAGTAGTACACCGGTGCCGGAAGCCTCTGGCGGGTCAGAAGAATCTGCGACGGCCGGCAAACGGGCACAGACCCATGCAGATGCCGACAGTGAAGATGACTCTGAGGAAACAGACAGCTCCCAGACTGACTCTGAAACGGAAGAAAATCCATCTGAGTCTGGGGGAAGCGATAATTCTACAGACGAAGACGCTGCCCCGATAGATGGTGGCAGTTCCGGTTCAGGGAAACAAGAAACTTCAGATACTGAGCAGGGACGTATTCCTTATCACCAGTCAGAATCACTTTCAGAACCTGTTGGTGGTTCCGTGGAAAAAAACGAAGATTATGAGCGGGAGCATTACGACAGTGCGGCTGCCGATATTGAACGTCTTCTGGATAAGATGGCAGAAAAGGCGGCCTGTGAGCAACTGGAGAATGAAAGGATTCAGGAGCTTAACGATGTCGCTCAGAACATTTCCTATGGGAATATCCATGAAGGAGTACCTATCCGAATCAACCGGATTGCCTCTGTGGATGAGGAGCTTATGGAACAGTACGATGCTATTTCAGGACCTTTGCTGAATATTTCCCGCCAGCTGCAGAAGAGTTTGCTCAAGCAGCTCAAGGAAAATCGGAGAGGCGGTAAACAGACCGGGCTTATCATGGGCCGCCGTCTGGATGCTCACGCACTGTGCAGGAATGACGGCAAGGTGTTTTATAAGAACAATCTGCCCAATGAGATCCCGGAACTGGCAGTCGGCCTGCTTCTGGATGAGTCAGGGTCCATGTGTTCCTGTGACCGCTGTACTTATGCCAGAGCTTCAGCTATCATTCTGTATGATTTCTGCCAGAGCCTGGATATCCCGGTTATGGTCTATGGCCATTCCACTGATTATACCGATGTCGGAAATACAGTAGCATTGTATTCCTATGCGGAATTTGATGGCTTTGATCATGATGATAAATACCGCATGATGGATATTGCGGCCAGAGGCAGTAACCGTGACGGGGCGGCACTCCGTTTTGTTGCGGAGCAGCTGTCTAAGCGGCCAGAAGCAGTAAAAATCCTCATACTGGTTTCTGACGGACAGCCTGCTGACAGTGGGTATGGAGGTTCCGCAGCTGAGGAGGACCTTCGCGGCATCAAGCAGGAGTATCAGCGTAAAGGTATTTTGTTTGTCGCTGCGGCAATCGGAGATGACAAGCAAAACATTGAGAGAATCTACGGAGACTCATTCCTGGATATCTCGGATTTAAACCAACTGCCCATAAAACTAACCGCTGTTGTGAAGCGGCATGTGAGGGTATAACAATATCAAATCATAAAAAAGACGACGGGCAGCTGGATTTCTACAGCTGCCCGCCTGTTATTCAGAAAGGAAGGTAATTATGCACTTTTTAACATTAGCAGCTTTAGAAATCTCTCAGATACAGGAAGACAAGGAATTGGACAACCAGATTGCAGAGGCGCTGAAGGAATTGGAGCTTCAGAAGCAAATTGAAACAAAGAATTTTATGCTGGATTTTGCGATTGGGAGATGTCAAAATCTTCAGTCATCGTTCTCCCGTGCAGTGAATGACGGCGTTTCTGAGCTGATGTATCCTTATTGTGAGTCGCTGGAGGATCCGGAATATCTGGAATTTGAAGATCGGACAGAAAAACTGCGCGAGGAATATGAGGATGCGGTTGATTGCATAAAGCTGCCTCAAGGAACAGTTGTGGAGCAGTATGGCGATCCACTCTGGGGCAGATTTGTTGTCCGTGACGGAAAAGTGTTCCAAAGGGATGCAGGATCGCTTCATCATGAAAAGCGTACAAAGAAAGCAAAACGAATGGTGGCTCTGCCTAATTATCCCCGCAAAAAGCTCTATAAGAGTTTTGAGAAATATGCAGAAGAAAGGTGTGGCTTTTCTTTTGATGAAAAGCATCAAGGCTATGGATATTATTATAATCCAAACGCCATATGGGATTGGTATTCCATTGGCGGGCGATGGCCGGAGATGTTCCTGGTAAAGGACGACTGCACTGAGTATTCTATCGGTGAGCGAAGCTGGTGCAACTCGGACCGGAAATCAGAGGCGCCGGAAGGATACCGGTGGGTATGCGCTGCCAGGAAAAAGGACATTGCGTGGGATGCCATGCGGGACTGGCGAAACCAGAAAGCCGCAGAGCGGTTCCATAAGCTTGAACAGATGTTCCTGGCAGGAAAGACGGATCCGGATTTCCATGGAGAGATTGTCCCGGACGGAGTTATGCACTGGGGCGAACTGGTTTACCGCAAGGGCTCTACCTTGGAGGAATACCTGGAGGAATATGGGATTCCGGGCAGCTGGAAGTATCCGGTAGGCTCGCATGACATCGTGGATGAGGACCAGTGGCTGAGCAAAGATGACAGTGTGCTGGATGCAGAATCTGAAAAATATGTTCCAGTAGACTGGCGCAGCTGCATAGATGGCTACATTGATGATGTGGATGAGGATACGGTACTGGTTGCCGTAGATTATCATATGTGAGGAGGATTCAGATGAATACATATGTTATTTGTATGGACTCTGTATGGGTTCGTGACTCAGAAATGTTTGATATTGTCGGTCTGACAGATGAAGAATTGACGGATATTGATATGTGCGGCACAGATAACGAAGGCAGATGGCACGATATGGAGCCGACCCCATTTATCGCAGTCATAAAGGCGGAAAGCGAGGAGGAAGCCTGCAAAAAGGCGGCCACCCAAATGCGCTATGATCCACGCTGTCTGTTTGCAATAAAAGTTTCAGAATAAAGGAGGTATCAAAAAATGATTATCAATCGAATCGGTGCTGAGTTTGAATACGACGGCACAACTTATGTAATCGGCGCTCCCATCGTGGGAACGCCGGAAAGCGAGTATGAGGGTCTGTATGGGACGATTACGGAAATCCGTGATGGAGAGGATAAGGAAACGGAAAATGAAACGCCGGATATATATTGCTCTTTTGAAGTTCCTGCACTGCCCTGTGAAGTAAAAAAGCTGGAAGAGGTTTTCTCTGAACTGTATGACCAGAAAAAGACCATTGACGACATCATCCTGGATCTTGTCATCATGGCTCCGTCTATGGTGGAGCCGCTTGATGACCTGAAAGAGTGTCGCCAGCATCCAAGGATTTATATTCTTTTGGAAGATTGGGCGGTTGACGGCGAACAGGGAAATTCTTCCGAGGTCTATACGGACTTCAATGATGCGAAACGCATACTGGTCCAGAAACTGAAAGAGGAGCAGGAAAGCGGCTGTATTCCGCAATGGGTGGATGATGAGAAGTTCAAGGAGCATTCCACGGACTCCCTCTATGAATGTTACATTGACGGCGAATACTGCGAGAGCCATTACCATATCGCAATCGTCTCTCAGCAGTTCTGCGTTTCCAATCGGTTTGTCAGGGAGATGGGATGGCTTTACCAGGCGTCCTGCCAGCTTGAAGATTTTGTATCACAGGTGTCAGACTGGGATGAATTGGATCAGCTGACCGATGAGCAATATAACCGCATGGTCCAGGATCCCCGTTTCCCGGAAAGGCTCCAGAACAAGCTGGGCAAAAACGATTCTTACTGGGAATCTTACTGGGAGAGCGTTTCAGAGGTTGCACATGAGTTTGTGAGTGAGTATCTGAAAAAGGAGACATAAAGACTATGAATACAAGGATTAACTATCTCTACCGGGATGCAGACAACTACAAGATGCCAAATTCCTGTGTGGTTATTGGCGAGATAAGCGAAGTGCAAATCGCAGAAGTCATATCCTGTCTGGACTGTGGGGAATATTTCATTCCCCGGCAGGTGGGGCTTCCTGAAAAACGCTTTGACAGGTTTGACGAGGAGGTGGACCATTGCTGGTTTGAATTAAGTGCAGATGGGTTTGAGGCTACCGAAAATGTTTCCAATGTTGACATGACTGTGGTGCAGCTCTTGGAGTTGTTCCGCAGTGCGAAAAACAACTGGCATGATGACGTGCCATTAGGAGGTGCAGTATGAGTTACTCAGAATGGCATACTTACGGCTATGGGATCTGCGTTTCCGATATTACGGATGAGTCTGTGGAACGCCTGCAGAAGCTGATTTCCCTGGCACCGGAGTACCAAAAGAAAATACAGGCATGGCTGGATGAGTGTGAGATATCGGAGCCGGCCTACGAGGATTATCTGGAGTTCGACCAGGACTATATGCTTGGCCTGGCAACCATCTTAAAAGAAGTGATCCTTGAGGCAGAGGACATTGATCTTGTGGCGTGCGACAGCCATGACGGCACGGATTATCTGCTCTATGTGCCGGATTATCCCTGGAACATGGGAAAACACAGACAGCTCATGACGGAGGAGGCCGTCGCAGGGCTTTTCCGAAAATATGTTTCCATTTTGACAGATGAGGCGATAGAAATAGATTACCAGTCTGTTGAGAATGGAGGTTAGGAGGTGGCGTTATGCCTTATAAAAGCGATACAAGGCCGCTGACCAGCATCGTCTCCTATCCGGAGCGTGGCGAAGGCGGCAACAACCGTTACCGGGGGAACTGTTCCCCCAGACTGATCGAGGACCTTCTGGAGTTCTTCCAGCCGGCAGAAATCTGCGATTATATGTGCGGAAGCGGGACGACCAAAGCGGCGGCGGACAAGCTGGGTATTGGCAGTCATCTCTATGACCTGCACAGCGGTTTTGACATCATGAACTGCGAGATCCCGGAGCGCCCGGAGTTTATATTCTGGCACCCTCCATACTGGGATATCGTGACCTATTCGGATGTCATGTACAAAGCGGCGGATGTCCAGAAGAGCTACGGCTATGACCCGAGGCAGTATGACCTGTCACGCATACCGGACTGGGCAGGCTTTGTGGAAAAAATGAATTACGCCATGATGAAGCAGTTTTCTGCCCTTGAAAAAGGCGGCAGGATGGCGGTGCTGATGGGCGATATCAAGAAGAAAGGCGTGCTGTACAGTATGCTTTCCGAGATCGTCAAACCGGGGTCTTTGGAGAATATCATTATCAAGGCCCAGCATAACTGCTTTTCAGACCAGATCCAGTATAGCGGGAAATTCATACCGATCTTACATGAGTATGTGATGATTGTCCGAAAGGATTCACCGCTTTTGGTTCCGATTATCATGGCAAAGAAAACGGAGGTCGATATCCGGGATATGCCGGGAGCGACATGGCGTGATGTGGTTGCTGCCGTTTTGGAACAGTGCAGCGAGCCGGTGACGCTCACGTTTCTCTATGAGAAAATAGAGCCGCACAAAAAAGCACAGGCAAATAAGTGGTGGAAAGAAAAAATCCGCCAAACGCTTCAGATCAATCCTACATACTTCTTTCATGATGGCAGGGGAATGTGGTCGTTGAACAGAAGCGCAGCATAGTATCTGCGTCTGGGGGATGTCTTTTATAGGCATCCCTCAGTTGCTTTAACTATATGTAGAAGAAGGATGGCCTTTTTGCTATAATACAAATATACTTATGAACAGGAGGCGAAATATGTCTGTTTATTATAATCCGGACACGTACAGAAAAATTATCAGAAATGGTGAAGAATGTTGGGTATATGATTGGGGCAAAAATGCTGATATAAATTCGTTCAATTATATGCTGGATCGCTGGGAGGGCACTCAGCAACAATTTTTTATCAATGGTGAGACCAAGCAATATTTTCTTATTAATAAACAAGAGCGTACTGTCATGGAAATATCAAATCCAGAAGTAATAAGGTTCCTGTATGAGAATCTTTATATGGCGAATATTAACGAGACTTTTATCGAACTGTTTACCTCAATCGGAGGGTTTAAAACAGTAAAGTACGAGTAGATTCTGATTTTTTTCTTGGGGATGTCATTTCGGCGGCATCCCTTTTTGTATAACTGTTTTCAATTTGGATATACTAATCTCCGAGGGTTCTATTTACATTCGCACTTCAATAGTGTATAATGTGGAGTGCGGATGTAAATGGAACCAAGGAGGTGCATTGATACGGACACGATTTGGACTAAAATTCAAACAATTGCAGAAAAAAGCAATGGGTTTGTTAAGACTTCTGATATTGAGGCGGCTGGAATCAGCAGACCGATGTTGAAAAAGTATGTTGATATGGGAAAATTAGATCCGGTGCGAAAAGGGTTATATACTTTGACCGATGAATTTACTGATGAGTTTGCGCTTCTTCAGGCACAAAGCGCAAAGATAATATATTCCTATGGCACCGCACTGTTCTTTTGGGGGATGTCGGACAGGGCGCCGAACATCTTGGATATAACGCTGCCTCGCGGAACGAACATCAGCAGGTTAAGGCGTGATAATCCAAATTTACGTTGTCATTATGTACAGACGGAAGTTTACGATCTTGGAATAACAGAAACAAAATCCCCTCAAGGCGGGATGGTAAAGCTGTATGACAGGGAGCGCTGTATTTGTGATGTGATCCGGGATAAGGATCAAATTGAGCTCCAGCTTTTTACGCAGGCAATTAAGGACTATTTTAAGACAAATCCAAATAACCGAAAATTGCTGAAATATGGCAAGGTATTTGGAATTGAAGATAAGATAAGAACATATATGGAGGTTTTATAATGAAGACACCGGAACAACTAAAAGGAGCCATTCGCAGCATGGCAGCGAAGAAAAATCTTCGTGCACAGGAAGTGCTGCAGATGTTTTTATTTGAAAGAATCATTGATCGTTTGGCAGCTTCATCCTTTCGGGACAATTTTATTTTGAAGGGCGGACTCTTGATATCATCAATGATCGGTATTGGTGAACGCACTACTATGGATATGGACACAACGGCGCGTGGTATTCAGATGGAAGAGGACGAGATCGTTTCTGCAGTCAAAGAGATTATCGCAATGGATGTGGGAGACGGAATTTCTTTTGAATTTCAGAAAATTGAACCAATCCGCGAGGATGATGCGTACAATAATTTCCGGGTTCATCTGCGTGCAAAATACGGGAAGATTGACAGCCCAATGAAGATAGACATTACTACCGGAGATATTATTACGCCTGCAGCCATTCGTTATGATTTCCCGTTTGTGTTTGAGGAGAAAACGGTTTCGGTCATGGCATATACGCTTGAGACAGTGCTTGCGGAAAAATATGAAACGATTATCCGCAGAAACATTGGAACTACAAGGGCAAGGGATTATTATGATTTACATACTCTTTACCGCAGCCGTAAAGATGTGGTTCAGATGGAGGTTCTGAGAGCAGCAGTTATTCATACTGCGGAGAAAAGAGATTCGGTTGATGATATCATGGACTGGAGAGATATTTTGAAGGATATCCGTGAAGAGCCGCAGTTATATCTTCTGTGGGATAATTATGCTGCGGACAACAAATACATTGGAGATTTGAAATTCAATGAAGTTCTTGATACAGTGGACGAAATTGCAAAGATTCTTGATTTGTGATATCAAGTAAGAAAAGATTAAATTTTTTTTGAAACACTTATAATAGAAATCGGAATTTGAAAGTGAGGTGTAATTAAATGAATAAAGAAGAATTACATCGTGTTATAGGAGAGCAACAGCCTAATATATGCCAAGTGGTTGCAGTCAAAGATAGCAACATTATTTATAGTGATACTTGGAATGATTTCAAACAAGATGATAATGTTCATATTGCTTCGGTAACAAAAAGCATTATAGCCATACTTATAGGAATTGCTATTGACAAAGGTATGATTAAAAGTATTCATCAAAAAGTATTGGACTTTTTCCCTGACTATGTGATTAAAAGAGGAGAAAAGACCATACACGATATTACTTTATATCATTTGCTTACGATGACCGCACCGTATAAATTCAAGTCGGAGCCTTGGACAAAAGTATGTATGAGTGAGGATTGGACAAAGGCAGTTCTTGATTTGCTCGGCGGTAAAAGCGATATTATAGGTGAGTTTAAGTATTCAACACTCGGTATACATATATTGAGTACAATAATAACCAAAGTAAGCAATATGCCAACATTGGAATTTGCCAATAAATATTTATTTAAGCCCCTTGGAATAAAGAACAGACATCTTTACACAGTAAAAAACAAAGAGGAACATATTGGCTTTGTAACTTCAAAAGAACCTAAAGAAAACGGTTGGTTTTGTGATAACAAAGGAACAGTTACTTCGGGTTTTGGCTTGTGTTTATCAGCAGAAGATATGGCGAAAATAGGACAAATGTGCCTTGATAAAGGAATGTATGATAACAAAAGAATTGTATCTTCTGAATGGATTGAAAAGATAACAACACCATATTTAACTACTGATGAAAAATTTGGATTTATGCAATATGGATTTTTGTGGTGGATTATAGATAGTGAAAAGAAAATATATTCTGCAATCGGCGATAGCGGAAATGTAATATATGTTAATACCGAAAAAAATATCGTTATATCCGTTACGGCAACTTTCAAACCTTTGGTATTTGATAGGGTTCAGTTTATAAGAGAATATATCGAGCCATTTGTTTTAGGATGACAAATTCTGATTTATCAATTCATAAAGTTTTGAAATAAAAAGAATATTGTAACCCGGAGATGTTGATTATCAGCATCTCTTTTTTATATCAAAAAGGAGGTATATAGTATGGGATGGTTGATAGGTATCCTTAGTTTTATAGGCGGCAGCGTGTTTGGCGTTGTTTTTATGTGTATGTTTCAGATTAACCGAACTTACAGAAATAAGCGCTCGGAGTAAACATTTGCAGTAAGAATGCTCTTTTCTCCAGCTTTGACGCTTAAAAAATTTTTCGTAAAAAAACCTCCCATTTTATGGGAAAATACGAGATAATAGAATTAACCACAAAACTATTTTTTCGCACACCCATAAAAGAGAGGAGGTTTTACAATGAAGCAAGAATAGAAATCAGAAGAAAAGAAGCCAGAGAACACCTGGAACAGTTTCGCCTTGCCTGTGAATTAGCTAAGCTGATCAGGCACTGTTTCCCAGAACTTTTGCCATTATTAAAACAAATCCCAGATCCCCGGCATCAGAGTTATATCACATACCCTGGTGTGATACTTCTTATGACCCGTATTCTTTCTTCTCTATTTTACATCAACAGCATGCGTAAGACAAGCGAAGAATTCAATTCGGAGATAATGGTAAAAAATATCTGGATGTTATGTAAAGAAGAGCCTGCTGTGGAGGAATTGCCTTATTGGGAAACCATCAACCGGTATCTGGAACGATTGGAGCCGGATAAACTACAGGACGTCATTCATTGTCTTTGCCGCAGGTTACTGAAAAGCCGGGCATTTGAAGGTATGCGCGTGAGGGGAAAATACTGGCAGGTTATCATAGACGGGACACAGCTTTACAGTACCCAGGGGGAATTGGACGGGAAGAGCCTGCACCGGACGCATAACAGAGGGACGGAAAGAGAATACCAGGAGAACTATTATTATGTGTTGGAGGCGAAACTGGTGCTGCATCCGAAAATCCTGATAAGTATCCAGACGGAATTTGTAGATAATGAAGATGGAAAAGAGATGACGAAACAGGACTGTGAAAGGAAAGCCTGCTGGCGTTTGATGGAAAAGCTGAAAAAAGCATTTCCAAGGCTGCCCATCTGCCTGTGCGGGGATAGTTTGTACGCATGTGAAGGCTTCTTTGAAAGATGCAGGAGAAAAAACTGGCGGTATATTGTACGATATAAAGAAGGGAGTATCCCAAGCATTGCAGGGGAATACAGGAAACTGAAAAGATTGGAAAAGAATTACCAGGAAGGGATTTGGGCGACAGGGAAAAACTGGTATGATTATGTAACAGATATTGATTATAAAGGATATAAGTTAAACTTGGCGGAATATGTGGAAAGCAGGGAGCATATATGCAAAAAGGGGAAGAAAAAAGGGGAAATACAAACAAAGCGGAAAGAATTCTGGTTCCTGACGGATTTGCCAGTCACAAGAAAAAATGTAACCGATCTGATAGAACGAGGAAGGATGAGATGGAAAATAGAAAATGAGGGATTCAATGCGCAGAAAAAACATGGATACAGCCTGGAGCATCTGTACAGCAAGAATTATCAAGCGTTGAAAAACCATTATTATCTGCTGCAGATTGGGCATATGATAAGCCAGTGTATGGAGACGTGGGAAAAGATATGGAAGAAAGTGAAGCAGAGTATGGAGCAGAAACACAGGCGACTACTGGAATCCATGAAAGAAACACCGCTGGAAGAACATAAGGAAGAGATGGAGAGAAAGATACAAATACGGTTTATATAGAAGCAGTTAAGAAAAGGTGGTGGTAAAGAAACAGGTGAAAAACAAAAAGAAGAAAAACAAGGCCTAGGGATTTTATTGTTTAAAATAAGGATAGATTGTCAATTTAGTATAAAAAATAGAATTCCATTTGCCTTGGGAGAGTAAATATAAATTTAAGCGTCGGTGCTGTCTTTTCTCCTGGTGGATTGACTATTGCAAATAAATCTGTTATAATATTTACATCAGTATCAAGTTTGGCTACGGCTAAACACAGTTTAACAGAGTTTATCAAAGTGTCATTTGCAATTTTGCAGATGGCACTTTTTTTGTTTTCCGGCCAATTCATTTGGGCATAAGCCAGCAGTCTTTCGGGATTGCTGGCTTTTGTTATATATCAAGGCGGCAATCCCGCCAGAAAAGAAAGGAGCATGAAATATGCAAAAACAATGTCAGGATGGTTTCTACACCACATTCAGTTCCTATCCCTTTATGCTGGATTATCACAAGGAGCAGTCCAAGAACAGCCGCTGGGTGAAAGCCAGGGTCAGTGACCTTGAAATTCAGCCGCTGGGCAAAGGCTCTGCCCTGAGCACTGATCTGCCGGCATTTGCGTCAGGAACCACACAGGACGCTGTGGATGACACAGCAAACAATCTCGGCCTGGCCATGCGTGTTGACGGGGAACTCTTCCCCATGCGCATGACAGCCTACAAAAGCCTTTTGGACAGGGCAAAAATCGGTGGCACGGCGCTCCCTAAACTGAGCCGTGAAGTGCTGGCGGAGGTGTTAAACGCCTGCCTGCGTCTTTATTCAGCGGATGCACTTTTGCTGATTCGTGATGAAAAAGTTGCGGCGGTTCATTCCGGGGATGCTGTTGATTATTCAGTGCTACCGATTGATGAGCTGCTCACTGCTCTGAAGACAAAGCTGGATGCCCGTTTTTCAGGAAACGAGTTTGAGTCCGGCTACTGTGACCATGCGATGGTAAGCGCAGCATGGACGATGCCAGATCAAAAAGAGGATTTGCTAGGAGCGTACACAAAGCTGCTGGATTCCCAAGGAAAAACGGCTATGGCTTCCAAACTGACTCCGGGTGTCCGTTTTATGAGTTCGGATACTGGAGTGGCTTCAGCAAAGGTCTCAGCCCTACTGGTGAGCGGAAAGCGTTCTATCCATATCGGGGGCTGCATCGCAGTTGACCACAGGCATCAGTCCAAGGTTTCCGACTTTGATACAGCGTTGGATCAGCTGTTTGCCCAATTCGGGGATAGCATTGCCAAACTGCAGAAACTGCTGGAGATCCATTTGGATTATCCGGTAAACGCTATGACCAGGGTATGTAAAAAACTTAGTCTGCCAAAAAAGGCTGCAGTCGAAGCTATCGCCATGTACGAGATGGCATACGGAGGCGGCCCGGCGACAGCCCATGACGTATTTCTTGCTATGCAGGAGATCCCGTTTATTTTGAGGACTGAAAACACGCCGGAAAGTAAGATGCTGGTCATAGAAGAAAATATGGCTCGTGCGCTTTCATTCAGATGGAGTGATTACGACCTTGCAAAGGCGGTGAGTTACTGATGGCAAAACCGATTGTTCTTTGTGATACCGCAGGTATGACGAATGACAGATGGCTGGAATGCCGTATGCACGGCCCCAAAGGGGATATTCCCTATACCGTGGGTGGAAGCGATGTTGCAGCTATTTTTGGTGTATCACCATGGACGACTCCGCTGGAGCTGTGGAAAATCAAAAAAGGGCAAATGAAGCCTGCAAAAAAAGCCAATGCCAATCAATTGCAAATGGGACATCTTTTAGAGCCGGTTGCTGCCTATTGGTATGGTGCAAAGACAGGCAATACCGTTACAGAAGACACGAATCTGTATCAGCACGCAGATCATCCTTACGCCCTTGCCAATTTCGACCGGCGCTTTACACGGGCGTCCGATAACGAACCGGGAATTTTGGAGTGTAAAAGCTGTACTTATCACAAAGCGGATGAGTGGGCAGATGGAGCGATTCCGCTCTACTATGAACTGCAGCTGAGGTTTTATCTTGCGGTAGCGGATGTGAACATTGGCGCTTTTTCTGCCGTTTGGGGAAATAATCCGGACAATGATCTGGCAATGCCTGAGATTATTCGTGATAAGGCGAAGGAGGATATGATCTTTGAACGCCTGGACGAATGGATCTGGAGCCTTGAGAATGATAAACCCCCGACAATGGCGGATGTTGCACCAAAGCTTGCTTTGGAGTCACTGGCAAGGATTTATGGTGCAAGTCAGGCGGGACTTCCAACAATAGAGTTTTCCCGCAAGTATGAATCGCCCTTGCGCAGAATTGCAATGCTTCAAGGGAAAATCTCTGAATGCAACAGAGAAATCAAAACATATGAAAAGGAGATTGAAGCACATAGTGTGCGAATTGCCGAAGTCATGAAGGAGCATGAGCATGGCGTCTTGGAGACGACCAGCGATAAGCTTCTGATTGATTTTGTGACAAAAACAACCCGCAGGCCCGATTCCAAAGCCTTGAAGGAAAAATACCCGGCAATTTATACTGATGTTCTAAAAGCATCGGAAAGCCGCAAGGTAAAGGTGTCGGTCCAGCCAATTTAGAAAGGAGACCATAATGGAAAACATTTATTATGAAGGTTGGGAGCAGGAGTTGATTTATCAGTTCCTGCCATATGACAGGTGCAAAAAAAGGGCGTATATCTGCTCGCCGCTCAGTGCAGACACGAATGAAGGGATTGCACAGAACATGCAGGCGACAAGGGCGTATATGTTCTATGCCATGAAAAAGATGCGTATGAACGCAAGTGCGCCACATGCGTACCTCCCGATGATCCTTTGCGACAATATTCCATCTGATAGAGCGCTTGCCCTTCAGTTCGGTCTGGAACTGCTGAAAGGCAGCGATATCCTGCTGATATGCGGTAACCGGATCAGCAGTGGGATGCGTGGGGAAATTGCCCATGCAATCCGCCTGAAGATACCGATGATTGCTTTTGATGAGGGTGTATACCTGGAAGTACAAAAGGAACTGACAAAGCGTGACTGCGATAAGCGGAAAGTTCGCCTGGACAGGGAGAATTTCTTGATGGGTATCTCCGCTCCTTTGTCATATCTTGAAAATGCGGAGATGTTCCGATGAAAGACCAACTGGCTGCAGCTTCACAAAAAACTCCCGTTGTATCTTTGGATACGATTCGGGAGTTTTTTGTATCTATAACACGACTCAGAGAAAGGAGTAAAAATTTTGCTATGTGAATTTGATAGGCTCATATATCCACAGAGTATTACGGCTGTTGATGCCAGCAGTTATATGATTGCACTCTACCATCCATGTGAAAAGATCAAAGATAGCACAGGGAACACGGTTACGCAGGTGAAAGCAGTGGGATATTGCTTACCTACATCAAGCAATCTGCGCTACGACATGCTTGGGCATTGGAGTAAAAATCCCAAATTTGGCGTCCAGTTTGAAGTGGAGAGTTACAACGAAGTGGTAATACCGACGAAGGAAGGCATCATTGCCTATCTTTCTTCCGGGCAGATTAAAGGGATTGGTCCCAAGATAGCGGAGAAAATTTACGCAGTTTTTGGCCAGCAGTCACTGGAGGTACTGGATAAAGAACCGGAAAGGCTTCTTGCCATACCAGGTATCAGTGAGATAAAACTGAAAAAAATCTATGATTCTTATCTGGTTAATCGTGGCGCCCGGGATGTGGTGGCATTTCTGTCACCGCATGGCATTACGCCGAACCGAGCGGTACGCCTATACAAAGAGTATGGGGAAAAGACGATGGATATTGTAAAAAACCATCCCTACCAGCTCTGCGACATGGCCGGGATTGGCTTCAAGACGGCAGACCATATTGCTATGAGCATGGGGTTTGACCAGCTATCGACTGAGCGTGTGGATGAAGGACTCCTGTATACGCTGGCGGATGCGGAAGCTAAAGGGCATCTCTGTATGGAGAAACATGAGTTTGTGAAAGCTTGTCTAAAAATTCTGGATACGCCTGCACTGACTTCAGAAATGGTGGCGAATCGCGCCGCAAGGCTGGTTTTCAGCGGACAGTTGGTGTCGTATCAGGGCAATGTGTATAGGGCAAAAACTGTACATGTGGAAGAACAACTTGCCTCCGCCATTCATCAGCAGATGAAGCACCGGAAGATGCACAGCTATGGGGATTTGGATGCCGCCATAGATGCAGAGGAGCAGAAGCTGAAAATGAAGTTTGCACCGGAGCAGCGCGAAGCGGTAAAGATGGCTCTGACGCAGGGACTTTCCATTATCACTGGTGGACCTGGAACAGGAAAGACTTTGATACAACGTGCCATTTTAGATATTTATCAAAAAAACAATCCCAAAAGTGAAATCTGCTGTTGTGCTCCTACGGGTAGGGCAGCAAGGAGGATGGAGCAGGCAACCGGGGTTCCGGCTTCAACCGTTCATAAAGCCCTTGGGCTGATGGCGGATGAGGACGGAGACTATGATGGACCCGAAGCGCTTACTGCAGATCTGATTGTGGTAGATGAGATTTCCATGCTGGATGTTTATCTGGCCGGATATCTGTTTGATGCAGTGAAATATGGCGCACAGATGGTGCTGATTGGCGATGCAGATCAGCTACCCTCGGTGGGGCCCGGCGCAGTGCTCAGTGAGATGATTGCCAGCGGATGTATCCCAGTTGTGCGGTTGGACAAGGTATTTCGTCAGAATGCGGGAAGCCGCATCGCGACAAATGCGAAGCTGATCCGCCATGGGAATGTGGGTCTGGAGTATGGGGACGACTTTCAGTTTATCAATTCTCCCAGACTCTCTGATTCTGCCAAACTCATTGTCGATCTCTATCTGCGGGAAACTGAGAAATATGGGGTCGATAACGTGGCGCTGCTTACGCCATACCGGCAAAAGACGGAAACCGGAGTCAATGCGCTGAATGAGCACTTGCGTGAGAAGGTGAACCCGCCGGATGCACAGAAACCGGAGGTTGTTTTCGGAAATCGAAAATTTCGGTGTGGGGATAAGGTCATGCAGATCAAAAACCATGATGATGTCAATAACGGCGATATCGGCTATATCAGAAAAATTATCCGCATTGGCGATGACACTACAGTTCATGTGGACTTTGGTGACGGGCGCATGAAAGAGTACGATTCCAGTGGATTGGATATGTTGGATTTAGGTTATGCCTCTACTATCCATAAATCGCAGGGATCGGAGTACCAGTCCGTCATCATCAATCTGCAGTGCGCCCATTCCATCATGCTGACAAGGCCTCTTATCTATACGGCAATTACACGAGGAAAAGAGCGTGTAACCATTGTCGGGGAAAAAAGGGCGCTTTGTATTTCAATCAAAAGAACTGACACAGAAAAACGCGGCACCTGCCTCGCTAAGCGGCTGCAGGGGCTTGCTTGAAGAAAGGAGCAGCTATGGCTACAATATTAGATCAATATCTTGAGAAACAGAATTCTATCAGGTCCCAGATTGCCGAGAACAGTCTTCCGCCGGAAGATTTGCTGATTATGCAGGAACTGAATTACCGCATTTGCGTCTTGGAAACATTTCAGTCTTTTTGTAAGTCCGCGCCAATCACAATGGATACAAAGGTCATGGGCTATCACTTTCAAATGGTAGATGCGTATGTACGTTTTACCTTAAATGAAAGACGATTCGGATTAAAAGCCGATGCAGAAGGCCAGAAGCGTCGTGAAACAGCACTCAGTTCTTTTGAGCGTGTTGTACAGGACGGCAGAAAGCGGTTTTCCAGCTTTAAGGCAGGGACACAGGAGCAGTACAAAACAAGCATCAGTCAATATGTTCATACGATTCTGCCGGTTTGGATGCAGTATCGGAACACATATATCAATTTATAAGGAGGCTATAATAATGAGTCAGAATAACTCGAATGAGAAGGCGGCAATGCTCGCCAAAATCGAAACTATTCATCAGGTGGATGGATTTGATCCTACGCCGTTTGCTGTGGATTATACAGATTTGGGAACCGGAGAGGTGCGTAAGCGCCTACCGGTCATGATTCAGATGGCGTGGTTCCGTCTGAAATATCCGGAAGGACGCATTGCGGTACAGGTGAATTCTGCAAAGGATTGCTTTGTGGCAACAGCCCGCGTGTATCCAAACTATAAGGATGCAGCAGACTGTTATCTGGCAGAAGCGACGGCATCCAGAGGATATTGTGAGGAGAAACCTTCGGTTTCACCACGGGAATGGGCACAGACTGCTGCTGTTGGAATTGCTCTACGAAATGCAGGCTTTGGACTTCAGTTTTCTATGGCAGGTGAAGATTTTGAGCCTTCTGCTGTGGATGAGCTGGGAATCTCCGCCGCTCAACCTCAAACAGAATCAGCAGAAAAACACGAGGTGTCAGAACCAAAACCGGAACCGGCACAAGAGGAATACACTGTAAATGAACCGGTGCAAAAGGAACTGACTCCAGAAGAAAAGCTGGCACAGGCAATGAATGTGCCTTGCCCAATCTCAAAATTCAGCGGGAAAACGCTTGGCGAGGTATTATCGCTGGATCCTGGTGCAATTAAATGGGTGGCAACGAAATTCACTGGCGGCGAGGAAATTAAAGCTGCCGCGAAGCTGATTTGTGAATTTTCCCTTCAACAGACAATTGCATAACAGGCGCTAAAGACCAGGGGATTCATGCAGTCATCCCCTAACCGGGAACAAGACGAAAAGGAGGACAAAAAATGTGTAAAAAAACAAAAAAGCTTCGTTTCAAATGGGAGTTTGGAGATGAAATGGTCTCGCTGCATGTCAATCAATATGCTTATGGCGGGCGGCTGCACATCGGTATGATCAATTACGGAGAAGATGGTCCGGAACCCTTTGCAGATATGACGGTCAACCTACCGGCCTATGATCTGGAGGATAACGAAGCATTTATTAACGGAGATATCAGCAAAGACCTGTTAAGGTTTATCAGGGAGAACAAGCTGGGAAAGGTGATGCCATATACCGTGAAATCTGGATACGGCAGATATGCGGCGGTGGCATTTGATCTGGAAAAGCTGGCGGAATACGATCCTACAGGGGTTGCGTCATTTAAGGAAAACTGTGGGTTATAAGGAAAACAGCAATGAGAAGAAGCGGGGGACAGCGTGCTGTTCCCCGCAAATTTGAAAAAGGAAAGGAGGCAGCATGGAAATATTTCATATGAGCGATGTTGTTTCGTTGCTGGGAATCCCGATGCCGCCGTCTGGAAGAAGCTCCTATTATGTGCAGTGTCCCTGCTGTGACGAAAACCCACGGAAAAAGCATTTGAACATCAATTTGAAAAAAGAAGTGTATCGCTGTCCGCGGTGCGGAATATATGGTGGTATATTTGATCTGTATTCCTTATATACCGGAGTTCCGCGTGACAAAGTGCGAAAAGCTCTGGTTGAGAAACTGGGAATGCCTGATCACCGGCCTAAACCCCAAAAGAGGATACAGCCGCAGGCAAAGCCTGAATGCCCAATAACGGATGTTGATACCCGTCATGCCACATACAGTGCGCTACTTGATAAGCTGACGCTGGCGGCAGACCATAAAGAGAACCTGCTTGGCAGAGGGCTGACGGAGGATGATATTATTCGGCTTGGATATAGAACAACACCTGTGGTCGGTATGACAGCGATTGCCGATAAACTTCAATCTGAAGGGATGTACTTAGCTGGGGTTCCTGGTTTTTATAGGAATGAAAGCGGTACATGGACTTTTATTCATGAAGAGCGCGGTATCTTAATTCCAATGAGGGATCGGCAAGGAAGGATTCAGGGACTTCAGATACGCAGAGATAAAGTGAAAAAGAGAAAATTTCGCTGGGTATCCAGTACGGAGCGACCGGATGGTTGCCCTGCAGAAGGGTGGACACATCTTGCAGGCCCGGTTAGGCCTATGCTGGTGCTGACAGAAGGTCCTATGAAAGCTGACGTGATTCATGCACTGACTGGTCTGACAGTGCTGGCGGTTCCTGGTGTTAATTCTCTGACACAGCTTGAAACAACCCTTAGCGATTTACGTGCAGAAGGGGTTGCAGAGATTAAGACTGCTTTTGATATGGATTTTGCGACCAACTACCATGTACAAAACGGTTACAACAATCTTCTCAGTCTTCTTGGCAATATGGGATTTCAGTTCGGTACTTACCTGTGGGATCCACGCTATAAGGGACTGGATGATTATATCTGGGAATATTGTTTTCAAAAGAGGCATTAAAACTGGGGTGGAGCAAAAATGCTTCACCCTTTTTTCGCGCGTTTTTTGAATCGAATGCGTATAAAAGTTGTAAATGCGCATGGCGAATCGTGTAATGATAAATATAAGAATAATTTTTGCAGGAGGTATACATATGTTAATCGCAATCGACCACGGCAACTACGCCATTAAGACTACAAACCATTCTTTCATTTCCGGGCTTTCTGAGCACACGGTTAAGCCGCCCATGACAGATGAGATTTTGGAGTATGGAGGAAAATACTGGACTTTGAGTGGACGCCGTCTGAGTTATATGAGGGACAAAACCCAGGATGACCGTTATTTCATCCTGACATTATTTGCAATCGCCAAAGAGCTGGAGAATGGAGGCAATTATACGCCGGTCGAACAGGTTCAGCTGGCTGTTGGACTACCACCTGAGCATTTTGGTGCTTTAAAAGACAGATTCGCCAATTATTTCAAAAGAGACGGAATTATCAAATTTGTTTATGGTGACAGGCCATACAGCATTAAGATAGACCGTGTTATGGTGTTCCCGCAGGCATATGCCGCTGTTATTCCCCAGAGCAGTCTGGTGGTTCATACGGTTCGTATGTTTATCGTTGATATTGGTGGTTATACCACCGATGTGCTGCTCTTGAAGAATGGAAAACCAGATTTGCAGTTTTGCCGGAGCCTGGAAACTGGTATTATTACTATGAACAATGAAATCATACGAAAGGTTGGTGCGCTTCATGATATGCGTATCGAAGATGAGCATATTAGTGCAGTGCTTCAGTGCGAGAATACCATTCTGCCGGAGGATGTCAAGGAGACAATTCGTGAAGCGACGAAGTTACATGCACAGGATATTCTGAACCAGCTTAGAGAATTGCAAGTGGATTTGCGTTCTAATCCGGCAGTTTTTATCGGAGGGGGAAGTATACTTTTAAGGCCTTTCCTGATAAATTCGCCTCTGGTAGCAAAGGCGGATTTTGTGGAATCTCCGAATGCGAATGCGCTGGGATATGAAATGTTGGGCAGGAAAACGCTTTCTCTTCGTCCACTTGGATAAGGGACGGAGGGACAATATAATGAAAAAGGATGGAAAATACCGCTTCTCGCTTCAATTTAGCGCAGATTCAGAGGAACAGGTAAGGGCTGGAGAGTTGCTCGAAAGGCTGGGAAACAGGAAAAGTGCGGTTGTTGTTGCAGCCTTGAATGATTATCTTGATTCTAACCCGAATTTACAGGATGCACATTGTAAAATAGAAGTCAAGCTAACACCTGGCTATAATCGAGATGGAATTGAGGAAATCATACGGCGCATTGTTGAGGAAAGACTTGCAGCGGTTCGCCGTGACGAACCCCAGATGGCTTTTTCAGAGGAGAGTAAGACAGATACTCTGGAGGCAGACATTGCACAGATGTTGGACAACCTGGATATGTTTTCATAGACCGACAGTGCATTTAATAGGTTCAACAATGGCTTTTTAACGCTTGAAAATTAAAAAAGTCCATGTAAATGAGTTGATATTCCACTTATAGTGCGTATATTGGAATATCAAGTTCTTCAATTCCATTGTCAGATTATATAAAATAGAAATGTAAGGAGAATGTAAAACCATGGACTATGTTATTTTAGGCAAGAATATTCGGAAGTACCGACAAATGCGCGGAATGCGCCAGGAAGATTTGGCGGAGATCTGTGATTGCGGGAATAGCCATATCGGCCAAATAGAAAATGCGAGAGGGATTCCAAGTCTGGATATGATTGTACGGATTGCAAATGCTCTTTCAGTAACAGTAGATCAATTGCTCAAAGAGTATTATTCAGAACCTGAGAAGGTCTATTTGCGAGAGATTGCGGAACGTATTGAGAAGTATCCGGTAAAGCAGCGTGTATACGCTTGCGAAGGTCTGGCTGAATTTTTGAATACCATTGAAAAATTCAGTCAAACAGATGAATAATGCGCATATAACCAAACAGAAAAAAGTTTACGCTTTATAGAACGGCTATGCTACACGAAAGTGCAGTATGGTCGTTTTTTGTTATCTGAATACAAGGAGGTGGTCCCATTGGATTAAACCATTGACAGCTGCAAAAAGGTAACAAGTCGAGAAAATTAAGGCACGCCATCACGGCGTGCCTTGACTTTTGCCCTGGTGGTGTGCCCCGTAAGGAGGTACAAAGATGAACCACCAGCAGAAGTCTGAACGTGACGAGCTGCGAGCCAGATTTACAGTTTGGCTGGAAACTACAGTTTACCGTGCCAGACTCAAATATTTGGAACGGGAGAAACCCAAGGTAGATACAGTTTCAATTGAGGAATTACCAGAGAGCGCTTTATCTGTTCTTGAACAAACCTCACATTGTGGAATATCAGGATCTGCTTTTGATTTTGAAGAGGAACGGTTGGCAGAGGCGTTTGCAAAACTGCCAATAAAACGGCAGGAGATACTGACAATGCTGTTTGTGGAGGAGCGAAAACCGGAGGAAATTGCCCGGCTATTAAATTGTTCTCCGCAGCATGTTTACGACCAGCGTTATCAGGCATTGAAGAAGCTGCGCATAGCATTGACAAAGGACGGTGATAAATTTTGAATCGCATAGAATTTGAAAAGATGCTTCAGGCGGCAGTTTCCGGCAGTCATGAGGCTCTGGAGCAACTATTTTTGCTGTATGCACCGTTAATTGATAAACATAGTAAAATTGACGGTCAGATAGATGAAGATTTAAGACAGTATCTATTGATACATATCGCGCTCAATATTTCAAAATTTGTCATTTAGGCGAAGACGGTCTCAGGTTTTTCTGAGGCCGTTTTCATGTTTTTATAAATTCTGTTCGAGATTTGAGAGATGATGAGGCTTTTTATAGGTAAAGGCATCCCCATGCCATGGCACCTTGACAACTTCATAGCTTCCAACTCTACGTTCCCGAACCGAGAAGCGGCTATCCGTTTGTGTGGCGAGCAAAACCATGAGCACTGATATACGGGCGGCACCCGTATAACGCAATGATCCGGCCGGGGATAATGATACTTCCGTAATTCGCGGCCCGGCCATAAGGCAGGCGGGGAGATGAGATATCTATGGATCTGCAGCCACAGACGGAGAAGGAGGCGGTTATTTTGAAATAAATTATTTTTTATAGTAAGGAGGCTGATTATGGGCTACAAAAGGAAAGATGTAGAGCAGACGAAGCAGTATGCAAAAAAGTTTGTGCGCTACAAAGAAGGAGCGGAGAAATACAGCCTTGGACTGACAAAGTTTCAGGAACTCGCAAAGGAGGCAAAGGCTGTCTATAAGATTGATGGTATTGCTTTAGTTAATTGCGAAATTTTTGAAAAGTTTTTGGAGTCATTCCGAGAATTTTGAAGTGGGTGGTGCTTTATGGCTTTTTTACATAAAGGGACTTTATGTGCTTTAGGGCTTGACTTTCTGTCTTACAATAAGTATAATAAAATACATGTGGAGGTAGCGGTATGACGAAAATGGGTAGACCGAAGGTGGACAACGCAAAGCGTAAATCCATTACGGTTCGGTTATCAGACAAAACCTATGATGAGTTGACCAGGTATGCTGCTGAACACAAGATGACAAAGACAGAGGTTGCCCTGCGAAGTTTGGAAGAGTATTTGTCCAAGCAAAAATAAGTGCTGTGAGTCCCTTCTTCATTATTGAAGGAGGTAACAGACATGGCAAAGACACGGAAAGATGAGCGGGGAAGAGCACTCAGGAAAGGAGAAGTACAGAGGGCATCAGACAAGCGGTATATGTACACCTATACGGATCCATTGGGCAGGCGTAGGTCCATATACGCGCAGGATTTGGCAACGCTTCGAGAAAAAGAAAAGCAGCTGATGAAGGATCAATTGGATGGTTTGGATCTGTATGTTGCAGGTAAGGCCACCATAAATGATACCTATGATCGGTATATCTCTACGAAGTATGATTTGCGGGCGACTACACGCAGCAATTACGATTACATGTATAATCGCTTTGTCAGACATACTTTCGGTAAGAAGAAAATCGCAGACATTAAGTATTCGGACGTACTCCAGTTTTACTGCTACTTGCTTAAAAAGGAAAAGTTATCGTTAGGGACGCTGGACTCAGTTCATACCCTGCTTCATCCGACATTCCAATTGGCGGTTCGAGATGAAATCATTCGGAAAAATCCGTCAGACGGAGTTATGAAGGAAGTCAGCAAGAAGGCAGATAAGACAAGAGGCGTGAGACATGCTTTAACGAGAGAGCAGCAAAGAGCATTTATGGAGTATATTTCCAATCACCCAGTGTATTATCATTGGTGGCCGTTATTTACGGTTTTGCTTGGAACTGGCTGCCGAATTGGAGAAGCACTGGGACTTCGATGGGATGATCTTGATTTTGATAATCGGATTCTGAGTATTAATCACAGTCTGGTTTATTACCCAGTTGGAGAATCGAGAAAGTCTGTTCTGCGGATATCAAAGCCGAAAACGGAGGCCGGTATCAGAACGATCCCTATGCTTGATATTGTACGTGATGCTTTTCACATGGAGCACGAGGAGCAGGAAGAAACAGGATTCAACGAGACCGAGATTGATGGAATGACTGGTTTTGTATTTGTCAATCGTTTTGGCTCAGTTTTAAATCCGCAGGCTGTGAATCGTACTATCAAGCGAATTATCAGTGGGTATAATGCGGAAGAGGTTATCAATGCTAAGCGTGAGCGGCGAGAGCCGATTATTCTTCCAGATTTCTCCTGTCATCACTTGAGGCATACCTTTTGTACAAGACTCTGTGAGCATGAAACAAATTTAAAAGTGATTCAGGCAATTATGGGCCATCGGAATATCGAAACGACGATGGATATCTATGCCGAGGCCACTGATCAAAAGAAGCAAGAATCTTTTGAAAACTTATCAAAATTGGACATCTTTTAGGAAGGGTTCTCAGCGTGAGAAGCTGACAACAAACTTTCTGCGAAGACAACAGTTTGACAACAATTTTCTTTTTTCCCTGATGTAATACGAAGCATTGTGAAGAATGGGGAAGCAAGGAAATGAAAGGATTTGAACCGATATGATGGCATGTAAGTTGGGTGGAAAACTTTTCCCCACGATGAAGTCATTGGATAAATAAAGCCAGTAAAATCAAGGGTTTGCGGTACTCGAAGTTGTGAACTACAACAAATTTACAACAAATTTACAACGCATAATGAAGAGTAATGAGCGTTAATGAATAGTTGTACTCATAAATCCAATTTAATATTTTGTACTATAAGGACATTTTTCTAAAAGAAAATTTTAGGAAAGTGTCCTTTTTTGTTATGGTCAGCAAAATAAAATAAGAAATGGAGGAAAAAACATGAGTAGTACAGCGTTAGGAGCAAAAGCTCCAAAAAACCAAAATATTATATTTATCAGCGAAGCACATGAAAAATTCTACTATGAAAAATTAAAAGAGGTAAGGTATCAGGATGTGTACCACAAGGCACTTTGCTATTGTCTTGGTATAAGCGATGATACAAGAAGAAATATTTATCAGATTTATGATTTTAAGACAGGATGTGTAAAAACAGAATGCCTGCATGAAGGATGGCAGACCAGCGGAAGTGTGAAAGTGGTAAGGATGGCATTTAACCTTTACTGCAATGGGACACCAAGTGTCTCCGATTATGAAGATGCAGAAGAACAAATAAACGAGTGCAGACAGTATACGGTGGAGGAGTTATTCTGCTGTGCCTATGCACCATATTTTTGGCAGGCAATACAGATTCGTTATCCGGAGTACGCAACTTACAACCGGGAATTGTATGCCTTATTTGGAGGACAGGATTGATGTTAAAAGTCAGATTGATGGGAACAAAGAATGATATTAAATGGTTTGGAAAGATTTTACAGAGAAATTCTAAAATTGAAGTAACAGAATTTTCAGACTTATATACAAACAAAGGAACTAAGAAATTTTACAGGGCTTATGTGGAAATAAAAAAAAGTAATGTAAAAGAAAAACAGTAGAAAGCAGAGGAGAATTTATCATGTGTAGAGTAATCGCAATCGCAAACCAGAAAGGCGGAGTCGGCAAGACTACTACCACAAGCAATTTAGGAATCGGGCTGGCAAAACAGGGAAAGAAGGTGCTTCTGATTGATGCGGACGCACAGGGCAGTCTGACCGCAAGTTTAGGCTTTACAGAGCCGGACAGTCTGGAAGTCACGCTTGCAACCATTATGGGGAACTTAATCAATGACGAGGAAATAGAGCCGGGAGAAGGTATCCTCCACCATGAGGAAGGGATAGACTTAATGCCGGGGAACATTGAGCTTTCCGGTCTGGAAGTTTCCCTTGTGAATGCCATGAGCCGGGAAACGGTACTCCGGTCATACATAGAGATTGTCAGGGAGAACTACGATTACATCTTAATTGACTGTATGCCTTCCCTCGGCATGATTAACATAAACGCCTTTGCCAGCGCCGACAGCATATTGATACCCGTACAGGCGGCATACCTGCCCGTCAAAGGCTTGCAGCAGCTTATCAAGACGGTCGGTAAAGTAAAGCGGCAGATTAACCCGAAACTGGAAATAGAGGGGATTCTGCTTACAATGGTGGACAGCCGGACGAACTACGCAAAGGACATCAGCTCCATGCTGAAGGAAGCCTATGGAAGCCGGGTGAGGATATTTGCCAATGTTATTCCCATTTCCGTCCGGGCGGCGGAGATTTCAGCGGAGGGCATCAGCATTTATAAGCATGATCCAAAGGGAAAAGTGGCGTCAGCCTATGATTCTCTGACAAAGGAGGTGCTTGCAGATGGGCAGTAACACTAAATCGGGGAGCGCAGCAAAGATTACGCTGGAAAAATTTGATGATTTGTTTGGCGGGAGTGCCGCACAGGGAAGCGGGGCGGAGCAGATTATCAATGCGCCGCTGGCAGAGCTTTATACATTCAAAGACCACCCTTTCCGGGTGGAGGACGATGAGAAGATGGAGGAAACAACAGAGAGTATCCGGCAGTACGGGGTGCTTGTGCCGGGGATTGCAAGACCGAGGGCGGGCGGCGGCTATGAAATCATAGCCGGACACCGCCGCAAACGTGGCTCGGAGCTTGCCGGAAAGACGGAGATGCCTGTGATTGTCCGTAATTACACCGATGATGAAGCTACAATTATCATGGTGGATTCCAATATCCAGCGGGAGGATGAACGGTATCCCAAGCATCGGCATCAATATCCATACAGAGGGGACAGAAAGCTATGAGGACACGCAGATGGATATTGTTTCGGGCAGAGTTGCGGATTTGGAGATTCTGGACTATGTGCCGGATATTACGGACAATCCGAAGGCGGTGGAGGTCATTGCGGAGCTGATCGACAAGCTGCCGGATATAGAGGTCAGGGGTTCTCTGGAGAAGTGGCAGGCGGCTTTCCTTGCTGCGGAGATAGACCAGCTTTCCTACAACTACGACACTGTTCAGTACAATCAGACAGTGGAGGACAGGGAAGCGCAGATAGCGAACATCACAGAGGACATCAGGAACGGGAATACCGGGTATCTGAATGACTTCCTCAATGCGCTCATTTCAGACAGTATCCGGGAAGGCATGACGGATATTTTCGGGAAAGGGACGGAGCTTGATGACAGTGAGGGCGTACAGACCGCAAGGAAGGCGAAGGAGCTGTTAGATAAGCTGGCGGAATACAAGCCGCTTGCAAAGATTGAGGAACTGGAAGAATGTAACTATAACATGATTGATAACGTCCTGAACAATGAGAAGCCAAAAGAAGAAAAGCAAGCAGGCAGAATTTCCATAAAGGAAAAACTGGCGGAGAAAAAAGCGGTCATCGAGCAGAGGGATAAGTCAGATAAGGAAGTCCCTGAAAAGGGAACAGAGAAAAAATCAGAGAGGGAGATATAAGCGATGGATAAATTTACAGTGGAAGAAATCAATTTGATGTGTGTGTTTGAGGGGCAGGTTTTAGGGAAACTGGAAACCATGAGCGATGCGGAATTTGCAGAGGTGGCATTGGAAGCGGCGGAGTGATTAACGCAAATCTTTTATAGCATTATTCGACATAACGTGCTATAATTCTCTTAGTCAGATTAGAGCGAGTAGGGATAGTCTGCGGTTGTCCTTTCTGGAAACGGAAAGGAGGTCGGTATGAACACACTTGAGATACTTACACTGCTGTTGGTCATTTTCGCAGCATTAACATACTTAGACAACAGAAACAACCGCAAGTAACGGAAAAGGCTATCCTCTACTGCAATAGAGGATAGCCTGTAATCCGTTGATTTTTAACGCATTATAAGTTTCCGATTGTACAACCGTCGGACGTTCCAATATCCTTCGGGTTCTAAGATGATTATAAACCAACACTGCGAATTTTGCAAGAGGGTTTAGGAAATGGGGGTGCTTCGGCACTCCTATTTTTTGCGGATTTGTAGATTATCTTACATGAAAACGGTCTTGTCTGCAAGAAATTTTTCTGATTTTATAAATAGATAGGAAGGAAAGAGTGGGATTCCGCCGCAGCCGGCATTGTGGGCAGTGTGTATAACTCTCTGTCTTATGGATTGACATCATTCCCCGTGAGGAATGGGAAGTCCTTGAGGGCTGCCATGAAGCCACCGTAAGCCCGGAGGACTGGGAGAAGGTGCAGGAACTGATTGACCGCCGCCCTCCCATCATGGAGGGGAACGCCTGCCCCTTCTATAACCTGTTCCACGGCATTATCTACTGCGCCACCTGCGGGAAGTCCATGCAGGTACGCTATGAGAAGGTAGGCAGAACCGGGAAGAACCGCTTTACCGGCGAGGAACGGGAGCCGATAGACAAGGCGTATTATATCTGCCAGACGTATAACCGGCTGGGGAAGAACTCCTGCACCAGCCATAAAGTGGAAGCAAGGAACCGGGAGATTGATGATATGTTTTTGAACCTGTATACCGACAAGGCAAAGGGAATACTGTCAGAGCAGCGGTTTGTGAAGCTGACGGCGGCGATGGAACGGGAACAGGAGGAAAACCAGAAACAGTTGAAGGAATTGACACTCTCCCTGCGCCACTCCAATGAGCAGGAAAGTGATGTCCGTACCTTTATCCGGGAAATCCGGCAGTACGCCACGGTACAGGAACTGGACGAGGGTATCTTAAACCGCCTTATCAGCCGGATTCTGGTGGGGGAGGTGAAAAAGGTTGACGGGGAGAAGTTTCAGGAAATCAAAATCATTTATAACTTTGTCGGGGAGATACCGGCGGTAACAGAATAATGGCAAATGCCCTTCTCTCTTTCCGGGGGAAGGGTTTTCTTTTTGTCCGTACACGAAAAAGAAGCCGGGGTTCCTGCTCTCCGGCTTCCAGAATAAACTGGAAGTTGTCATTCTGACATTAAGCCAGTTACAATACAACCTGCATATTACATCACATGAACATCCAAAAATATGGGGTTCATCGTGTTTGCATCCGTAAATAAAAACTCCATCTGCAAAGTCAGGTCATTTAATTCACCATCCGTAGTCAAAGCATAATCAGCAGAAAATCCCCTGCCATCCCTATATAAAATGCAAGAAAGCTGATGATACTCATACTGTGGATGAAAATCACAGGGAACACCAAATTTATCCATATACGGCAGTTCATTCAGTTCCAGAAAACCATCCACCGCTTCCTGTAAATCCTCAACTGACCATGTTGACATTTCTTCCGTATTAGGGTCAACTGGCCATGAGGCCATCTCAACAATCTCAAAGACTTCACTGTACTTTCTTTCTGCAAGCAAATCCACTACTTTCTTCACAGTGGGTTCGGCAAGATGGGGCAATTCCCCTTTTTCCAATTCTTTGATATCCTCTAAGGTGTACTTTCTCTCATTCAGCATGTTTACTATTTTAGCTATCGTTTCTTCCATACGTATCATCCTCCTAAATCCCGATTTTCCAGTATGACAAACTGGAATTGAATTATTTTTCTTCCGAAATAAAATGCTGATCATGTCACAAACTATAAAACTCATAGTTTACAGTTACATGGTTTATCTTCTCATATTCCGGTTCCAAAGAACCACAAAAGTACCATTCCAAAAATGTGCGAAAATTGGAAGCAACACACTTACCGTGTAAAATTCCATCTGAGTCACAATAATAATCCCAAAAACCTCCATATTTCAAAAAAACAACCGGACAGTCCTTGCCGTCTGATTGGCTTAAATCTAAACAATACCAGCCGTCCATATATCCGATTGGGAACAAGTTCTTATAGATTTCTTCTCGGAGGGGAGTTTCGCAATCTTCAAATTCCTCCCGAAAACATTCCAGGTTCTCTGACCAGTCAGAAACATTATCTGTCAGGTCATAAAAATCTATTGTATCGATTTTGATTTCTTTATTCTCATCATCATGTCTGTTGCTGCATCTCTGATTGTTCCGTTATTATGGACTGGAATCTGTCTGCCATTAACCTATTGGTTTGGTTTCCGTTCTGCGCAGACAATGGGGCTTATTACAGTTATTCCTATGTTCTATTTTGTTAAGTATTTTGAAGACGGGGCTGGATTTTCTGTTATGACAAGTTCCATACTCTCTTATGCTGTTGTGGCAGGGATTGCAGTAATTGTCCTCTTTATAGTTTCAATGGTAGTAAGCATGATAGGTTATAGCAGAAAAAAATAAAAGCTGAAACCATGCGCCGCCCCGTGAGGGAGGTATCAGAATGGATGATGAGGTAATCAGATATAAAAAAATATTGGAAGCAAGAAGCGCTGACAAACCGATATGGGAGAAAAAATGTCTTTCTATTGAGGAGGCGGCAGCATATTCCGGTATCGGGATAACGAAGCTCAGGCAATTATCACGGCAAAAGAAATGCCCGTTTGTAATGCCGCTTGGCAATCAGGTCTTTATTGTTCGGGAAAAACTTGACAGATACATTAAGGACAGGGACAGAATTTAAGGAGGTTCAGCTATGGCGAAAGAAAAACGAAAAGACAAATCAAGAGTTGTGCTTCGTGTTGGAGAATTCCAGCGAAATGATGGCACTTATCAATATTCTTGGATGGACACAAATCATAAACGGCGTTATGTATATGCAAGGTCTTTGGATGATCTTCGTGCTAAGGAGGCACAGATTGAAAAAGATAAGAGCGACGGCATTAAGGCCGAAGCCCGGTACACCACAGTAAATGAACTTTATGAGTTATGGAAAAGCAATATAATATAGTCCTGATGTTTTCGTAATGGGAAGGTTAGAATTTTGCATTTTGTAATGAAAAAGATTGATTTTTTCATTACAAACGTATATAATAATCTTAGGAAGGAGCGTGATATAAATGGCACAGGCAGTAAATGTAAATTTCCGTATGGATGCAGAACTTAAAAAGAACATGGAGCAGGTGTGTGATGACATGGGATTATCCATGACTACCGCATTTACTATTTTTGCAAAAAAAGTAAGCCGTGAACACAGAATTCCTTTTGAGATTACAGCAGATCCGTTCTATTCTGAGAGCAATATGGCGCATTTGCGGCGGGGAATTGCAGCACTTGATTCCGGCAAGGGAGTAGAGCATGAGCCTCTTTTGGAGGATGGCGAATGAAAAAAATCTGGTTTGAAGAAGCATGGGAGGATTACCTATATTGGCAGTCGCAGGATAAAAAAACACTAAAACGAATCAATGCACTTTTAAAAGATACGGAAAGAAGTCCGTTTGAAGGAATTGGAAAGCCTGAACCGCTGAAAGGTGAGTTGAGTGGTTTTTGGAGCAGGCGGATTGATGAAACCAATAGATTTGTCTATCGGGTTGAAAACGGTGTATTAGAGATTTTGTCCTGCCGTGGACATTATAATGATTAAAGACTAAGACTGAATATGTCAGGACTTCTCTTATTGTATCAGAAGCATTTACATCATCTACATCAAATTCCACATCATTTACATCATAACGGTACTGATAAATACGGAAAATTAGATGTAGCGAAATGCGAAAAAAGATGATATAAGAAAGATTGGGGCATTTAAGTAGACTATATCAATATGTCCTAAATCGTCCCGATAATGAAAACGCTTGGCGGAAAAGACCAGTAAAATCAAGGGTTTGCGGACTTAAAGACAGTATGGTACGACAAGAGTACGACAAAATAAACGATTTTAAATTAAACTCGTGTCAGTTCAAGTTAATATTTTGTACGATAAGGACATTTTTCTAAAAGAAAATTTTAGGGAAGTGTCCTTTTGTTATGGTCAAAAAACAAAATAAGAAATGGAGGAAATGAACATGAGTAGTACAGCGTTAGGAGCAGAGAAAGCGATTATTTTTATCAGCGATGCACATGAAAAATTCTACTACGAAAAATTGAAAGAGGTCAGGTATCAGGACGTATACCACAAGGCACTTGTATATTGTCTTGGTATCAGCGATGACACAAGAAGAAATATCAAAAGTATTTATGATTTTAAGACAGGTAACGTAAAAACGGAGTGCCTGCATGAAGGCTGGCAGACCAGCGGGAGCTTAAAAGTAGTCAGGATGGCGTTTAACCTTTACTGCAATGGTACGCCAAGTGTCTTTGATTACGATGATGCGGAGGAACAGGTGGACAAGTGCAGACGGTACAAATTCGTTATCCGGAATATGTAACATATAACCACAAGTTGTACGCCATGCTTGGAGGACGGGATTGATGTTAAAAGTCAGGCTTATGGGAACAAAGAACGATATTAAGTGGTTCGGGAAGATTTTACAGCGTAACCCGAAAATCGAGGTGACGGAGTTTTCCGATATGTTCCCAAACAAAGGGACAAAGAAATATTACAGGACTTATGTGGAAGTCAGGAAAAGCAACGTAAAAGAAAACCAGTAGAAAGCAAAGGAGAATTATCATGTGTAAAATAATCGCAATCACAAACCAGAAAGGCGGAGTGGGCAAGACCACCACCACAAGCAACTGATATTGTCAATATTGGTTGACACTTTTTTTACAAGGATATTCATACCTAAGCTATAGCATCCAGAGATTTATAATATCTCTGTCGTTTGACCATAGGAGGGAGCCCATCATTCGCGGAGCATATCCTCCTGTTGTTCCAATAACTGATGAAGTATCTCCAGATAAGGGTTTTCAGTTCCCCTATGTTCATTTCCTCAGTATGATAACGTCCGTAGAGGAGTTCCTCCTTCATCCGCGCCCACATGCTCTCGCATCGTGCATTGTCATGGCATCGTCCTCCTGCACTGTTCATGCTTTGAAGAATTCCGTATTTATGGACAGCTTCACGATAGGTTCTGCTGGTGTACTGCGCCCCGCGGTCTGAATGGATCACGGCTTCCCGGAGTGCCGGATAGGAGCGGACAGCGTTCTCAAGCGTCTGTCTGCACAGAGCCGCTTTCATGTTCGTGTCCATTGCCAGTCCCAGGACTGCGGCGTCAAAACAGTCAAATATGGCAGACACGTAGAGTTTCCCGTCCTTTGCTTTGAGTTCGGTTATGTCCGTTATGCATTTTTTTAATGGTTCTTCGGACGTAAAGTCCCGTTTCAGCAGGTCATCGGATTTGCGCGCCTCACGGTCAGCTTTTGTGATCCCGTTTGGCCTGTGCTTCGGGCGGTGGCTGAGCCCGATTTCCTCCATGACGCGGTAAACCGTCCGCTCTCCGGGTATGTGGATGCCTTCCGGCTGTTTCAACAAAAGCGCCTGATACATGCGGATTCTCCCATAAGTGTCATTGCATTCATCTTCCGCCACAATTTCCCGCATGGCGTCGGCCAGATCCTGATATTTCCACGGACGGTCTTTGTTTGCAAGATATTTATAAAATCCCTGCCGTGTCACATTTTTTTCTGTCGCAAAAAGTCCATTTTGGATTTTGCGATGTCGCAGGGATGCGGAATACTTTTTGCGACACGGATTTTTATGGAAGGGAGGTCTGTCATGGCTGCAAAGAAATTTGGGTATGTGCGGGTATCCACACGGGAGCAGAACCTTGACCGGCAGATACATATCCTGCGGGACGAGGAGGGCATTGACGAGCGCGACATTTATGTGGAGAAAGAACCGGGGAGGCAGTTTGAGCGCCCAGTGTACCGCTTTCTGGTGGATAACATTCTGCGGGAAGGCGACCTGCTGGTAGTAACGGAGCTGGTGGGGCAACTCATCACGGATGTTGTGCTGGCAGTGTTCGCAGGTCATGGAAAAGTACCGGGATTATTTTAAGGAGTGGAATGCGGATGTGGCGTTTGACACCAATAAGAGTAATATTTTTTATGTGTTGGCACCAAGAAATGAATTTGAAGCTTTCCTGTTTTTCCAGACAGCGGAACAGCTCGAAAGGATCATACTGGGCACGATTGCGGAAAATGTCGAGATCATCATGGAGGCTGGTATAGAAGAAATCTCCATAGGGTTTTCGGCTGATAAAATGGATGGCGAGTATGGAAATAGCGGATAAAGAACAGAAAAATGTGTGAAAAATTTCAAGGAAACAGGGGGAAAGAGACTCCTTATTATATGAGAATAAATTTAGAGGAGGACTGTTTTATGAAACAGGGTACATTATTTTATGACAATGAAAGCGGCAGATACAATTTCTTTTATACCGACGGGGATGGGAACAGGTGCGATTACGGCGGCATCCACTGCGGAGAGGTCTTTGAGTAAAACGAAAAGAAAATCTAAGATGTCAAAATACGCCATCTAA
>CAJUBQ010000012.1 GCA_910584595.1 uncultured Eubacterium sp.
GTAATCATGCCGAGGGAAGGCATACAGTCAATCAAGATATAATCGTAGCTCTCCCGGACAATCTCTATGTACGACCTCAGCACCGTTTCCCGGCTCATCACATTCACAAGGGAAACCTCCAGACCGGAAAGCTCAATGTTCCCCGGCATTAAGTCTATCCCTTCCTCATGGTGGAGGATACCTTCTCCCGGCTCTATTTCCTCGTCATTGATTAAGTTCCCCATAATGGTTGCAAGCGTGACTTCCAGACTGTCCGGCTCTGTAAAGCCTAAACTTGCGGTCAGACTGCCCTGTGCGTCCGCATCAATCAGAAGCACCTTCTTTCCCTGTTTTGCCAGCCCGATTCCTAAATTGCTTGTGGTGGTGGTCTTGCCCACACCGCCTTTCTGGTTTGCGATTGCGATTATTTTACACATGATTGGTTCTCCTTTTCTTCTACTGGTTTTCTTTTACGTTGCTTTTCCTGACTTCCACATAAGTCCGGTAATATTTCTTTGTCCCTTTGTTTGGGAACATATCGGAAAACTCCGTCACTTCGATTTTCGGGTTCCTCTGTAAAATCTTCCCGAACCACTTAATATCGTTCTTCGTTCCCATAAGCCTAACCTTTAACATCAGTCCCGTCCTCCGAACATGGCGTACAGATCGTGGTTATACGTTGCGTATTCCGGATACCGAATCTGTATCGCCTGCCAAAAATAGGGCGCATAGGCACAGCAGAACAGTTCTTCCACTGTGTACCGTCTGCACTCGTCCACCTGTTCCTCCGCATCATCATAGTCAAGGACACTCGGCGTACCGTTGCAGTAAAGGTTAAACGCCATCCTGACCACTCTCACGCTCCCGCTGGTCTGCCAGCCTTCATGCAGGCACTCCGTTTTCACGCAGCCTGTCTTAAAATCATAGATACTGTAAATGTTCCTTCTTGTGTCATCACTGATACCAAGACAATATACAAGTGCTTTGTGGTATACATCCTGATACCTGACCTCTTTTAATTTTTCGTAGTAGAATTTTTCATGTGCATCACTGATAAAAATAATCGCTTTCTCTGCTCCTAACGCTGTACTACTCATACTTTCTTCCTCCATTCTTTGATGATTGACCATAACAAAAAAGGACACTTCTCTAAAATTTTCTTTTAGAAAAATGTCCTTGTTGGTACAAATATTAGAATGTATCCGCACAACGATAAACGTACATGGAAGTATTATTCCGTATTATTCGTTTAAAATTTGTTGCACTTTTGTTGCAGTAGCGTGACCGTAGGTGCTTCAAACCCGCATAAACACTGGCTTTATTTGTCGAGCGACTTCATCGTCGGGAACAACAACACATCCCGAATCGCCATCGAATTCGTCATAATCATAACCATCCGGTCAATCCCGAATCCTATCCCTCCGGTAGGCGGCATCCCAATATTCAGCGCATTCAAAAAATCTTCATCCGTATGGTTTGCTTCCTCATCACCAGCTGCAAACGCTTTTTCCTGGGCTTCGAATCTTTCCCGTTGGTCAATTGGATCATTCAGCTCAGAATAGGCATTTGCCATTTCCCATCCATTCAGGAAAAACTCAAATCGCTCCACATATTCTGGGTTATCCGGTTTTTTCTTAGTCAGTGGTGATATTTCAATTGGATGATCCATAACAAATGTAGGCTGGATTAAATGTTCTTCTGCAAACTGCTCAAAGAAAAGACTAAGAATATCCCCTTTCTGATGTCTTTCTTCATATTCTACATGATGCTCATCGGCGATCTTCTTTGCATCTTGTGTTGAGCTTATTTCGTTAAAATCTACTCCAGAATACTTTTTAACAGCATCTATCATCGTAATTCGTTCAAATGGTTTTGACAGATCAATCGTCTGTTCGCCATACGTTAACACTTGTGATCCGGTTACTTCTTCTGCAACATACCGATATAAATTCTCAGTCAGGTCCATCATTCCGTTGTAATCGGTATATGCCTGATATAATTCCATCAACGTAAACTCTGGATTGTGTCTGGTATCTAATCCCTCGTTACGAAATACTCTGCCTATTTCATATACACGCTCCAAACCGCCCACAATAAGTCTCTTTAAATATAACTCCAGAGAAATACGAAGCTTCAAGTCTTCGTTTAATGCATTAAAATGTGTTTCAAACGGTCTTGCAGCTGCACCTCCTGCGTTGGATACAAGCATAGGAGTCTCAACTTCCATGAAGTCCTGCGTACTTAGATAACGGCGAATGGCGCTGATTACTTTTGAACGTTTGATAAAAGTGTCTTTTACATCTGCGTTCATAATCAGATCTACATATCTTTGGCGGTATCGAATATCTGTATCTGTCAGGCCATGATATTTTTCCGGCAAAATCTGCAGACTCTTTGAAAGAAGAATTACTTCACTTGCATGTACGGAAATTTCTCCGGTTTTTGTTTTAAACACTTTACCTTTGATGCCTAAAATATCACCGACGTCATATTTCTTAAAATCTTTGTAACTGTCTTCTCCAATATCATCTCTTGCCACATAAGACTGTATGTTTCCTTGCAAATCCTGAATATTACAAAAAGATGCTTTCCCCATGATACGTTTAAACATCATACGTCCTGCAATTGTTACTTCTTTATTTTCAAGTTCATCGAAATGATCTTTAATTTCCTGACTATGATGTGTCACATCGTATTTTGTAATTTTAAATGGATCTTTTCCATTTTCCTGCAATTCCTGTAATTTTTCCCGTCGAACCTTTAATAGCTGATTAAGGTCCTGATTCTGCTGTCCGGCCATTTTCTTTCCTCCGCTGTGTTTACACATTTGATCTTTGAATTTCTAATACTTTATATTGTAAAATACCTGCCTGTGTTTCAACGTCTACGATATCTCCGATCTGGTGACCAAGCAGTGCACGTCCTACCGGAGATTCGTTCGAAATTTTGCCTTTTAAGCTATTTGCTTCTGTAGAGCCTACGATTTTGTATTCTAATTCTTCATCAAATTCACAATCCAGGATTTTTACAAGGCAGCCTACGTTGATTTTATCCAGGTCTACTTCCTCTTCTACAACGACTTCCGCATTTTTCAGAATTTTTTCCAATTCTTCAATACGTGCTTCGATGTCACGCTGCTCATCTTTTGCCGCATCATATTCGGCATTCTCGGATAAATCCCCCTGCTCTCTGGCTTCCTTGATTTTCTGAGCAATTTCTTTTCGTTTTACCAGTTTCAAATCCTGTAATTCATTTTCCAGTTTCTGTAAGCCTTCGTAAGTTAAAATATTTTTCTTTTCCATGCCTCTCAACCTTTCCTGAATTCCCGATCCAATCGATCTCTTTCGTTCATGTAACGGTATTCCAGCCAATCCGCCGGTAAAATACCACCCACAACCAAAGTATTATACCCAACAGGCACGAGAATGTCAAGGTTTTCGCTGATTTCCCATGGCCTTTTATAGATCGGCAGATAAATAGCTTTGGAATCAACTGGATTTTTTCTAAAAAAGCCACTGCTGCGTTCAAAATCTAAAATAACATTTCCACGCGCCTGCTGACAGACAGTTTTTGGAATCTGCTGAACGATCAGCCCGTTCTCTTCATACATTTCATCTGCAAATGTTTTATATTTTTCAGGTCTGTCAGTAACCATCAACAGATAATTTAACTGCTGGTTCAATTCATCCAGAACTATCTGAATGTCTTCATCATCCTGATCTTTATTTTCTTCGGCATCAATAATTACTAATTCCATCTGTTGATACGAGATCTTTTTTTGATTAATTACATTTGCAATTATTTTATGCATATATATCATATATGGATTTTGATATGTTATGGGAGAAAAGACATTCTTTCCTTTATCCTTGAATAACTGAATTTCTGTTTCTGCTTTGCTTACAATTTTTCGTCTTCGGTACTGGCCTATCCATGCTCGAAATCTTTGAAACAGCAAATCATCCTGTCCACCTTAACTTTTTCTAAATTATATGCCAAAAGATTTTGATTCATTCTTTAAATTGTTTAGCAAACCGCGTCATTAGTTTCTCTAATTGCTCATATGTCTCAACACTATTCAATTCATTGCGCAATTTAGAAGCATGTTTATATCCGCTTGTGTACCATGCTGCATGTTTACGCATTTCTCTGATTCCTGTATAAATGCCCTTAAGCTCCAGCTGCATACGAGCATGGCGCAGCACCATCTCAGCAACCGCATCTGTTGTAGGCATCTTTGCTTCTTCTCCTGTCTTAAGCACGTGTAAAATTTGTGAAAATATCCATGGATTTCCTTGTGCACCTCTCGCAATCATAAAACCATCACAGTTTGTTTGCTCTTTCATTTTCTGTATATCCTGTGCCGTATGCAAGTCTCCGTTACCAATCACCGGTATGGATACTGCCTCTTTCACCTGTCGAATAATATCCCAATCAGCGCTTCCTGCATAATATTGTTCTCGTGTTCTGCCATGTACTGCCACTGCAGCGGCGCCGCTCTCCTGTGCCACATGAGCCAGTTCGACAGCATTCAAATGATCCTCGTCAAATCCCTTCCGAATCTTTACGGTCACAGGCTTTTGAATCGCCCCGGCCACTTTCTCGATAATTTTGCCTGCTAATACCGGATTTTTCATCAGCGCCGAGCCTTCGCCATTATTAACTACTTTTGGTACAGGGCACCCCATATTAATATCCAGAATATCAAACGGACGATCTTCAATCTTTTTGGCCATTTCAGACATAATATCCGGATCTGCACCGAAAAATTGCAAAGATACCGGATGTTCTTTCTCATCAATGGTTAATAATGCCTCTGTATTTTTATTTTGATATAAAATCCCTTTTGCACTCACCATTTCCATACATACAAGACCCGCACCCTGTTCCGCACAGAGCAGACGAAATGGCAGGTCTGTTACGCCTGCCATTGGACCAAGAATTAAATTATTCTTTAATCTTACATTTCCTATTTCTAATTGCTTCATTTTGTATCCTAAATCCTTTACTGCATTTATAATCTGTATGCCTGTAATCTTTACCCCGTTTCATCTGTATGATTCCTTAATGCAGACATTATGTTTCTCAATCATATCATATATAAGAATGTTCTCTGGTTGAAACCAAACCTTATTCGATCTATGGCCAGAATATACTATCTTTGTTTTTCATAAATCAACCTCATCCCATGCAGCGTTAAGTTTGGATCATAAATATCAATAGAATCTGTCTCAGATGCAATTGTTTTGCCAAGTCCCCCAGTCGCCACAACTTTCACATTTTTATCTGAAAATTCTTCTTTCATATGTTTGATAATATATTCTGTTTGACCAATCTGTCCATATACAAGTCCTGCCTGCATACTGCTGATCGTTTCCTGTGCCAATATACTTTTTGGCTTGCAGATCTCAATCTCCGGAAGTTTTGCAGCTTCCTCCCATAATGCCTTTGCAGAAGTGCGGATCCCTGGCGCAATGACGCCTGCTGCAAATGCACCGGATGCATCTACAAGATCGAAAGTAGTCGCTGTGCCGTAATCTATCACGATTACCGGTCCCCCATACAGCCCGTAAGCTCCCACCGCATCTACAATACGATCCGCACCAATCTGTCTCGGATTCTCCGTTGCAATTCGAATGCCTGTCCTGATTCCCGGCGCCACAATAATCGGAGTGACATGGATATACTTAATAATAGCGCTTGTCAGCGAATGCATCACATTCGGCACGACCGAAGATATTACAACAGCCAAAATATCGGTAACTTCAATTTGGCTATGCTGCAAGAGGTTGCGCAAAACAATCCCATACTCATCTGAAGTACGTGGTATTTTCGTTGTCAGACGAAACGTAGCCTCCAGTTTCTCTCCGTCAAATACACCTAACGTAATATTTGAGTTTCCAACATCTGTTACTAATAACATCCTTAGTCCTCCTCAAGCTCCTCTCCCAGAAAAAACACTTTGTAAAACATTTCCAAGGCTTCGAAAAGATCCTTCTTTGTCTGCTGAAGCTGTTTTATTTTTAATACGCTTCCAATCTCATCATACATAAAATCATTTTCTTCACATTCCGTACGAAAAGTCAAACTGCCCTCTTCATTAAATACAAGCTGTAAAGTACCGCCTACATCTTCTGTATATAATACACAAAGTATTTTCAAATCATCTTTTATCTGCTCGGGCAGATTTTCAAAATCTTCATTAAGATAAAATTTTCTCGTGTATGCGCTGGAACCGCATAATACAACTTCGTCCTGATACATAGTTACTCCTTATAGGTAGCCGTAAATTCCGCGCACAGACACTTCTCCTGAAGATACGAGTTTTCTGGACTCCCAAGTATCTACAAGAAGCTCTCCTCTTGTAGTAATGCCACGTGCTGTGCCCTCGTATGTATCTTTCGGATCTAATACTTTCACCGGCTGATTCCGGTTAACCATATAAGCATCATATTGCTTTGATATGGCAGATAAATCTTCCGTCTGTAGAAAAACTTCAAAATATGCCTCAAAATATTCGCATATTCGCTCAATTAACGCGGCTCTGTTAATTTTTATCCCCAGCTCTAAGAAAATAGATGTCGCAATATTTTTCAATTCTTCCGGAAATTTATCAATATGCACATTGATTCCAATACCAACTACTATATGATTCACATAATCTGCCTGTGCGCTCATTTCTGTCAGTATCCCACTGACTTTTTTCCGATTAATTATTACATCATTTGGCCATTTAATGCCGGCTTTCAGTCCTGTTTCATCTTCAATCCCTCTTGCAACTGCCATCGCTGCTATCAGCGTCAGCATAGATGCATTATTCGGATCGATCTTTGGCCTTAACAGGAATGTCATCGCAATTGCTTCTCCTGCCGGCGATTCCCACGTTCTTCCTCTTCTTCCCCGCCCATTCATCTGATGGTCTGTCACTACAATTGTTCCATGCGGAGCGCCTTCTTCCGCAAGCTTCATTGCTTTTGTATTTGTAGAATCTATCTCTGCTTCATAATAAATTCTGTTTCCAAGCCATTCCGTTTTACGAATGCTTCTTAATTCGTTTTCACTCAGGATATCCGGCGTAGATACAATATGGTATCCACGGTTTTGAACTGCCTCAATCTCATATCCTGCCTGTTTCAGCTGATTAATTGCTTTCCAGATCGCTGTCCTGGAAACTCCAAACTTTCCACATAACTCCTGCCCGGATACATAACCATCTGATGCTCTAAGTGCCGCTAGTATTTCTGCTTTCATTTCGCTCTACCCCATTTCTTATACAGGAGCCTTTGCATATTCAAAATATCGCTGTTGCGTCTGATATCACAGAATACACGGTTCCCAAAAGCAGTTACAGATTGCGGATCTTTTCAGCGTGGCATTGTTGCATACATAATCGCTTTGATACTATGCATACGGTTCTCTGCTTCATCAAATACAACTGACTTACCGCTTTCAAATACCTCATCTGTAACTTCTAACTCTTGTAATCCGAATTTCTCATATACGTGCTGACCAATCGTTGTTTTCAAATCATGAAATGCCGGCAGACAATGCATAAAAATTGCACTTTCCTTTGCTGCTGCCATAACATTTGCATTTACCTGATATGATTTCAGATCATCAATTCTTTCTTTCCATACCTCCTCCGGTTCCCCCATTGATACCCATACATCTGTATATATAACGTCTGCTCCGGCAGCCGCTTCTTGAATATTTTCTGTAAATGATATCTCTGCGTCTGTCTGTGCAGCAATATCTTTACAAACATTTACCAGATTATGATCCGGAAAATATTTTTTATTCGTACAGGCAGTAAATTTCATACCCAGCTTTGCACAGGTTACCATCAATGAATTGCCCATGTTATATCTGGCATCACCCATATATACAAGCTTTATTCCCTTTAACCTGCCTAAATGTTCTTTTATCGTAAGCATATCAGCAATCATCTGTGTTGGATGGAACTCATTGGTCAATCCATTCCATACCGGCACCCCGGCATATTTTGCCAAATCCTCAACAATTTCCTGTCCATAACCGCGGTACTCAATCCCATCAAACATTCTTCCAAGCACTCTCGCCGTATCTGCTATACTTTCTTTTTTTCCAATCTGAGAACCTGACGGATCCAAATAGGTCACATGCATGCCAAGATCATGAGCCGCCACTTCAAAAGAACAGCGTGTCCTCGTGCTTGTTTTTTCAAAAATCAACGCAATGTTTTTACCAGACAGCTCTTGGTGCATGACGCCTTTTTTTTTCTTTTCCTTAAGCTCTGCCGAAAGATCAATCAAATACAAAATTTCTTCCGGCGCATAATCAAGCAGCTTTAGAAAGTGTCTGCCTTGTAAGTTCATGATAACTCCCACCTTTCTTTCCATATAATATCTTTATAAATACATATCTTTGCACAAAATATGCTTGTAAACAATTTATAAATATAATACCAAATCCGAATAAATATAACTATTTGTGAAACGGTGAATGGCAGGAATAGGAATTACCTACTCCTGCCACCATTGAAATCAGTCATCTGCCTGTTGCTTAATTTTTTTCTGTCCCAACTTCAACAATGGATTTTGCCAGTCCTGCTATGCCCTGGATTTCTGACGGAATAATAATCTTTGTAGCCTTTCCGTCGGCAGCCTTTGCAAATGCCTCCAGACTCTTTAACTGCAAAACAGCCGCATCCGGCGCCGCCTCTTTTAAAAACCGCAAACCATCTGCATTTGCCTGCTGCACTTTAAGAATCGCCTCAGCCTGGCCCTCTGCTTCACGAACCATAGCTTCTTTATGTGCTTCTGCACGTAGAATTGCTGCCTGTTTTTCTGCTTCTGCATCTAAGATTGCAGATTCTTTCTTTCCCTCTGCTACAAGTATTGTAGATTTTTTCTCTCCTTCTGCTTTTAAGATCGCCTCACGTCTTTCCCGTTCCGCTTTCATCTGCTTTTCCATCGCATCCTGAATCGCCTGCGGCGGAATAATATTTTTCAGTTCTACGCGGTTTACCTTAATTCCCCACGGATCTGTTGCTACGTCCAGCGAAGCCCTCATCTTTGTATTGATCGTTTCTCTGGAAGTCAGCGTTTCATCCAGCTCTAAATCACCAATAATATTACGCAGCGTTGTTGCTGTAAGATTTTCTATTGCCATGATCGGATTTTCCACACCATATGCAAACAACTTTGGATCTGTAATTTGAAAATATACAACAGTATCAATCTGCATCGTTACGTTATCTTTTGTAATTACCGGCTGCGGCGGAAAATCAACAACCTGTTCTTTAAGCAATACTCTCTTTGCAACCCGGTCAATAAATGGCGCTTTAAAGTGGATACCAACACCCCATGTTGCAAGATAGCCGCCAAGTCTTTCAATAACAGCCGCATGAGCCTGTGGCACAATCTTGATGCATGACACTGCAACCAGTAAAACAAGAACCACAAGAACCACTGCAGCAATTAATGCTTCCATATGCATTCCTCCTTATTTCGAACATCCGTTTTCTTTGTTTTATCTGATACACTTATACAGCTTATCAATAAAACATACGATGATCTATAAATTTTCTTTATCATACTATAATTAAACTCGATTTACAACCATGAAAACACCGAAACATGCGATAATTAGCAAAAAAAGACCACTGTACCCACGTACAGCAGTCATTTTAGCTCTATTTTTTAATAAAATACATGATTTCCAATCACAAGTCCTGCAGCGCCGTTTACCCGATGGAAAAATTTTGCTCCTCCCGTATTATCACTTCCTGCCAGCGCTGCCTGCGCAGCTGAAGTACAATGTCTGTAATTTCCGTTAGAAAGGGCTCTCGAAAGCGCGCCATTTGCCACCGGTGAAAATTGTCCACTCTGATAAACAACTCCGGAAATACTATTTGGGAAAGAAGAACTTTTCACACGATTGAGTACAACTGCGCCTACCGCTACCTGGCCTGCATAACTTTCACCGCCTGCCTCACAAAAGATAATTGCTGAAAGTAATGTCAGATCACTGGTTGACACCGCCGATGCACTTGAAACAGCTGCGCTTCCTGAAGAAGATACGCTGCGAAGCGATGCCTGCTCTGCTTTTCTTTGTGCCGCGAGCATTGCCTGTTCTTCTTCCACAGAGATTGCTTCACCAACTCCAAGACCTACTTTTACATAGTCTTCCGAAACATAGCCTTTCATATCATTTAACTTCACAACAACCCATCCGTCTTTTTGTTTTGCTTTCTCATTTACAAGCAGCTTATCACCTTTAAATGCTGCCTCTAATGCGATGGCATTTTCATTTGCCTTTTGACGGATACGAAGCCCATCTGCCTGAACAGTCGCATACGTCTTGCAGATTTTATTTGCATATTTGTAAGCTTTCGCCCCATATACACAATACTCATTTTTTACATAACCGGTTACGGATCCGGATTTAATCTTCGTCCATGTTTTTCCTTTTTTAACAACTTTAGCTGCATCCCCTTTGCGCAGCTTTCCGATAACTGCTGAATCTTCACTGGACGCTTCCCGTATATTTAAACTATCATCGACTTTGGCCATCAGCTTATTTTTCCATTTTTTTGCTGAATCAGTCTTTGTCTGTTTATTTTCTTTCACTTTTTCTTTTTTAACTGTTATCTTCTTCGCTTCTTTTTTCTCTGTTTTTTTTGATACGGATGTACTTTCCTTTACAGGAACCGATATACTTTTGTTCTCAGGCATAACTGCATCATCTGTCCATGTATTGATATTCAGTTCAGAAACAGGCAAAACAGACGAAACTCTGTCAACATCAAGTTTTGCAATAGATAGCTCCTGCTCCAAACTATCCTCTGGTTCTGCCTTTAAATTTGCTGCTGTCATAATGCCTGCCGTTTTATTTTCTGTGATTTGGATAGTTTCTTCGGTCTGCATTATCTGTGGTTGGGAAAAGGTAACTGTACATACAAGTACTCCCGCTGCACCGGCAACTGCAATTCCTTGTACCAGTTTCTTATTTCCTCGCATAATAATAAACCTCCGTTTTTCCATGAATAAAACATAATTTCTTAATTACATTTTTGTTCTATTTTATTCATTTTTTATTACATTTGTTACAACTTTATTACGATTGCATTCTAACACTTTGTAATCATTTTGTCAAATTTTTTTATAATTTTTTTTATGGGAAATTTTTCCTGAGATAATTTTTTACTTGAAAACGAAGAAAAACAGCAATAAAAAAAGGAATGACAGTCTCCCATCAATCCTTTTTTTGTAAAATATGATAACTTATTGTAACAAGTTGTAACAGATTGCTTGTCCAAACTATTACATCGGCCTGTTATAATCTCTTTAACAGCTCTTCTTTTTCTGCTTCATAACCAGGCTTGCCTAAAAGTGCAAACATATTCTTCTTATAACTTTCCACACCTGGCTGATTAAATGGATTTACTCCCAGTAAATATCCGCTTATGCCACATGCAAATTCAAAAAAGTACATCAATTCACCCAAATAAAACTCATTTTGCTCAGGAATGCGCACCATCAGATTTGGCACATTACCATCTGTATGCGCTAAAATCGTTCCATTCATAGCATTCTTGTTAACAAAATCCATATCTTTTCCTGCCAGATAGTTCAAGCCATCGAGATCTACGGCTTCTTCCTTGATTTCAATACGGCAGCGTGGCTCTTCCACATTCAGAACCGTCTCATACATAATTCTGGAACCATCTTGAATAAACTGTCCCATAGAATGTAAGTCTGTAGTCAAATCTACAGAAGCCGGGAAAATACCTTTTTGGTCTTTACCTTCTGACTCACCGTATAATTGTTTCCACCATTCAGATACATAGTGAAGGCTTGGTTCATAATTAGCCAATACTTCCACTGATTTGCCTTTTCTGTGTAAAATATTACGGATTGCTGCATACTGCAAAGCTGCATTATCCTCAAAACTGCTTTCAAGCGCCAGTTTTCTTCCTTCTGCTGCACCTTCCATCAGTTTTGTAATATCAGCTCCGCTAACTGCAATCGGAAGCAGACCAACAGCTGTCAATACGGAAAATCTACCGCCAACATCATCAGGAACGACAAATGTCTCATATCCTTCTTCATCAGAAAGACTCTTTAATGCTCCCCGCGCTTTGTCTGTGGTAGCATAAATTCTCTTTGCAGTTTCTTCCTTACCATATTTTTTCTCCAGCATTTCTTTAAAAATGCGGAATGCAATTGCCGGTTCTGTTGTTGTGCCGGATTTGGAAATTACATTTACAGAAAAATTTCTATCTCCAATTACATCAATCAAACCCTGTACATATGAACCGCTAATACTATTGCCTACATAGTAAATTTCCGGAGTTTTACGCATTTCTTTTGGAATATTGTTATAAAAACCATGTCTTAAAAACTCAATTGCAGCTCTTGCACCCAGATAAGAACCACCTATTCCGATAACTACAAGCACATCAGAATCTGACTGAATCTTTTCAGCTGCTTTTTGAATACGGCTAAACTCTTCCTTATCATAATCTACCGGAAGATCAATCCAGCCAAGAAAATCATTTCCCGCACCGGTTTTCGATACAAGAAGTTCCTTTGCATCATTTACCAATTTGGTCATATAACTTACTTCTTCTTCACTGATAAATCCAGCTGCTTTTGAGTAATCAAATGTAATTTTGCTCATATTTAATCTCCTTATTGTTTTGTTTTACACAGTTTTCTCCTGAACTGCTATTGTATCATAACTATTATCCATTTTAACAAAATACAGCAAAATCCGCAAGCTGTTTTGGCAATTTTTAACAATTTAACTTAGGAACTGTTCCGTTTAATCAAATATCTCCTGCAATACCGTATCTAATAATTCTTCCTCTTTTCTTTGTTTTTTATGCGCAAGTGTAACCCGCATATTTTCTTCCTGCCTGCTTCTTAATGGTTGTTCAACTGTCAGATGTGTTTCTCCTTCTTTACCTTCTCCCTCATTTTCCGAATGTATCTTAATCCCTGTTCCTATTTCTGTTTCTTCTGTCTCTAATTTTTCATCCGTATCTTCACGAAATACCACATTTAAGTATCTCTGCAGCCAATGTCCCGCGCGGCCCAGCCTTTTGTTAATTCGGCGTGTTTGTCCGATATGTATAAGCTCTAATACTACCGCTACTAAAATCAGGGCAGCAGTTATCAGTTGTACCTGTGACACTGCAAATGTCAAAATCTGATCGAACATACCTCAAACTTCCTTTCTACTATAATTTACGGGATATATATCATGATAGTAGAAAGCGATTGCGGATATTGTCGAAGGCAGTATGTAAAACAGCTTGTTTCATGGCGGTCATTTATAATCAACATACATATTCTAATGCCTGCTAAAGTTGATCTGCTTTTTCAGTAAGAAATCCATTAAAACAGCATCCATATTCTTCATTTAATAATATAATCCGATAGCGGGCATTTTTCGCTTTTATTTCCCTCAATACCTGATTCTGCATTTTTGAACATTGCGGACAAATCCAAAAAACAGCATTTTTCTTAACATTCATATCTGTCAATCTGCTTTCCCAATTATACATATTTCCACAATTAGGTACTGAAACCGCCCGTATTTGCGAACTTATCATCTTATAATGATTTTTTAATTCCTTAAAGTGTTTACTTAATCTGATATTGCCCAGCAGCAAAATCCCCGCTCTGAGCTCAGTCTCTTCAGTACGGTGACAATGACACACATCGTAGTCATTGTACAGCATACACTTTATTGTACATCTTCCGTCATCTTTTTCGATATCCGCATGACAAAAATCTTCTTTATCAATAACTATTGCATTCAGTACACAATCTGTCTGTGCTGCAATAATCTCTGTAGGACTGCAGAACATTGTCAATGTCTCCATACCATGATCGCTAAATGCCTTTCGATATGCAAGCAGCATTTTCATAATCTGTCTTTCATCAATTTTGTCAATCCATACACTTTTTGCATAATGAAATAAAAAATGTCTGATTCTGAGCAAATCAATACCAAAATATCCAAATTGAAACAGCATTCGGTTGTTAATCATATGTCCTGCTTTCACCACAGGTATACGATATCCTTCCATCTCTTCAATGATATCCAGAATTTCTTTATCCTGTGATTCAAAATATATGCCTGGATACATTTCAATTTCAGTTTTTTCAAATATTTTCCCATTTCCATATATGAAAAAGAATTTTTTCACCTGAGACTTTTTCAAATATAAGTAAGGAGCTTTTATAAATTCAATAATATCCGGATCTTTAATTCCTTGTCCCTGCATCATTTGCATAATTAGAAAACGCTGTATCGGCGCCACATAAGGGATTACCACCATATCAAGCGCTTCATTTTTAATCGCATGAATTAATCGTACTGCATCTTCAAAAGAAAAACTCCCCATAATAAATAAATGAACCGGACTGCCGTTATACAGCATCGGTCCGTTTCCGTTCTGACAATATGTTTCTAAAGTATTGTGGTTCATTTCACAAGAATACACATAACGTAGCTGCTCCTGCACCCCTTTATCCCATATACATCCTGACATAATAACTGCATTTGATGTATTTTCGAACAAATAACGAAATAATCTAACGTCCATTTACTTCTCCTTTTGTACCCCCAAAACTGATCTCATTAATAACTACAATCTTTATCTATATTCTATTCTTTTATTTTGTATTTACAAGTCTTTTTATTCCTGTTTTTTCATATACTTAGAAAATAAAGATTTGACATTTCCCGTATTTGGGTTAATAATAGAACTATATTTTGGAGGAAGGACGTTCAAATGAAAAAGATTATTCTAACCGGCGGAGGTACAGCCGGACACGTGACACCTAATATAGCATTGCTTCCGAGACTTCGAGAAGCCGGATTTGATATTACTTATATCGGATCTTATAATGGCATTGAAAAACAGCTGCTAAAAGAACAAAAAGTACCTTATTATGGCATTTCATCCGGCAAACTGCGCCGATATTTTGATATTAAGAACTTTTCTGACCCACTAAAAGTAATCAAAGGTTTTGGACAATCTATTCGTCTGATGCGTAAATTAAAGCCGGATATCGTATTTTCCAAAGGCGGTTTTGTATCTGTACCGGTAATACTTGCAGCTAAATTTTGCCACATACCATCCATTATACATGAATCAGACCTGACGCCCGGATTAGCAAATAAACTTGCCATTCCAAATGCAGCCAAAGTATGCTGTAATTTTCCGGAAACATTAAAATATTTGCCGGAAGACAAGGCTGTTCTTACAGGTTCTCCAATTCGAAAAGAATTGTTGTCAGGAAACAAAGAAAATGCCCGCAAACTTTGTAATTTTACAAAGGAAAAACCTGTTCTTTTTATAGTAGGTGGAAGCAGCGGATCCAAATTCATCAATGATACAATCCGAGGACTGCTGCCTGAGTTATTAAAATCATACCAAATCATACATATGTGCGGCAAAGGAAATATAGAAGAATCACTCAACCGGACAGTAGGATACAAACAATTTGAATATATTGGTTCTGAATTAAATGACATTTTTTCACTGGCAGATCTGGTCATATCTCGTGCAGGAGCCAATTCCATCTGTGAGCTTTTAGCGCTGCACAAACCAAATATTCTAATTCCATTATCTGCCAGCGCCAGCCGCGGAGATCAGATTTTAAACGCACAGTCTTTCGAAAAACAAGGATTCAGCGTTGTAATAGAAGAAGAAATCATAACACCGGATAAACTTCTTAATATGATTCACGAAACCTATAAAAACCGCGAACGCTATATTCGTGCAATGAAACAGAGCAATAGCATAAATTCTGTAGATAAAATTGTATCTATAATAGAAGAAACAGCCAAATAGCCCGTTTTTAGAATCCAGTCCTTCACATATGAAATCGTATCCTTATCGCAACAATATTTTCGACGGACTGGATTCTATTCTTTAATTTTCAGCATCCAATGCTAATATTTTACAAATATGGTCCTGTTCTTCATCTGTAAATTGCTCATGCGTCCAATTTAACAAATCGTTATTTTTCATCCCAATATATCTTGGAATCAAATGCATATGGAAATGAAAAACCGTCTGTCCTGCTACTTCACCATTATTTTGCAGCAAATTTAATCCGTCACAATCCAATACTGCCGTCATATGACCTGCTAATCTTTTTGCTAATTTTGTTGCTTTTGCAAGTAATTCTTCACTGATTTCGTAAATATTTGCGCAATGTTCTTTCGGCAGAATCAATGCATGTCCTTTGGAAGCCGGATTTGCATCCAATATTACTTTAAAATCGTCATCTTCATAAATTGCTCTGGATGGAATTTCTCCCGCTATAATCTTACAAAAAATACAATTATCGTCTCTCATTTTCTGTCTCCTTCTTTGATTATTTAAAACCCTTACAATTTATCATTGTAATAAAAAGTAAAAAATGCTAGAATTTAACAATAATAACATTGTATAGGGGGTTTTTACTATGAATTCATTGGATTACCAACACGTTTTTCACGAAATCAAAAACACAGTTACCTTAATTAACAGTTCCGCACAATTGCTGAACACAAAATGCCCGCAGTTAAACACAGAACCTTACTGGGATAATATCAAACATGAAATTTCTTATCTAAAGAACATGGTTCTTGAAATATCACAAGCCGGCAACGCAGATCATCTGCAAAAACAATTATTGGATATAAATTCTCTTCTGGAAGATATTTGCCGATTTATGAAAGATGCATATTCTGAATTAGAATGGAATTTGCAGCTGGAACATCCTCTCCCTTTTGTAAACGCTGACAATATAAAATTAAAACAAGCCATATTAAATTTGCTGAAAAATTCTGCTGAAGCTGACTCTGAATACATTACTATAAGAACACAAAGTAAAGATACAAATGTGCAGATTACAATTGCTGACTGCGGCGGTGGTATTCCTCCAACATTAGAAGAAAAAGTCTTTGATCTTTTTACTACTTCCAAAGAACAAGGTACCGGATTAGGTCTTGCAATTGCACGACAAATTATTGAATCACACTGTGGCAGTCTTCTCTTAGATAATCGTCCTGGCGAAGGATGCACTTTTACAATTATTCTCCCTGCTGCATAAATATAGCTTCATGCAGCTACGTAGCTTTTTATGATACATCTTGCTGCCAGAAAGCTCAAAACCTATCTGGCAGTCAGAATGTATTCATGAAAATATTATCCAAAAATAAATATATCATCTAACATTCGTAATGTCTTAAAATTTCCCTTTGCTGTCAATTCACCAGTCATAAATGCTCGCTGAAACGTCATCTTTCCTGCTATGATACGTTCCAGTACATCCGTAGTCATCTTTGCATATACATCCACACCATCCTGTTTACCATAACTGCATTTCAACTGATCTTCATCAACTTCGATTGTTAATGGCTTTCTTTTTCCATCAATAATAAATAAATATTTTGCTTTAAAATCCGCCTGCGGTTTAAAATGCGACTCCAGATCTTCGATATATGGCACTACAGGTTCGTCATCTTCAACAATCTTATCTTTATCCAACAATCCTTTAAATTTATTTGCCAGTTCTTCAATATCTTCCTTTTGCTTTTTCACATACGTATCATCAGATACATATTTAGATAACTGTTCGCTTTCTTGCGGGGTTAATCCCAAATCCTGTGTACGAAGCACAGTCTTTGTTACCGCCTGATTGCTGTTCGGTAAACTCTTCATTTTCTGTGAAATCGTGCGATACAGATTTTCAGCTTTTTTTTCAATAATAACCGAATAATCCTGATTCATTTCAAATGTCAGCAAATCAGCAACATATCCGCACAATCCCGCACATGGCAGTCCACCTAACATCTCCCATGCATTCGCAAGCGTCAACTCTCCTTCCCGCTCACCATAAGCAGTTGACATTACAACAGGCTGCATATAAGTCTGACTGATTTTTTCTTTGTCGCCATACAACCAACATGCATCTAAGAATTGCTGCATATAGCCACCAATGCCCAGCCATTCCACTGTTGTAGCAAGTATAATCCCATCTGCTTCTTTTATTGTCTGCGGAAGCGTTGCAATACTATTTTTTTGTTCATAAATATTATAACGATCCACTGTCACGCGCAATTCTTCTAAAACTTGCTGCATTTTATTAATTACATACAAAGACGGATCGTCTAACACACCCCTGCCGCCATAATAAATATTTACTTTCATATGCTACCTCTCATTTGTATGCTCTCCTCTTATTTAACATAGTATATAGATTTTTAAAAAGAATTTCAAGTGTTCTCTTATCTTCTATACAAAACAATACATAAAAAGAATCCTCCAAGAACTCCGCCAGCGTGTGCCCAATTATCTACTCCCGCAGTTGTAATTCCATAATACAGGCACAAAAGAATCATAAATAACAATCCTTTTGTTGTAAGTCCTTCAATTTTTCCCTTATTACGGATCGCTGCCCAGGCCAAAGCGCCTATAATTCCAAAAACAGCGCCCGAAGCGCCTGCACAAACTGCATAGGCGCCCGTACGAACCATAACATAAAATGACAATAAATTCCCAGCGAACCCCGCACCTATATAAATCATCAAATAACGTAGCGATCCAACTGCTGCCTCCAATTTACTCCCTGCTGCTGCCAAAAGAATCATATTATTAGCCAGGTGTTCAGCGCCAAAATGTAAAAACATTGCAGTAAATAATCGATAACTTTCACCATTACGCACAAGTTCCGGATACATTCCTCCATATTCAGCAATAAAAGCGCCATCCAAAGTATTCCCTATCAGCTCCAGAATACACCAGACTGCCACATTAATAATCACTACAGCAATTGTAACAACCGGGCGTTTTTTCTGACATAAGTCTTCCTTCCAATCTGAATCATGCAAAGTATCTAATCTCACCCTTCTGCTTTTATATCGCAACTATGACAGCAATGCAATAGTAATCGTACAGGAAATCTAACTTGTTACATACAATGTCATATGTTACTGAGAAAAACATATCACGTCCTTGCTGCACTGTCAATGAAAACTATAACATTCTCCTGCAAGACTAATAATATCCCCTTTCTGCAGCATCCTTTTTTCTCTGTACTGCAGCAGCTCTCCATTCACATGTGTTCCATTTGTAGAATTTAAGTCTTCTAAAAACGTTCCTTCTTTATCCATCTCAACACTGGCATGCACTCTGCTGACCATTGGAAACGGGATATAAATATCGCTTTCCTCTTTGTTGCTTCCGATCAGCATCCTGCCTCGTATACAATGAAAATCTCTGGAACGGTCAGCTCCCTGATAAACAAACTGATTTTGAATCTCTTCTGTCTCTGGCATCAGGCAAACAGTTGGATTACTGCACTGTATAACTTCTTCATCGCCGTCAAATACGGTATTTTCTTCTAAATATTCGGTTTTATCCGTATATATTTTTTTTCTGAGCATACGCTTTAATCTTTCTGCAGCCTGATTCCTCAATGACTCTTTTTGCCTTACTTTCGTTATTTGATCTGTTTTACGCATGAAACTATTCTCAGATTCTGATTTTAATTGTTGCTGTTCCGTTAACTTCGGATTTAAATGAATATTTGAAGGAATGCTTGAAGGAACATTTGAAGGAATGTCTAAATGAGAATTTGAATGTAAATGCTGCTGAATACCATCCAAATCTGAATTATTTTTGTATGGAAATTGCTCTTCTGATATTTGCTTTTCCTCTTTCTTTTTCTCTTTCTTATTCTTTTCAACAGATATTCGATATAATTCCTGTATATGTTTTTTGTCTCCCAATACTTTGTGAAGCGCGGTCCGTTCTTCCACCACGCATTGATAAACGCCATATCCAAGCTGTACCGCCTGTTCGTCCTTATGATCTAATTTCTGTAATAGATACTCCATAAATGTTTTAAACTGCATACATATATTTATCTGATTTCCAGGCAAATAACAAAAATTCATACGTTCTGCATGATAATCTGCAAACACATACTGAGGTTCCAGCAAAATATCATTTTCTGTCATCATAAAATCTTCTGTCTGTATACATGCTTGATCTAAAGAGTTTAAAATAGACTGTAACATCTCAAAATCCAATGTTTTATATTCCAGCAATTGTTCAAGCGACCGTTTTCCTGTAATATCATAACAGTACTGAAACTGCATACCCTGTTTTTGCTGCTCCATATTTAGAAAATAAGGTATTTCATTATATCGAAACATTTCTATACAATCCTGTTCATATATATTATTTCGTATATTTACACCATTTATTCCATTAATGCACTGTTGCTCATTACTGCTATTTTTTTCATTTGTAGAATCCCACTTATTACTGCTATTTTTTCCATTAATAGAATCCCGCTTATTACTACAATCCTTTTCGTATATAAAATCTTGTTTATTTATATATTTTTCCTGATTTATACAATTTTGTTCACTTACACAATCTTGTTTTCTTACACAATCTTGTTCACTTACACAATCTTGTTCACTTACACAATCTTGTTCTGGTATTAATATCAAACTGCTTTTGTTTAATTTTCTGATATATTTTGCTTTCAACACTAAGATTCCCCTCTCTTAATATTAAACTCTTTCACGATACTTGAAACACACCTTAAATAACTTATTTATAATTTTCAAACAAAGAATTTCTACGAACAATTTCTACCGGATCCAATTTTATCAGTTCCTCATGTATTTCAATATTTGTTCGAGCTTCCTGGAATAGATCAAACCCTAAATTTATTCCTCCCACAATGATAAACAAAGTAATTGGTATCAAAATAGAAGCTTCTACTGTGAAACTGGCTTTCCTTTTACACTTAATCACACCCATTTTACACGCATCCTTTTAAATTATGGAATAAACTTTCACCTGCAAACGCCAATAACAGAAATGGGATAAAGGCAATCTCATATTTTCTGTTCTTTTTTCGAATGACCGATAGAAATACTGCATAGCCGCCAGATAGAAGCAACGCATATAAAAATATCCTGAATGTATCGGCCCCTCCAAGAAAAATACCTATAATCATCAGCAATAAACCATCACCTTCCCCAATACCTCCTTTTGTAATAAACGCCAATAACAGTACAAACAAACCGGTACTGACTGCCGGTACAATTTCAAACATGGAATGTGTTCCTTCCATAAACCAAAGAAAAACACCTTCCACTGCAAATACAAACAACCAAATCGTACCAATCCGTCTGCTCTTTAAATCCTCATAGCCACAAATCACTAAAATTGCCAGAACTGACAATTGCTGTATCATAAATTCCTCCTAAAATATCTGTCTAAGTTCTTTTTTTATATCTATTTTCCACATTTACTGCACATTCTTTTCTCCGTAGCTTTTGATTTTCTTATCATATAAATACTTCTTTTCAATCCGCCGCACGTTAAACTACTGTGATAACGATCGCCATAATCTGTAATGTATACCATTGTACAGTTTGGCGCTGAGCTTTCACACCTTTCACATTTATAATATTTTCCTCCGTTTTTATTCCGACTGCTCCCTATCTGTTTATAATTTGTTGCCCGGATAGACAAATCAAGATAAGTACAAGTTCTGCTGGCATGATATACTGTTCCATGTTCTGTGTAATAAAGCCATGTATCCTCATTGTTCATGTCTTGTCCAATAACATAACCAATCCACTTTCTGCACTTTACCTGCTGAACAATACGATATTGAATATTTCCAGGCAATGCTACCGGCAGCTTCATTTTATAAATTGCTTTTAATACTACATAATTTCCTGAAAAATCTGACTGCATCAGACTAATTCCAGCTATGCCATTGCTAATATATTGTGTTGGACATTTTTGTTTTTTCAACTGCTTTTCAAATAGCGCTTTAGCCCGTATCATTCCTAAAACAGTAGCTCCATCCCGCCGCGCATCCATACCGCTACTGCATTCTTCTCCATCTATTTGATCGCTTTTTACTGTTTCAGGTTCTTCAAGATCAACATTGTTTTTGGCCTGCCCGCTGTACTCTGCAGCAACTCTTCTGCCTGCATACTGTAAAGCTTGTGATACTCCGGTCTGCACCTGGAGAACCCGAAAAAAATAAAGAATAAATACCATAAAACATACAAAAAAAGGTATTACAACTGCTGCTTCTACTGTCAGCAAAGCTTTTACGCAGGTGCATCGGGCTGTCCCTCTGTTTTTTGTATCAGAATTTAAATGGTTCAAAACGTTTTTCACACTGATAGAGAGAGATTTTATAATATGTATATTTATATATCCGGATCCATTCTGTTTAACTTCGAGGGACAACACGATGCACCTGCCTTCCTTATTAATTTTTCAATATATCTAAACTATCTGGCGCCTTCTTTTGGATGAATATAAGAAAATTTATAAGCTTCCTCATAGTGATAGCCCTTTTCAGACAAACGGGCAATCGTTACAAACGTTAAAAAAATCTGTCTAGCATGATATTTATGAGTTGTCTCCATAGCCGTAATCATACAGTCCAACTTCACTTGTTCGTAACCTTTATATAACCGTATATTTTTTTCCAACAAATTTGCAAAACGATTTCCTGTTTTTTTAAGATTTTCGATAGCCAAAAATGTCTGTAAATAATCTTCATATTCAAATCCGCTTTGAACTTCTTTCGATTTTATCGCATTCTGAAAAGGAACAGAAGCCGCTTCTGTTAAACTTACCGTCCAGTTTTCTGCTGACTTTACCACTGCAACCTTTCCACCGGTAAATAATGTACGCAGCTCTGTAATACTTTCTGCATACGCCCACGAAGCAAGAATCCCCATCTGAATTGCTTTCACTGCCGCTGGAATCTGTGCTACTGCTGCGATGGATGCCGCAACAGCAAATGCTTCTTCACACTTTACTGTATCCGTCATTAAATATGCAAAATTAATTCCTTCCCTTATCAATAACAATCTGGATGCCATTTTTTTTAAATTATCTTCATCTGAATCTTTTCCAAACAAAAGATATTCCTGTTCATATGCAAGTGCATGTGGCAATGAATCTTTATTGATAAAATTAGAAGTATATTTTTTCAAATACTGCAAAATCACAATTTTGTCCATCATGCCAGAAGAACCAGAGCTATCATAATTTCCTGCATTTAACGTACGTTTCTCAATTCCATCTTCCTTTGATATCTGCTTAGATGAAACTCCCACTTCACTTGAAAGAATCTGTGATAATAAAGGCGAACCTTTAGCATTTTTTATTTCTTCCATAGGATTTTCGACTTCCGGTCCTATCCTGCTATCTGTATTTCGTTCTGCTTCCAGATCCGCTTTCTGACTTAATATTGCCTGCCCTTTGCTTTTTACATTTGATCTTAACAGCAGCTTTCTGTTTGCAGTTTCCTGCTCTGCTTCTTTTGCCTGCTCAATTGTTTCAAGCGCACCGTCAAGATATTGATCTGCTTTCTCTCCCTGCTTTCCTGATTGCTGCACATCCGTTATTTTTTTATATACATCCTCTGCCAGATCAGCAGCAAATTCTTTTTTCATAAACTGTGATATTTGTTTGAGCAAAGGTTCTGCATTCTGATCTGTTGCAAGTTCATAACGTACAACGCTGCTTTCAGTCACATTCATTTGCAGAAAATTACTGTACCTTCCAAAACCAACCACTGTCGGGTTCAGATTTTCCTGTCCTAATTCCTGCATTTTTTGGTTCACTTTTGACAAAAGCAGCTGTCCGCTATCATAACTGCTGTCAAACATCAGCAAATGATAATTCTGCCAGGCAGGGACTTGATATTCAGCAAATACTGACTCTGTAACACTTTGACTATTTAGTACAGCCATCATCCTAAGCATCATAAATCGAGACCCCTCCAAAAGCGCAAACAACAAAGATGCGACAACCATAAGCATCAAACTCATAAATATGGTAATGCTCCCCGTTCTCCTAAGCTTCATCTTAATCCATCATCCTTAATCTATAGTCGAAACATCCGTTGCACCTTTTGTTATCGTATCAAAAATTTCTTTTACCAATTTCCGCAGGCTGTCTTTAAAAATTAATACCAAACCGATTAAGACTACCAGTATTAATATTAACTCCACAACACCGATTCCATCTTCCTCTTCCAAAAATTGAATAAAATTTTCCATATACTTACCTTTTCCTTTCTTTCCTTAATATATTTCTATGATCTACAATTGAAATGTTAAAAATGCCGGAACTAAAATGATTACCATTACAATACAAAGCATTAACATCATTGGAAACAAAATCTTTGTCCCTGCTTCCTCCCCTGTTTTTTTTGCAAGATTTTTACGAAGAACGAATGCATCTGCCACTTCCTTTTCCAGACTTTGCCGTAATCCCGCCGAACCTTTCCGCAAATTTTGTATTATCAGCATCGCCAATTTTCGATACTGCGGTGTACCGCAGCGTTCGCCAAATTGTTCATATACTTTTAACTCACCAACTCCATCCTGCATTTCCCGATAAGACAGCAACATCTGTTCGTACACCTCTTCTGATTCTGTCGGATGGAATTCCAATTTATGCTGATAATTTAAAACAATTCTTTCCCATGCCGCACTTAATGTCATACCTGCGCCTAGCAGCAAGGATATTTTGCTAACCATATCGGGATATTGTTTTAAAAGCTTTTCTTTCCGATCCTGCTCCTTTCTCTGTTCTTTTATACCCTCCTGTATATAAATGACTGCGGCCGCGACAAATCCTAATAACAAAATAATCCTGTAAGTATGTTCTTCCTTCTGGGACCATTGCAACCGGATTCCTCCGATCTGATGTGGAAGCCTTAAATAATTTTCATTTTTACTGAATTCCTGCTCTTGTTCAAAATAATTTTGCAAATCTGCCAACAGCTGTTCTACACGGGACAATTTTTTTGGATAAACAAAACATCCAAAAGAATGTTCTCGTACTTCGTCAAAATAAGTCATTGTCAGGGATACCATGACAAGAATTCCTGTATCATCTGCTTCTTCCACCCATAATTCTCCATCCGTATCAATGATATTCTCAGGATTGAACTGCCATTTTGCATGTATCTGTCCATCCTGAAGACTTTTGGGAAGTACTACTGCACGATCTACACAATCTAATGATAAATTATCACCTACAAATTGTCGTTCCGCCTCATCTGCGGCATCCGCAAATAACTGTTCCAGCTCTTCTCCCTGCAGTCTTTGTGCCTCCAGTTCCAATACATATTGATAATCTTTGAGAATTCCATTTGCATTCAACTGTAATTCCTGACTTTCCGTATCCTCGCCAGCTTTGTTACGCAATAACCTTCCATCCTGCTGTAAACGTTGACCATTGCTTTCCGTTATACAAAGAATAAAACCCAAACAGCCAGTCAGCACAAGTACTTTTACCGCATCTTTTTTATTCTTTTGCTGTTTCTTTAAACAGAACCAAAGTAAAACCAACAAACTGGCCGTTGTGTATACCACACATACAATTTTTCCTGTCATTATTTCCCCCTGATCGGTTATCATTCCAAACATTCATTAAACTATTATGTATATTTGCTGCCACTCATCTATATTTGTATTGACATAATTTTCTCGGACAGCAAATATGCTCCAATATATACAGCAAGACAAATCGTCATTATCATTACTCCAAGCGTATTATGATATAATCCGTCCAAATACCCTCCAAAACTAAAATCAATATACACTAATATAAATAATGGCATTAAATTCATCAGTTTTTGCTCCATTTTCTTCCCGGATATTTCTGTCTGAATTGCTTCTAACAAATCATTTTTTTCCGATATCCTGGCTGCAGTTATATGAATAATTTGAATAAAATCGCCTCCACTGCGTTTTGCAAATACAAATACCTCGCAAAAGCTACGTACATCTTCCAAACCACTGCGGTTTGCAAAATCATATAACAACTCCTCTAAAGGAATATTTAGCGACAGGCAGCTATTGATACAGCGTAGCTCTTCTGTCATTAAACTATGTTCTCCATATTGCATATACATTTGCGCATATGCGTCCCGAAATGCATTTTCAATGGAATATCCTGCCGCCAAAGATGATGCTACACACAAAATGCTGTCTTTAAATTCTCTGCATAAAACTTCCTGACGCTTACAAATCATCCGTTTTTTTACACGTTTTGCATATAGCGGATAAAACATTAAAAATACTGCAAATACAATCCAGGAACGGTAAAACAAATATGCAAATCCCCCGCTTATTAAAACAAACTCCGCAATCATTCGTATCTGTTCCTTCCATGAAAAATGATATTGCTGATAGTTCATTTTGCATTGTTCCTGATTTTTTTCAGATACATTTTTATTTTTTTTCAGCACAGACCTGCTTCTTTTAGTTTTGCTGTATTTTGAAGCATTCCTGTTTTTATCCATTTTCCGGTTACCTTCCCTTCAAGATTCTCATTTTTTGTTTCTGTAAATTGGTAAATAGAATGTAACTGAATTTCTCCGTCTTTCATTCCATCTATTTCATCCACTTGCAGTACCTTTCTGGAACAGTCTCTAAGCCTTCCAAGATGAACCAAAATCTGAATCCCGGATGCAATCTGCCCGCGGATGGCAGACAGAGGCAGATCCATTCCCATCAACACCATCGTTTCCAGACGATTTAGCATATCCCTGCTGGAATTGGCATGTCCGGTACTAATACTTCCATCATGTCCGGTATTCATAGCCTGCAGCATATCCAATGCCTCTGCCCCTCTGCACTCTCCAACTATAATCCTATTCGGTCTCATACGAAGCGATGTCCGTATCAAATCCCGAATCGTAATTTCCCGAACACCTTCTATATTTGCAGTTCTTGTCTCCAATCGAATCAAATTGGGAATTTCCTGTATCTGCAGCTCCGCCGAGTCCTCAATTGTAATAATTCGTTCTTCAGATGGTATAAATTCAGACAATGCGTTCAAAAACGTCGTCTTTCCTGCTCCGGTTCCACCGGATATAAACATATTATATCCGGCTTGCACAAGCTGCTTTAAAAATCCAGCCACTTCTTCCGAGACAGCTCCAAGCTGTATCAGCTGTTTCATGCGTATCGGCTGTTCCGGAAACTTTCGGATTGTTACTGCAGATCCATCCAACGCAATGGGAGCCAGTACAATATTTACACGAGAACCATCTTTTAACCTGGTATCAACAATTGGATTTGCTTCATTGACAATCTTATTTCCTGCTGCTACAATCTGCTGAATGACATCTTCCAGCTTTTCTCTGGAATAAAAATGCCTGTCCCACTTTCGAACATGTCCATCCTTTTCAAAAAAGATAGAATCCGCACCATTTACCATAATCTCTGTCACATTTGGATCATCCATCAATTCCTGCAATGCATCCAGCTTTCTTAGAGAATGATAGATTTCTTTTTGAAATTGTTCCCTCTGCTTCAATGATAATCCCTGATCTCTGCTGTAACTGCCAACTTCTTTGAAAATTAATTGTTCTAATTCTTCATCTCCTGTTTCTCTTGTCAAATCTAATTTTGTTAAAATCTGCTGCCGAAGCTGTACCATTTCCTGTGTCATACAATGCTTTCCTCATGAACATACCTTCTATTCATTTGCAGCTTCTTATATAAATATTTCATTTTCTTAATGATAAATTTCCGTTTTTTATTACTCATTCGTTGTCTCCTCCGTTATTTTTTTTACATGCTTTGCAAACTCTCCGCTCCTTAGCTGCGTTAACATATCTGTGCCTTGTACAAATGCTCCGCTTCCCATCTGTGGACTGATATACAAAACTTTTTTTCTGAGTCTCAGATATGATTCTTTTTGCAAAAACTTCTTAAATTCTTGTTTTCGATACTTGCCGTATACATTGTCCCTGACCAGACAAAATACTTTTCCACAGCATTCCATTACCCGTACTGCAGCCTGATTCAATGTCCCGCAATTCCATATAATCTTTTTATATTCTGTCTGTTCCTGCAGTAACGATATCAAACATGCCAAATCTTCTTCCTGAATTTCATATAAATCTTCGGGATTTTCAGGAGAAAGTACATAATCAAACTGTTCCGTATGATGCAATACGCCCTGTAAACAAATTAAAAACCGCTCCTTCTTCTGTCGAATTCCAAAAATCAAATCACTAAAATTACCTTGATCTTTTTGAGAAAAAAACATCCTCATTCCTGAAAATTCAGATAAATCTAAATATAAAACCTTTTCTTTTTCTCCGCAAAGTGATGCATAACATACTGAAAATGGAAGCAGAAAATCATGTCCTCCCGGAGCATAAAAGGCCGTCATTTCCATTTCTACCGTTTTGCACCGGCAAACCAGAGATTTTTTACTATTTTGTTCATAAATCTGGAAAATTTGTCTTAAAATTTCTGACCCTCTTTGATAACGGAAAATATACTTTTTTTCTTCTCCAACATCTTTATGATCCGCAAGATGAATCTGAACGATGTGTTCTGCAAGATTTTCATTTTGTATTGTTCCCTCATCACAAAGTATCATATCCGGCTGCATCTGCACTAAAAATTCCGGTAATTCCTGATCCCCTTTGCAATTTAAAATTTCCAGATATTCAGGCGCGTTATTTTGAAGACATTCTGTCAACCTTTCTAAGTAATTTGTTGCTCCAATAACTGCCAGCTTTATTTTTCCCAATCACATTCCCCCTAAATACATAAGATATCCTATCAGTACGGGTACAGAAAAATGGATAAAATTCTGTTTTCCATCAGATTCGTAATCATATTTTGTTATGGATTTTGTTAACAGAGCCGTTTTGACATAATCAGAAAAATAATGAAGACGACTATAAAGATTTTTATTATGAACGATCTTGATACAGGACATTACTGCTCCTGCCAAAAATGAAAAAATTACTATTTTAATTAAACTTTTAAGCCCGATACAGCTGCTTATTACGGAAAACAATTTGATATCGCCTGCACCCAGTACATGCATAAGAAAAAACAGATAAAATACTAAAACCGGTAAAGAAATTTGAATTAGAAAATGAATACCGCCATCCCAGCCATATTCTTCAAAATTACGTATATATCCTAATAATAAACCAAACCCAATCAGCCGGTTACTGATCTTATTTGTACGTATATCCATCCACACTGCCGTTATTAACAGAAAAAGCAGACAGATCATAACAATACTCCCAATGGAATCCCCCCTTTTTAATACTCTGAATAATAGCTCAAACAAATATGCTGCATAGTCAGATGTGTGTTGTAAGTTGGATTATACGAGCTTTTATTTCATTTGTCTACCCTTTTTTCATGAAAAAATAAACTTTGTGAAATCCTTACAACAAACTGTAAAATAAAATCCCATAAATCAACGCAAAGCCGCTTGTGCCAAGGCTTCCGATTGTCAAAAGATTCAACGGATTTAAACCTGCAGATACAGGGATCCCTTGCTTATTCAGAAAATCATTCAGTAAAATAATTCCAACACAGCCAACGATCGTACGAACAAAAATATTTAGCACAATTGCTGCTTTTTGTTTGAGCAGCCCTATTAAAAGCACCAATGCGCATATTCCAATCATAATGATAAAAACATTTTTTTCCTCCATAGGAACTCCTGCAAAATCATTTTCAACATAACATATGCGCCCGTCCATGAAAATATGTCTGTCTTTTTTCAATGATTTTTTCCTGCGTATGCATATTTTACCAAGTGATGATTATACTTATACTATTCAAAATGATTCAGTACGTTCCTAATTTCGAATAACAGAAAGCGAGGTAATACATTGTTTCCTTTTTTTAAACAAGAACCCCAGACAGATGAAAATTATCAAACCCTGCTGGATAACCTGACGCAAACGATGAATAGTCTGCATCTTGCTTACCAGAATTTCGAAAATGCCACTGATCCGGAACTTATAGACAGCTATATTTATGAAGTCAATGCTATACAAATGCGATACAAATTTCTGCTCTGCCGACTAAAGTCGTATGAAACGGCAGAACCATTATATGAATCGAAAGGATGACCAACGAACCGTCTTTATCATTTTAATATACAAAAACCACACCAAAAGAGGCTTTCCAGCTTTATGCCAGAAAGCCCCATACATGGACCTTTGATAGAAATTCTGTTTTACATTAAGCAAAAAATCCTCGTGAAGACTGTATCTCACAGCTTTCATTTAAATTATTTTTTCCATATGTATATCCTGCATATACCTGCTGCGCGTTCTGCATCAATGGTTTAGACGTATCCTGCTTTGCGGATGCTGCAAATGCTTCATACATCTGCTGAAGCATTTTTGTGCTCTCTTCCAGCTCTTTCAGAGAATGCCGTACCAATACTTTGGCTAACTGTCTGCGGTGAAAATCATACAGAGCAAAAAGCTGTCCTGCTAACTCATATTGAAAATCCAATGTTTCCTGAAAACTCTTTAAAATTGCATCTGCATAATGCACATAATTCGTCAGCTCCCGCTGATCTTTCTCCTGAAAAGCCTTTTGAATATCCTGTATATATACAAATAGCATCTCATACTTTATCAGCACCAGCCCACTGCGGTTTGCCTGCGTAATCCTGCGTGTAAAATCCTGTTTTTGCTCCTTTGTCATAAGCGCCCTGCCTTTACTGCAGCAAAGATAATACCTGCTGCGGCAGATCATTCGCCTGTGCCAATACGGAAATAGACGCCTGTGTCAGCACATTTTTATTTGTATACTCCGTCATTTCCTGAGCCATATCCACATCGCCAAGACGCGAAATTGCATTTGTCATATTTTCTTCAGAAGCATCCAAACTGCTGATCGCATAATCCAGACGGTTTTCATACGCACCCATTTTGGAACGCGCTGAAGAAACAACACTAATTGCATAATCAGCCTGCCGGATTCCTCTGCCGCCTCCATTTATTTCTGTTACATCCAGGTCATCTATATAAAGAGTCTGTGTATTCAAAACAGGTACTCGAACAGCCAGTTCCTGATCTTTATTAGCGCCAATCTGCAGCTGCAGCGTACCAAGATCCGTAGTTTCTAATGTAATTTCTTTGCTGCCGATTACGGCACCGTTTTCTACCAATATATCTGCCCGTATATCACAGCTGATTTGAAATCCGCTTTTATCTGTAATGATAACTCTGTCTCCCTCATTCTTAACAACTGCCTGACCGGAATAATTTTGATTCGCTGTAATACTATTATTGTCAATTTTTACTTCTACATCTGCCCCTGTTATCTGTACGGCATTTGCATTCAGGCCTATAAGATTGCCGACATTCGGATTACTGCAGGTAACCGATACTTTATTTGGACCAAAATCCTCAGATACAAATGCTAACTGATCTGTAAAAGATGTATAACCGTTCTGTATCTCATCAAATCCCTGCCGGTCTAAATTATCCGCCTGCAACGTACTCGTAGCGCCGTTTGTAGGAAATACTTTTACTCTGCCTTTGTCACCGGCTTCCCGGATTGCTTCGAATACTTCTCCCGGAGTCATTCCCTCTTTAATCTCTGCCGTCACACCGTTAATGGTAACGGTTCCTGCCTCTGCAGCCGTAACAGTTGCTCCGCCGGCTCCTGCACCGGATAAAACAACTTCATGTGACGGAGCCCGGGTAATATTCATATTATAAAAATCAGCTTCCACTTCATCAGAAATAATGATATTGTTTATCTTTTCAAACATGCTGTTTTGATTCTGATCTGTTACATATGTTCTGCGGTCTAACGTACCATCCAGCAATTTTTGTCCATTATATTCAGTGTCTGCTGAAATCCGGTCCACTTCTTCTTTTAACTGTACTATTTCTTTTTGTACCGCCTGCAAATCTTCAGGTGTATTTGTATCATTTGCTGCCTGCACACATAGCTCTCTCATACGCTGAAGTACTTCTGTCATCTGGCCAATCGCATCGTCTACTGTTTCAACCATGCTGGAACCATCCGTTGCATTTAAAGATGCCCGATTTAATCCGTTAATCTGTGCCTGCATTTTAAAAGAAATCGCCATCCCAGACGGATTATCCTTTGCATTGTTAAATTTCAGACCTGAAGATAATCTTTCTACGGATGCTGATAAACTATTTTCATTTCGAAGCAATTGATCGTTGACAATTACTGCTGATAAATTCTGATTAATTTTCATTCTGCATACCTCATCTCTTTGATTATTAGTTTATTTCGGCCAGATATTCCATTTCCATAATAAAAATATGAAAATTTCACATTTTATCCTTACAAAACGTTTGCGTCACTGTTCTATCAGGCAGCCCGTTCCAAATGTTTTACTGTACGAATAAAAGCTTCTGCCATTCCATACAATGTCTTTGTCTGCACCTCTCTTAACTCTTCTGATTCCGGCTCTTCACTTTCTCCGCTTGTTGCAGAAAAACTATTCAAATCCAGTCTGCTGTTCATTATAAAGTTTAAATCCAGCGGCCCATCTTCTACCTCTTTCAGCGCTTCCGCAATTTCCTGTCGTTTTGCCTCTAGCAATTCTGTCGTTTGTCTGGAATCTGCAGTAACATATCCGCTGAAACCTTTTTGCTTTGCCCGAAGCTCTGCTGCAATTTTTCCATGAAGCCCGGAATCTAACGTAATATTTACAAGTCCTTTTTGTTCTTTGTTACGTACAATTTTCATCGTTACGTTTGTAACTTCTCCATCTACAACAATCGGCATGGAAAAACATTCTGAAGAAGCCATTTTCGCACCAATCGAAATCTGTGCATTCATCAATTTAAGCCCTCTGATATCAAGACTTGTTGTATCTGGTTCAAGAATCATTGTACTCATACATTTTTCAGCGCATTCTGCCAGTTCAGCAACAGCTTTTGCAAGCTCTTTTGGCTTTTTAACATCTTCGCCAAACCGCCTGAGCAGCTCCTCTTTCAGCGCTTCAAAATCTACTTCTGTACTCCCATCCTCATTTTCTGTTAAATACTCATCCGGACGAAGTTCCGAATCCGGTTTTCGCCCATTACCTGTCCCAAACAACCTGTGGAAAGCAATATTTCGGTCATGCAGCAATTCGGAGACTGCCATCACATTCAGCATCGTATTTGGTATCTCGTACTGTTCCAAAACATGAAATACTTCTTCCGAAGATTTTGCACACGTTTCTAAATCTCTTAACTGCTGCTGATCGTAAGCTTCTCTTGCCGCCAGATCTTCCGGCGCTTCCTGAAGCTGCCGCAAAAACTGTTCCGGCGTCAGATCTTCCCATCCGCTTTCATTCGTTACAGTACGAAGACGTTCCGGTGAAATTTCATGGAATGCCTGTTTGATACACTGGCTCTGATAACCGGACTCAATCTGATCTGTAATGGAATCGACATATCCACCGCTTTCCAGTTCTCCAAAGGACTTATCCACTTTAATATCTAATTCTCCATGCCTCTGCGTACGCACTGCTGCCATAAGATTACGCATCGTAATCTCTGCACCTTGTTCAACAAGAGCGCCTACTGCCGCTCCATCCGTCTCGACAATATGATTCATCAGACGGTAAATTCCAATATATGAATTTCTCTCTTCCTGCGAAATGTTATGATTCTGTTCCAGCTTAAATAAGTATTCACTATATTTATCTTCCGGCGCATCAATATGCAGTTCTGTTTTAATCTGCTCCGCCTGCTGATTGAGTTCCCGAATATCCATATCTAACGGATTCATTCCCCTGCCGATAAACTCTCTTACTACTGACGGCGTTAAATTATGAAACGCTGCCTGTACCTGCTGATCTACCGCTTTCATCTTTGCAACGTTTTCTGGCGTAATCTCAATCTGATTATAGCCAAGAATCCGTACCGCACGTTCATTTTCAGGGCTTACTTCCTGGCCAATCTGCTCTAGAATATCGTCAACATTCCTGAACGCTTTTTGTATAGAATCACCCAGATCTTTGCGGACTCCTGTCTGCATGGATTCGTACCGCTCATTCGCCTGCTGAAAATTCTGCTGCATGGCGCTGCCTTCCTGATGCAGCTCTTCGAGCGTAGAAACCTGCATATTCCGGGTGCCAAGTGCATAAGCGGGCATCCCCTTTAACTCTTCCAGCTTTGCAGATGTCTCAGCAAACAGGCTCACATTCGCCTGCGTTGCCTCTACCCCGCCATCTTTTAACATACTTTTATAAAAATTATCTTCAAACTTCTTTAAATGAGCAATCAGCTCTTCCATAGGACTCGTATCCAATGAAATACCATTCTTAAGCATTTTATAACTGGCTTCTATCGTCATCGACATGCGGATTTCTTCCAGCTGCCTGCGAGCTGCAACCAATGTAATTTCAACACTGGTAAGCTGAACCAGCCTCGTACGCAGCAAAATTCCCGGAACTTCCTGCGGAACAGGCGCAGTACTGCCAACCGGTATCCCGTTTGTAACAGTTACCCCCGCACTGCTTTTTTCTGACATCTCTGGTATACTTCTGCTTTCTGAATCCGCATCCGCATTTTCTATATATGCATCCGTTTTTGTATCTTCCGTTTTCATTTCCATCTGCGCATTTTTTTCTGCGTCAGACGCATTCTGTATTAGCTGTGTAATTTCTTCTTTTTCTGATGCGCTAATACCAGCCAAATTCTGATTATGTGCCTTTTCCAGATTTTGAATTGTCACCGGCTCACCCTTGCTTATCACATAAGCCAGATCCTCATCTGTCGTCTGCTGAATAATATCAACCGCTTTCTGCGCCTTTTCAGCCAGAGAAAAGCCATCCAACAATATCGCATCCTGCGGCCTTTTTCCGTCTGCTATTGCTGTAATCATCTGGTCTATGAGCTTTTCAGTATCACCTGGTACATCTATCGTTTTTAGCTGTGTTAAATAATTTAAATTCTCAGCTGTCAGGGCAATTTCGTTTTGCATCAGCCATTGACTGTCTGCAAGTGTACGCTCATCCTCTTTCTGCCCTGATTGCGCTATAACTTTAGAAATTTGTTCTTTCATCCCCTGGAAATCCACAGGTATTGTATTTTGATTCCTATATACTGCACTGCCGCTGTATTGCGCTTTGTACAAATTTGCTATGGTCGGTTCCAGCTGATTATCCAACATGTATTTTAATGCCCCATCATTGAGCTTATGCAATTCCTCTGCCTGTAATAATGCCCGTTTGCAATCTGTCACATTATCCTCAGTCAGTGGTATATCCGCCTGCATATGCTGGATTCTTCCAGAAAGCGTCTGCGCAAACGCAGCATTTCCGGCAAATGCTTCGATCTGTTCCGCACTTAGGCTGTCTCCAAAATAACTGATATCCACACCTGCTTTCGCCAGCTCCATTTTTATTTTATCCGTTACGGTCACAACTGTTTTCATATCCGTTTGCTGCAGAGAAAAACCTTCTTCTTCCATTTGTCTGCAATCTGCAGAAGTTGTTGTATTTGAAGCAACTACCATCTGATTTTTCATAGTTGCCGTATTCATATTTTCTGCCTGCTGCATGACATCTTCTGCCGTACCGGTTTTACTCTCCTGCTGAGGTTTCTGGTAGGTCACTTCCTCTGTTTTCTCTCCTTTTGACAATTTCTCTGTCTCAGCCACCCTGCCCATGCCTGCAGAAACCGTTCCAAAATCAAAACTCTCCTGTTTTATGCTGCTTCCGATTCCATCCAGCAGATTTGCACCATCTATCTGTATATTCTGCACTCTATGCATTCTGTTCATCCTGCCTTTCCTGCGAAAATCTAATGTCTGTCTCACAGTCTTATAGAATATGTCGGCTATTTCTTTTGAAAACTTTATAAAATAAAAAGGCACGTGCACTTCTGCACATACCTTTTTATTCTTCTCACACTTTATAATTAAACTCAAACACAGCCACTCCATACGCCGGAAGCGGATATGCAAAAGAATAATCTCTGCCGTCGCATTCTGCTTTCACCGTTTTATAACTTACAGGTCTCTTTTGGCCGGTGCCTCCAAAACGACTTTCATCACTGTTTAACACTAACTTATAAGTTCCTTTTGTCGGTGCGCCAACCCGGTAATCTGTTCTTTCCACTGGCGTAAAATTACAGATAAACAGCAGATTTCTCTTACCATTTTTACTCTTACGCACAAAACTGAAAATACTCCGCGATGCATCATTTGCATTGATCCACTCAAAACCATCCCAGGAATGATCCAATTCATACATGGATGGATATTTACGGTAAATATGCAGAAGTTCCTTAAAATAATCATTTAACTGCCTATGGCTCTCTTCTGCCATCAGGAACCAGTCCAGCTCTCTCTCCTCGCTCCATTCCCGCAGCTGTGCAAAATCCTGGCCCATAAACAACAGTTTCTTACCCGGATGACCCATAAAAAAGGTATATCCAACCATAAGGTTACGGAATTTATCTTTTCCAAGTCCCGGCATTTTATTTACCATAGAACATTTTAAGTGAACAACCTCATCATGAGACAGCACCAGAATATATTTTTCAGCGCCGTTATAGCTCATTGCAAATGTCATCTTATTATGGCATCCTTTTCTAAAATACGGATCCTGCTTCATATAATCCAAAAAATCATGCATCCAGCCCATATTCCACTTAAAGTTAAAGTTTAATCCGTCTTCTTCTGCTTTACCTGTTACATTCGGCCATGCCGTAGATTCCTCCGCAATCATAATGGCGCCCGGATTTCTGCCTGTCAATGAAGTATTGATATGTTTAAAAAACTCGATTGCTTCAAGGTTCTTATTATCCCCATATTTATTCGCTACCCACTGTCCGTCATTTTTACCATAATCCAGATACAGCATTGACGCAACCGCATCTACGCGCAGTCCGTCTACATGATAATTTTCAATCCACATCAAAGCGCTTCCGATCAGGAAATTTTTAACCTCTGACATTCCATAGTTAAAAATCTTTGTTCCCCAATCCGGATGTTCACCCATTCTTGGGTCAGGATACTCATATAACGGACAACCGTCAAAGTCTGCCAATCCATGCGCATCTCTCGGAAAATGTGCCGGTACCCAGTCAACAATTACGCCAATTTTATTCCGATGCAGATAATTAATAAGGTAAGCAAAGTCTTCCGGCGTTCCGTAACGGGAAGTAGGCGCATAATATCCGGTTACCTGATATCCCCAGGATCCTTCAAACGGATGCTCTGAAATTCCCATCAGTTCTACGTGTGTATATCCCATTTCCTTTACATACTCTGTAAGCGCTCTTGCAAACTCACGGTATGTATAAAACCCTTCGTCGTCTCTGCCCGGATGACGTTTCCAGGAGCCAGGATGCACTTCATAAATTGCCATCGGTTTTTCATAAGGATTTGTCTGTGCACGTGTGTCCATCCAGTTCTGGTCTGACCATTTCAAATGTGAAACATCAAAAACTATAGATGCACTGCCCGGTCTTAATTCTGCATAAGTTGCATAAGGATCTGCCTTATAAAGAAGCTTTCCATCTGATGTTTCTATAAGATATTTGTACATATCTCCATTTGTCACACCTGGAATAAACAGTTCATAAATTCCCATTTCCAATGGTTCTAACCGCTTCATCTCATGACGTGTTTCATCCCAGTTATTAAAGGAACCGACTACCCATACTCTTTTTGCATGAGGCGCCCAAACATCAAAAACTGCTCCTTCCTTCTGGCGTACTGTCATTAAATGTGCACCCATCTTTTTATAAATATCATAGTGTGTGCTTTGACCGAATAAATACATATCCAGTTCTGTCATGTTTCTCATTATCATAACCCTCCTGTTACTTGTCTTTCCAGCATTTATTTTGCTGTAATATGATTAATAAACTTCATGATTCCTCAAAATCCTTCTCTCTTAAAATAATGTAATTGTCATCATTGGCCCTGGTTGCTGTCAACATTCCAAATACCTTCTTTAAGACGCCTTTTTCCGCGTTATCAATTGCCTCATCCACGATTTCTTTCACTTCGGTTAATGTCGTCACATGATCGAGCTTCTGAATCGCGCTGATTCGTTTATATAAAGCTAAAACTCCCATTTCATCAATATCATAATTCAAGTCATTTGCATATGCTTTTCCAAATTCTACCAGTTCATCAGATGAAAACAATGGAATTGATATCTTTTCTGTGAATTTTGCAGCAAAAGAACTGTCCCGTTCCAATGCTTTTTGAATCCCTTCTTCTGTATCTTCTATGATATACAGTGTTCCCGCATGATCGTTTTCCATACATCTGGACAATCTTACGGCTGTTTCTCTCGAAATCTTTCCTGCTGATTCTATAATGAGGCAGCCGCCGCTTATTTTATCCATTAATACATCCAAATCTTTCTGATTCAGCGCATTTGCATCAATTTTTCCTGTCTTGCCTATCGGACGCTTAATCTCTTTTTGCAGCACTTTAATAATATCCATAATCAAGACCGTTTTACCGCTTCCACTAATTCCTTCAATAATAATATTTCCGGATAGTGCATGTTTTTCATATTGTAAATGTTCAGAAACACCGATCAGCAAATCATATATTTGCGCTTCCATTCCGGCAATCGGCACAAAATAAGAAAAAATTTCTTTTTGCTCTGGTGTAAGACGTTTCATTGTCTCTATATTCTGACTGCTGTTATTTGCAATGCTATTTTGAAAATTTTCTATATGGGCCGCCGCCATAGCTTCTTTTGAAAACTCTTTCGTTGCCTGTGTGCTCTTCTTTCCATCCATAACTGATTCTGCCTGAAGCTGTGCCTGAGTGAGAAATCTTGGTTTCGCTGCCAAAAAAATGTTTTCCTGTTGATTTCTATTCTCCGGTTCTGCATTCCTCCCATAATTGTTTACTTCGCCTGACGTATTCTCTGCTAAGTCGTTTTTCTCCGTATCCGTCTGATTATATGCATACTCGAGATTCTCTTTCCTGTCCTCCACATTGATATCAAATGCCCCCTCAGCTGCCTGCTCTTGCTGCGTCAGTTCCTCTAATACCTCATTTTGATAGGAAAGATGTGTGAAAGTTTCCTCCGGCATTTGCGTATGAAATATTTGCTCATCTGCGTTTTGCAGCATTTGTTGATCGTATGTCTCTTTTACTTTCTCATACGGTATTTGTCGATCGTACGCTTCTTCGTTATACAGCATTTGTTGATCGTATGCTTCTTCTGCTTCATACGGTATCTGCTGACCGTATCCTTTTTCTGCTTTCTCATACGGTATTTGCTGACCGTATCCTTTTTCTGCTTTTTCATACGGTATTTGCTGTTCGTATGCTTTTTCTGCTTTCTCATACGATATTTGTTGATCGTATGCCTCTTCTGCTTCATACGGTATTTGCTGTTCGTATGCTTCTTTTGCTGTTTCAGCAGGCGGTATCTGCCAATCGTATGCTTGTTCTTCTGATGATACCTGCTGCCGCATCATATTGTCTTCGTATACTTCCTGCTCCTGATACTGTGACAGCTTGTTTGCTTCTGCAGCTTCCATTTTCATATTTCCTGCCTGAAGCTGTCTCAACGATTCCAGTGCCGAACTCCCTGCCTGAAGCTGCCTCAGTGACTCTAAAGCTGAATTTCCTGTCTGCACCCGGTTTTTAGTTTTTATATCCTGCGTTTCTATATCATTTTGCTGTGATCTATCCGGTACCTCTGTTTCATATTGCTGTACTCTGCTCGGTACCCCTGCTTCATATTGCTGTGCCCTGTCCGGTACTTTTATTTCACTCTGCTGCGCTCTATTTCCTGTTCCTGCATCATTTTTCTGGACGGTTTCTGTATCTTTTAAATAGGTCTGCTGTTCCACATCTGCTGCTTTATGTTCTGCCTGAAGTTGTTCCATAGAAATTGCAGAGTTCTTTTCCATACGTACTCTCTGCAAAAGATCTATTGCTGAAATTCCCGGTTGTGCTTCTTTCCAGGCACTCATGACCGGATTGTCGTCTTTTTTTGACGAACCTTTTCTTAATGAATCTCCACTTGTCTGCACCTTCTCTATTGCTCCAATCCCCTTACCTTTTAACATGTTTTCAGGCAGCTGCGGCATTTCCCTTGTTGGATCTGAAACATTTGATATTGCCGAAGGCTCCTGCTGCCTGCATTCTGCCTGCAGGCTGTCAATCTGTTCCTGTAACAATTGATTGATACCTGCAACAATGTTGCCTGCCTGCTCCAAATCATGCTGCATTTTTGGCTGCTGTTCACGAACATCCGTCTCCTGTCCTGCCAATTCTTGTTGTGCGACCTGTTCAGCCAATTGCGGCATGATACTAAGCAATCTCTGCATCAGCTGCTCCGCTTTCTCGATAGATCTTTCTTTTGACTCCTCCTTCTGTGCATCCGACACATCATGGAGAGCGTCATTCATCTCCTGTTTCGTCTTTTCCCACTCTGCCTGTATTTCTTCCATCGTCATTGAAGAAACTGACTCTTCCTGCATCGTTGGCTCTATGTAAGATTGTTTCTGAATCTGTGATTGCATATACGGATCCTGCCAATTCTGCTGCATGTATACATCCCGCTGCTCCTGCTGCATATACATATTTTGTGATTCCGGCTGTACCCACTGTGCATTCACCTTTTGCAGTTCCAGCTGTACCTGCTGTGTATACATATTTTGCGGTCCCGGCTGTGCTTGCTGTGCATACATATTTTGCAGTTCCGGCTGTGCTTGCTGTGCATACATATTTTGTAGTTCCGGCTGTGCTTGCTGCGCATACATATTTTGTAGTTCCGGCTGGTTGCGGCTTCGCTGTGCGGTCTGTTCCTGAGTCATATTTTGTTCCATTCTTTGTACCGTACCCTCATGCGCCCGCTGCATTTTTACCGTATGAATCTGCTGCATTCCTTTGGCAATTTCTTTCTGTAGATTTGCCGTATTATACTGGCCTGTATTTGTCTGAACAGAAGGGATCTCTACTGTCTCATGCACAATTTCTCCCGACTCAAAAAAATCATTTGGTTTTACTTCAATGACTCCGGTTCGTTTTTGACGAAATGCGTGATACTTTTCTTCTTGTGGTTTACTTAACGGTTGGTAATGCATTTTCAGTTCCAATGCTTTTTCTACATAGATTCCATCACCAAACCATAAGATCAGCTCATCACATGCCTCTACACACTTTTCCGGCTGCATATCTTTATGGTATAAATATGCAAGCTCATATGCCCATTCCTCTGAATATTCCTGCTCCTTTAGTTCCTCAAGAATTTTAATCTGTTCTTTATATGGAAGCCCCTGCGCCGCTGTCATCTTATACTTTAAGACATACTTTAAATTATCGTGAGGAGCAATATCGACAAATTCATCATAATATTCCTGCGCCTCATTAAATCTGCTTGTCTTAATCGCGATTTCTGCCAGGCGATATATGATATTTCTGCCAATCGGCGATTTATCATATGCCAAAAGAAGGATTTCTTTACTATCCTCATAACGGCCCACCTGTTCAAAAACCTCTCCAGCAAGCACAAGAGCATTTAAATTGCGGATTTTCCGCCAGTTAATTGTCTCTGCAATCTCTGCCGCTGCATTATAATTACGCGCACTAACCAGCGCCTTCATCTCGTCAACTTTAAGTTTAAACTCGTATTTATCCACGCTTGTCACCATCTATCTATAAAGGTCTGTGATTCACCTTCGTTTCTATCTTTGCATATGATTCCAATGCTAGTTTACCATAGGTAACCGCTCATGTCAAAAAACTACTTAAAAAATTAACAAATTTTGGTTACTGTACGTAAATATTTACATTTCTTCCTCTGCTTTCTCTTTCTCTGCCTTCTCTTCCTCCTGATCGTCAGAAGATTTTTCATCTGCATACTTTCCATACCAAAGCGCGTTACCTGCGGGCTCTACACCTGTTGCTTCTATATAGACTTTTGTCTCGACCGGCAGCTTTTTTTTCTCCAGAAAGAAATGTACAATCTTTTGCACAATATAATATATCACTGCAAAGACCGGACATCCAAGCAGCATTCCCATCACACCGAACAATCCGCTTCCTACCAAAATTGCAAACATAACCCAAAACGAAGATAAACCTGTAGAATCCCCTAAAATTTTGGGGCCGATAATATTACCGTCAATCTGTTGTAAAATCACAACAAAAATAACAAAATAAACTGCATACAACGGATCTACGAGTAAAATCAAAAATGCACTCGGTATTGCTCCAATAAATGGTCCGAAAAACGGAATAATATTTGTAACACCGACAATCACACTGACCAGAAGCGTATACGGCATTTTAATAATACATAATACAATATAACAAATAATTCCAATAATCAGTGAATCCAGCAGCTTTCCTTTAATAAATCCGCCAAAAATCTCATTTGTCGTATGAAATACCTGTATTACCTGATTTGCCGCACGTGCCGGAAGCAATGCAAAAATGATTTTTTTTGTCTGCCCCTCAAAGCTTTCTTTCTCACACATGACATAAATGGAAACAACAAGCCCTATGACAAGATTTTTAAATACATTCAGCACATTCAGCACACCGCTTGTAACTGTTGCAACATAGTCTTTTGTCTGTGGCAGCAGCGAATTTTTTAAAAAATCTTCCATCCAGTCTGCAGCTGTCATCAAATATTCTTCCACAACAGCTATGATCTTTTGGTTTCCATACTCCCAGTCATTTAAGTGAACAATAAACGAATTAATTTGCGCCGGTAAAGTATCTACTAAATTCGATATATTTGCTGAGATCTCCGGAATTACCATAGATATGAGCAAAACAATCACAAATATAAAAACAAGCACAGCCAAAATACTCGAAATCGTACGTATCATCCGTCGCAGTTTTTTGTTGGCGCCTTTTCGATCTGCCAGCTTTAATAAAAATTTTTCAAAAAACATCATAATCGGATTAATCAGATACCCAATCGCAAGACCGTATAAAATCGGCTGTGCAATTCCGACAAACATATGAAATACTGTCTTAATGTCCTGAAAACGAAACAATAAGCATACAACCAAAATGCAGCAGCTAAATACAATAAAACAAGTCAGTCCCATTGCCAGGTACGGACGGATATTCCAATCCGAACCTGACTTTAACTGCTGCCGTATCGTTTGTTTTTTCTCGTCTTTTTCCATATTCCTGCACCGTTTTATTTCCTGTTAAAATTAATCAGACAGCCTTTCAATATAATTTCGCGTTCATCATCTGTCAGTTCCCCCAGCGTCATATGAAACTCCTGCAAACTGTTATCTTTTACCGCATATGCTATAATATCCGCAGCCTTCTCTTCTACCGCTTTACGGATATCCGGCAAAAACAGATAATCACCATTAGCAAACGGAAGGCCATCTGTCTGATTTCCTTGTTGAATTAACAATGGAAGCATTCCCCAGTTAATCAAATTAGAACGATATCTCTTTGTCGCATATTCATGCGCAATATTTGCCCAGCCCCCTAATACTTTCTGACAAGAGGCTGCCTGCTCACGTGCAGAACCATCGCCCGGCTTTACTGCAAAAATTGTACTTCCGATACCGGTATTGCTCTCATTCGCATTTGGAAACTTCTGTAATATTACATCAACCGCATCTTTTAATTCCGGCAGCGCTTCATAAGGATGACCGCCGTCTTCTCTTACCTTTTCTGCTTTTTGCACTTCTTTCGCACGTCCTACATAAGCAGGATCTTTTCTGGATAAAGTGAACTCTGCCAATCCAAGCGGATTTGAACGGTAAGAAGAAGTCTCCCCAGATGGAATTAATTCATCCGTTGTCGTAACCGGATCGTGAATCTCTGATACAACTTTTAACAGCAAGTGCTCTGTCAACGCACACATCTTTGGCCAGTCTTTGATATTTGGCCCCATTTTTACTTCTACAGAAGAATCTGCCTGACCATGACTGTCAAACACACGATTTTGGTAAATCGTACGGTCAAAGAAATATTTTGGCTTTGTAAAATTCACATCCACCTCTGTCGCAGCAGTCAGATAACCTTTATTTGCAGCTGTTGCAGCAATGGACCTTGCATCCATCAATGCTACGGATGCTATCTGTCCGCTTTGTACTTTAGAACCTTCACGATTCGGGAAGTTCCTTGTAGAATGACGAATGGAAAAACCGTTATTTGCAGGCGTATCTCCGGCGCCAAAACAAGGTCCGCAAAACGCTGTCTTCATCACTCCTCCTGCAGCCATGATCTTAGCCGCAGCCCCGTTGCGTACCAGCTCCATATAGACCGGCATACTGGCAGGGTATACACTCAGCGTAAATTCATCTGCTCCGATACCTGCGCCATCCAAAATATCCGCCGCATCACAAATATTTTCAAATCCGCCTCCTGCGCATCCTGCAATAATACCCTGATCTACATACAATCTGCCATCACGTACTTTTTCTTTCAAATTCAAATCCACCGCACCATTAAAACTAACCTGCGCCTTCTTCTCACAATCAGCAAGAATGTCCATCAAGTTATGATTCAATTCTTCGATTGTATATGCATTACTCGGATGGAACGGCATTGCTATCATCGGTTTTACCGTACTTAAATCCAGTTCAATCATTCCATCATAATAAGCCGTATTTCCCGGATTTAACTCTGCATATTCATCTGTACGGCCATGAATCTCATAAAATTCTTTCACCTGTTCATCTGTTTTCCAAATAGAAGACAGACAAGTCGTTTCCGTAGTCATAACATCTATGCCAATACGAAAATCTACGCTCAAATTGGCGACGCCAGGCCCTACAAACTCCATAACCTTATTTTTTACATATCCATTCGCAAATACCTCTTTAATGATTGCGATTGCAATATCCTGCGGACCGACTCCCTTTTCCGGTGTTCCTGTAAGATAAACGCCGACTACTTCCGGCATATTAATATCATATGTCTGGCTTAACAGCTGTTTTACCAACTCAGGACCGCCTTCTCCCATAGCCATCGTTCCTAACGCTCCATAACGGGTATGAGAATCAGAACCGAGTATCATTTTTCCTCCGCCGGCCAGCATTTCTCTTGCAAACTGATGAATCACTGCCTGATGAGGCGGCACATAGATTCCGCCATATCTTTTTGCACAAGACAATCCAAACATATGGTCATCTTCATTAATCGTACCGCCTACCGCACACAAACTATTATGACAGTTTGTCAATACATATGGAATCGGAAACTTTTCTAATCCTGAAGCTCGTGCTGTTTGAATAATCCCTACAAACGTAATATCATGAGATGTCAGCTTATCAAATTTAATCTGAAGCTTCTCCATATTTCCTGACTTATTGTGTTCCTCTAAAATATGGTAAGCAATCGTCTGCTTTTTCGCCAGCGCCGGTGTAACCTCACTGCCTGTCTTTGCTTTTAAAACCGAGGCTGCATCCGGAGTATCTTCAACAAGCTCCATACCATTTATCAAATACACGCCTTTGTCATAAAGTTTCATATCATAATATCCTCCTTGCGTTTATAATAAAGTCTTCTTTTTTCCCATTAACCGATCTAATAATGATAGTTTTTCATTATGAGACTGTTTCATTTCTTCTGTCTCTTCATTTTTTTGTTTAAAATATTCCGCATCCAGATTTACCTTAATCTCAGCTGTCTCAGACGCTTCCTGGACTGACTGCCCGGCTGTATCTGTTGTATTTTCTGACGGCTGTCTGCTTGCCGGCTGTTCAGATTGATCTGTTCGTTCACCCACAGCTCCCCGTTCATCATCTGTCTGATCCGCTGCCGTCTGTTTTCCTGTCTCCCCTGCTGCATGTTCCTGATTTGCCTTAGATTGTCCGCTTACTTCTTCTGTTTCACTAACAGCCGTTTTCTCTTGACTTATACTATTTTCCTGTCCGGCTTGCTGCTGTTGTGCTTTTTTCGTATTCTTATCTGATTTTTTATCTTCTGTAAATAATTGCTGAATATCTTCCGCCGCCTTTTTTAAAGTAGTCTCTATCACGCCTTCATCTTCTAACGGCTGCATGAATTCTTCTTCTACTATTGTCTGCTTTTCCTCTTCTTTTTCGAATGGAATGCCTGCTTTTCGAAAATATTCTTCATTGATTTTTATTTCCGGTTTTATCACTGTATGCTTTTCACCGAAATTTTCTAATGTCTTTCTGCCCTTTTTCTCTGCCCGTTCACGTTCAATCTCACGATTACGCTCCTCAATCAGCCTTAAATACTTTTCCGTATCTGCTAACAACTGAAGCTGGCTCTTTAATTCCAGCTGATTTTCCCGGATTGTCTCCTGCTGCATCTTAATATTTTTTTGAAATTCCCGATACATCCGATCTACTGTTGCATCTGCTTCATCTACCATTACATTCAAATGATTAAGCGCTTCTTCTGTATATAAGACTGATGCTGCATAAATATCCTCCGCCTGACGGCTGGCATCCCAGATAATCTTGTCGCCCTCCTTCTTTTTTTCCCGCATTGCCCGATCTCTGCTCTGCTGAGTCAGCTCATATTCATCCATAATCTCATAGATGCTTGCATTCAGGCGGTCAATCAAATTAAAAATATCCTGCTTTCTGACGATGATCCGGTCCGTATCATACGTCTCACTCTTGGAAATCATCACATGTATATCTCTAAGTACATTTTCAAGTCTGTCCTGTGAGCTCATCTATTCGCCTCTTTTCTACTCCAGATATCGGATCAAATCCTGTTCAGTCTCCACCAGCCCAAGAAAAATCGGACTTTCGCCTGCTTCTTCCAGAAATTCAGCTGCCTTATCAGCAACGTCTTCCGCTACAATCAATAACATACCAATACCCATATTAAACGTCTGACGCATCTGCTGAATATCTATATTACCGTCTTTATGAAGCATCTGATATAACGGAGGTATTGTATCCATCCTTCGTTTGACAACGGCGCCATATTTTTCATGTAGCAGCAGACGCAGCGCCCGGTCCAGACCACCATGTGCAACCTGTATGCATGATTTCACTTCTATCCCTGATTCCAACAGATGTTCCATACATGCCCGGTACATTTTCGTAGGCCGTAACAACTGCTCTCCAAGCGTACTGCCCAGCATATCATAATAGACTTCCATCGTCCCTTTTGTTAGAAACAGCTGTTTTCTGGCTAATACATACCCATTGTTATGTAAGCCGTCTGAAGGAAGACCAAGTATTACATCACCGCTTGCGAGTCTGGAACTGCCTATTTTTTTCTTACGATCCAAAATGCCTGCAATAAATCCAGCCAGCTCATACTGGTCAAATGCATATTTATCCGGCAGCTCAGCTATCTCACAGCCTGCAAACTGAATATGCGCCTGTTCACATCCTTGTGTGATGCCATCCTCAATAATTCTGACTTTATCAGCGCGCGGTCTTACACATGAAATGTTTGCATAAAAGAACAACGGTTCTGCTCCGAGCGCTGACATATCATTCACACAAGCAGCCACACAGTCATATCCTATTTTGTCCATTTTATCCATTTCTGATGCAATATATAACTTGCCGCTCAAGCCATTAGCCTTGGACACTAAGGTCGGCTGGCTCATTGTACGAAAACGATCGAGTAGAATCTCATTTTCCAAATTTTTTAATCCAAATTTTTCTCTCAACTTCCTGTCCTGCCTTTATTTTATATTGATTCACTGTTATCATCTCCTGTATTTTATTGACAACAATAGGCAGATCTAACAGGCAGCCCTGCTATGTGTCATTTTTTCTGCTTACCTCTTATAACAGTTCAGATAAACCTGTATATTACTATCGTTTATCCTTTTATATATGAATCAGTTCATATTGATCCTGTCCAAGCCCAATCTTTACTGCATGTTCGATACAAGACTTCCATTCCGTATCCGGATGGGTCATATAAAAATGATCGTGTCCTTCCCCATGATGCGCATCTTCTTTCAAATGATCGCTTAATATGCTTCCTTCTATCACAGGCATCCGATTGACAGCATCCGCGCAAGCCACGTCTAAAGCGACCGGATCAAAAGATGCAAACATACCGACATCCGGGATAATCGGTATATCATTTTCTGCATGGCAGTCACAATTCGGCGATACATCACAAATCAGTGACACGTGAAAATTCGGCCGTCCTTTACACACCGCCAGACTATATTCCGCCATCTTACAGTTCAGGCTCTTTACTGAAGATGATGAACTTGGCTGAATCACATCTTTTGGACAGACTGCCAGACATCTGCCGCAGCCCACACACTTGTCATGATCGATGTATGCTTTTTTATTTTCAATGATTGGGGCTCCATGAGCGCAAATACGCTGACAGCTGCCACAGCCGATACAGCCGTCCGGATTTTTTACATACGGTTTTCCATCATTATGCATCTCCATCTTACCGGCCCGAGAACCACAGCCCATTCCAATATTTTTCAGCGTACCGCCAAATCCCGCCATTTCATGTCCCTTAAAATGTGTCAGTGTCAAAAAAACATCCGCATCCATAATTGCCGATCCTATTTTAGCTTCCCTGACATATTCTCCCTGAATCGGAACAAGCGTCTCATCCGTTCCTTTCAGCCCGTCTCCAATCAATACATGACACCCGGTCGCATAAGGAGTAAATCCATTTAAATACGCCGTCTCTATATGATCCAGCGCATTCTTTCTGCTGCCGACATACAGCGTATTGCAGTCCGTCAAAAACGGTTTTCCTCCGCATTCCTTTACCAAATCCGCCATTACTTTGGCATAATTTGGCCTTAAAAACGCCAGATTGCCATATTCTCCAAAATGAATCTTGATTGCTGTATATTTGTCTGTAAAATCAATCTCTTTCATACCTGCTGTGACCATTAATCTGCGAAGCTTCTGCAGCAGATTTTCATGGTCACTCGTTTTAAAAGAGGTGCAGTATACTTTCGATTTTTCCATATTGTCTCCTTTTTCTAAAAAATGCTGATAATGCCACTTATAAAGATTTATTCTATCACATTTTTTGCATTTGCAAAACTATTTACGAAGAGAAATATTATAAATCTTTTGTAAATTTGTAATCTCTGCCCGAACGATTCAGTAATTTTGCTTCATTTTAAGTTCAAAAGAAAGAGATTAAAATCATTTTTAACAATGAATTCCAGCAATAGTAAATTTTTAGTTACTACACATAGTCCATATATTCTTTCTTCTGCCAATTTATTAATACAGTCAGCAATTGTTGAAAATCATCCTGCAGTCAGAAACGAAGAAACTGTCATAAAAAAGCAGCTTAGAATAGCACAAAAAAAAATAACAGCCTATAAAATTGACGAAAGCGACAAATATGTCCTGAAAAACATTATTGATAAACCTTCCGGACTTATTGAATCTATAGAAATAGACTCAATATCTGAACAAATAAATGAAGAATCTGAAAAACTTGATATTTTGGAGATAAAATATGATTTGTAGTCATTTACAGGATTGCTGTGCAGATGAACAATACACTTGCAAATACAAAAAACGCTGTATCGTATTCAACGATGATAGAAACCAGGCCGTTTGTACAGAAAAAAAGAAAAGATATAATCTTATTAATAATAAAAAAATAAAATTGCATGATATCATATGGATGGTGGTATTATTTGCAATGAACCGAATGTACAAAAATGTGATTATTTATACGTGATTAATGATTCAGCCTTACCCACAGCGCTTTTTGTAGAATTAAAAGGAAATGATATTCGTCATGCAGTCAAACAAATTCAAGCATCTCTTGATATGTACGGTGAAAAACTAAACAAACGAATATGTGCAAGAATTATTTGCAGTTCTGTCCCACGAATGTACAATGATCCTTTATTTAAAAACTTAAATAAGACACTTATGAAACAATATAATGGCAATCTGCATATATACGAAAAAAGTAAAGATGAGAAATACTCAGACATTTAAAAATGGACTCGTATCGTATGTAACATTCAGTTTTTGTTGTTTCATGAATTTCACATAAAATCAGAAAGGATAAATCATCTTATACGTAAATGGAACCCACTATTTACCGTTTAGGATTAAATAAAAATAACACAGACACCTTTCGGTATTGTCTGTGTTATTTTTATCATGTAATATTATATTTATATAATATCCACATTTATAACTCTTATTTCCAGTTACTAAATTCCAATTTTGTACTGAAATCAATTGATTTGTCTGCAGTACTTGCAGGAATTGTAAATTCATTTGTTGTTCCAGTAAGAACTGGTCCAGCAGATAATTTGTCTGTTTCTTTAACTTTAAGTGTAAGAGTTAATGTAATTGGTGTACCTACAGGAGCATTTGACATAGATGTTACATTCATGATATCCAAATAATTATAATAACCTACAATCTTGTTTTCATCTTTTATTGGATAATCTGTATTCTGCTTTAAAGTACCAGTCGCTATAGTTTTTGACCAATTTTTGTTAACAGCTTTCGCTGATAAAGTATATTCAACTGCACGTAAGCCATTACCACTTATTACAAATTGTTCATTTGTAGACCAAATATTCAATGAACTTCTAGTAACTGTTTCTACACCAAATGAAGAGCCTGAAACAATTAACTGAAGAGCGCTTGGTGTTATTACTTTGTCTGATGATGGAGTCTTATTTGTTGAAGAACCACTTGAACTACCACCAATTGTACCAGGCGTTACAGGTGTTGTTGTGTTTGTAGCATTTACAGTAGAATTCTGAGTGCCAACTGCAATTGGCTGCTTTGTACTGTCATTCTTTGTAACTTCAATAATTTTTGTTGTATTGTTTGTTACTGTTGCAGAAATGTTTGTTGTTTCCAACTTAATTGTACTGTCTTCTGCACCTTTTTCAAATACAGCTGCAATCTTAGCATATGTGCTGACTGCTACTTTAACTGCTGTTGTGATTTTTGCTTCTGCTGCTGCACTGGTGAAATTAACAGCAATTGCTGGTGCACCTTCCGGTAATTTACCTTCAACAACGAGTTCTACTTTTGCAGAAACGTTAATAGTTGCAACTGTACCTTCTTCAACTTTGATAGATACTTTTGAACTAGGTTTTGTAATACTTACAGATTTTACTGATGCACCTTTTGAAACTACAAATCTGCCCTTTGCTGCATTCCATGTAAATGTATTGCCTGTAGCTTTTTCAGTAAATGTTTCTGCTTTGATGTTTTCAACTGTAATGCTCTTGAATGTAGCGCTGTTTTCAACATCAGACTGTGGAGCATCTACAATGAGGTCAACATTAGGATAAGATCCCTGAGCAATTACAAAGTTTGCTGCTGTTGCAGGCTTAATTGTAATTTTTGTGATCTTTGTGTCTTTCAGAGCTGCGTCTAATTCAGCCTGTGTAGTTACTGTTGCATCTGTCTTTGTTGGTTCTGTTGGATCAACGACCGGAGTAGCAGTAACAACTTTTACTCTGCATCTCAGAGTCTTTGTGTTGTTCGCTTTTCTCTTAGATGTCTTAAGATGAACTCGAATTGTAGCTCTTCCTTCTGACTTACCTTTGATCATTACCTGGCTTGTTGTTTTGCCGTAAACCGTAGCAATGGTCTTGTCGGTTGTTTCAACTTTTTTAATTTTCCAGCTGACAGTGTTGTTCTTCAGCGTCATTTTATATTTCTGGCCTACTTTTAAAGTTTTAAAAGTAGTCTTTAATGAAACATAAGGTGCCGCTGCGGATGCAGTCACTGGATTGGCTGCTGGTAATAATGAGCATGCCATAGCGATTGACAACGAAACCGCAAATACTTTTTTAATGAGATTTTTCTTCATCATCATCCTCCTCACATTTTTTACCCAAATTGGGTATTTTTATCGTTGCGTTATCATTATACTCTCTTTTCGATTTTATTACAACATCTTTTTTCAATTTTTACAATATTTTCTGCATAAAATAAAATACATGCCAATTTCTTCCAATCAAAAGAATGTTAATCATCGTTTACTTTTGATTTGCCGGTTCGATATTAATGGATTTTCCTTTAATTTTTGCTTTGGACATAGCCTTCAGCACTTCTTTTCCATACTCACGCGGCACTTCGACAAATGTATATTTGTCATACATATCAATTGCTCCTACAAGGTCACCGGATATCCCTGCCTCTCCTGCAATTGCGCCGAGAATATCTCCAGGGCGGACTCTTTGATTTTTACCGATATTAATAAAGAGACGAACCATTCCCTCTTCGGCTCCGGTATCTCCAAACTCAAAGAAATCATCTCCGGAACGGTCATTATCTTCGTATCCATACAATGCCTGCCGTAAAAACGCTGCTGCGATATCCATAGCTGTATAATCAGCTTCATTGATCTTATCTTCTATTAAATCCAGCATACGGGACAAATCATACTCTTCCATAATATGTTCCAGCTGTTCCATAATTTTTTCAGTCTTAATGACTGTCACATCATCCATAGAAGGCAGCTTACGGGCAAGTATTTTTGTCTTGCAATAGCGTTCAATTTCCTTCAGTTTATATACTTCTTTTCCTTTTACAAATGTAAAGGCCATTCCGGTTCGACCCGCACGCCCGGTACGTCCGATACGATGTACGTAATACTCGTCATCCTGCGGCAAATCATAATTAAACACTGCCTCTACGTCATCTACGTCGATTCCTCGTGCCGCCACATCAGTAGCTATTAAAATCTCCGTCTTACCCGTACGGAAATTTTTCATTACCCGGTCACGTTGTGCCTGCTTCATATCTCCATGCAGACCTTCAGCAAAATAACCACGGTCTGAAAGCTCTTTTGTAAGCTCATCCACACAGCGCTTTGTATTGCAAAAGATCAGTGACAGCTTTGGATTGTAATAGTCAAGCAGACGAGTCAGCATATCTACTTTATCACGTCGTTTCGCATCGTAATAATACTGTTCAATGCTTGGAACTGTCAGTTCCTTTTTTACGATTTTAATAGTAACCGCGTCGTGCTGGTATTTCCTCGTAATTTCCAAAATCGGCTTTGGCATAGTCGCTGAAAAAAGCACTGTCTGATGCGCTCCCGGAATATATTCTAAAATTGTCTCAATATCTTCCCGAAAACCCATATCCAGCATTTCGTCTGCTTCGTCCAATATAATGGTAGCTACCTGCTCACACCGAATCGTTTTTCTACGCAAATGGTCCATAATACGGCCTGGCGTACCTACGATAATCTGGCAGCCGCCTTTCAGGGAACGGATCTGTTTTGTAATTTCCTGACCGCCATATACCGGCAATACTTTTATACCATGCATATATTTACTTAATTTACGTAATTCATCTGCAACCTGAATAGCTAATTCTCTCGTAGGAGACAAAATCACAGCCTGTGTCTTCTTACAGGACGGATCTACTTTCTGCAGTACAGGGATACCAAATGCAGCCGTTTTACCTGTTCCGGTCTGTGCCTGCCCAATGACATCCTTTCCTTCCATTAAGACCGGGATCGCTTTCGTCTGAATCGGCGTAGCTTCTTCAAATCCCATCTCTTTTATTCCGCGCATAACTGCCGGAAACAATTCTAATTCATCAAATTTCATGTTTGCTCCTTTTGTTTGTTGACTGCAACGTGTTCCATCATAGCAAACAATACAGAAATTGTCAAATAAAATCAATGTCAGATACAAATATGATTTTCTTCCAATATTTTTTCCAGCTCTCCTTGCCGAATCAGCTGTATTTTTTGTGCATGGTTTAGCTTTTTTATAGCTGCTTCCCGCTTCATAGCTTCTGATTTCGTGTTGGATATTTCCAGATACCGCAGCTTTACCGGCCCTCTTCCGCGTGTAAACCTGGCGCCTTTCCCGCTGTTATGGTCTTTTAACCTTTTTTCAATACAGTTTGTCCATCCGGTGTACAGACTGCCGTCACTGCATTCAACCATATATGTATAATTTCTTAAATCCATAATATGCCTCTATCATTATAATAACCCTATCATAAATGTTCGATTAGACATTATTTATCATAAAATATGTTCCGGCACTCATAAAAAATATGTAAGGAGTCTTAAAAACATTGCCCGGATATTCGTTACATATCCCAGACCCGCTTATAAGACTCCTGATTTCATATCTATGCAATCGACCAATTTGTGCACCGGGACAAGCTTTCATGATCCCCGTCAGAATCCTGTTTTCACTGATCCGGCACACCTGAGTATTCCACTCACAGTTGCATCGTATTTCAGCCGGCATTTTCTGCTCGTATTGGTTTTAAATCTGTAAGGATTGGTCGTTACATTAATATTATATGCTTTTACTTCATCTGTGCCAATACATTATTGCATATACTGCATCGGATCTACCGGTTCTTCGTCTTTTAACAGCTCAAAGTAAAGGTTGCTTCCTTCAACAGAATAATATTTCGTAGGTTCTGCAACATAACCAATTGCATTTCCTGCCTCTACAGTAGCTCCTTCTTTATATAATACTTCTTTTAACTGGCCATAAACAGCGCTGTATCCGTTTCCAAGATCCATCGTAACCGTAAGTCCGGTCTCTTCATTGGCAGAAATATCTGTAATTTTACCTGTTGCAGCTGCATTTACCGGGTCGTTTACTTTTCCGGCAATAATCAAAGCAGGGTTATACTTATACTGCTCCAATGTCGCAAAATATACAGTCTGATCCATGCTGTAATTTAAGATCACATCTCCCTGTAACGGCCAGCTCAGATCAGAATCCGGAGAAAAGTTCAAAGAAACTGCAGATTTGGAATGCGCTGTCGTTTCTTGCTGTGTTTGTTTCTGCTCCGGCTGTGTCTGTTTTGTCTGATCCTGTTTTTGAGCTGACTCATTTTCTGCCTGATTTTTCGGTACCTTTTTCTCTGTATTTGTATCTGATGTCTTACCTGATACTTTTTCTTTTTGATCCTGTGTGGTATCTTTTGGCTTTATAATAGAAGTAACACTCGTGAAATCTTCCTCCTGCTCTGGAATCTTTGTCGGATTAACAAATGGATCATTTGTTTCATTTAGAGCTGCAGACTGTTCCATTTTCTGTTCATTTGCCAATTCTTGTTCTCTCTTAGCCAATTCCTGTTCCTGGCGTTCATTTGTAATACGATTTGATACATAGACGCCTGTCATAGCCGCAATTGCCGCAAATAACACGAGGGAAGCAATTGCATATTGTTTTTGTTGAAAAAATCTTCGCATTCTATTCCTTTTCATTTACACCATCCACCTTTTTTCTTTGTTTTAAAAATAGTGTTGCCTGAAAACGGATAGTTATGCAGGATTTTTCATTTTAAAATTTTCCAGCGCCACTTAAGAACTATACGCAAATAATATTTTATCAATTTCTGATAACAGACGGTTTTTCTCCGCCGGCTTTAAAAAATATCCGGCAGGTTTTAACTTTAATACCGCTTCAATATTCTCCCTGTCATTAACTGCTGTTAAAAAGATGACCGGAATATCTTTCATATCCTCATCGGCACGAATCATCTCAAGCGTCATCCTTCCATCACAGACTGGCATCTCATAATCCAGCAATATTAAATCCGGTCTCTTTTTTCCAATGGAAGTCATTGCCTGTGCGCCCGATACTGCCAGAGCGACTTCATACCGATCCTGAAGCATTGCTTTCATTGTACGAAGCGCAGTGCCATTATCATCGACTACAAGAATAAGTTTTTTTCCTTTATTTTCTTGTTTGTCCTGCATTTTTGCTTCTTCAGCTTCATGCTCTGCTTCATTTGGATCGATTCCAAGCCTTCTGCATACCGCTTCCATAATCGTAGTATGTTCCACCGGACGAATCAAATTTTCAAACTGGCCGTTTTCATAATACTTAAAAAACGTACTGCTTTCTTCCTTTGTCCCGATTGTCAATACAGGTATTTGTGAATACTGACTGCTTAACAGAAAAAAAATAGATGTATCAATATCATAAGCTCCAATTAGACTAATGACAACAAGATCCGGATTGACAATTTTTAACATTCCCTCCAAAACACCTGCATTTTCTGAACAAAGCTGTACATGAAAAAATTGTGATAAAAATGTATTTGTTTCCTTGACAACATGATTCAGCTTTCCTATCAATAATATTTTCTTCATTTTTCCCCTCCAAATTTGTCATCCGACATTACTGTATACATTCTAAAAGTATGTCCGCAATCCGATCAGCTTCCTCCGCATCCAAATTTGTAACCGCATCTGCCAGTTTACGGATATTTTTTTCTGTTTCCTGCGAAAATTTATATGATCTCAGCCGGGTCATCAGCTCATCCGCCTGGTCTATATCCATCTCCCGCATACTGAACCGTACCATTTCTACAAGCGCCAGTATCACAGAAGGATCTGTTACCTCTTTCCTGCCATCTTCCTCAATTCCAAATACTCCCTGAAGTTTTTCCTGATAACTGCGCCACTCCGTTAAAAATGCCGGCGTCATAGCTATTATTACATCTGTATTCCCGTCTTTTGCAGCATACTCTAATATTTTGGCTACACCAAAAAGCGGAAGTATTCCTACAGTTGCCGCAAGACTTTTCATGGCATGTACTTGTATCCGATACGAATCTATATGCTGTGCAGCTGCCGTCATAACCTCATCCTGTCCAAATAACTCTGTTTCCTCAGACAATGACGACACTCTCTGATGATAATTTACAATCTGCTCAAATGACTGCTCCAAATGATCTGCTGCAGATTCAATTTGAGCATAAAACTCCCTTACTGTATATTCCAGCAATTCTTTGTCTGGAAGATGCATCCATGCATACTGCCAGTCCAACCCATCTATTTGAGGAAGACTTTCTAAAATCCCGGCCTCAAGCTGTCCTTGCATAGATATCGGCTCTTTTGACAGTAATTTTTCCGGCAGCATTTTTTGTATCATCTGTTCCAGCTTTTCCGGCACGACAGGTTTTGATAAAAAATCATCAAAGCCCTCCGATAAATATTTTTCTTTCGCGCCTGCCACCGCATTTGCCGTCAATACAACGATCGGTGTATCTTTACATGGAAAATCTGTCAGTTTTCGCATCTCGTGCAGCGTCTCTATTCCATCCATTTCCGGCATCATATGATCGAGAAAAATCAAATCATAATGATGTTCCTGCACCAGTCTCAGACATTCCATCCCACTGCCTGCATCCGTAACCTGGATTTGTGTCTCTTTCAGCAGATTACGAAGAACCTTGCGGTTCATAGCATTATCATCCACAACAAGTATTTTTGCTTCCGGCGCACAGAACTTTGATCTGTAACTGTAATCTTCCGCTATTTTTTGTACTCTTGTCTCAAAATCTCCAATCGGTGTTTCATCAACTACCTTTTGCTCTACCGAAAAAGAAAATTTGGATCCTTTTCCATATTCACTTTCCACCTGCAGCCTGCTCCCCAGCAGCTCCAAAAGCTGGATCGTAATACTCATGCCAAGTCCGGTTCCCTCAATATTACGATTTCTGTCTTCTTCAATCCGTTCGAATTCAGCAGACAGTTTCGGCAAATCCTCCTGTTTTATCCCAATTCCTGTATCCTCGACTTCAAAATCAAGAACAACATTTTCTCCAGCCTTATGGCTTTTTATACGGAGCCAAACCGTTCCTTCCTGTGTATACTTCACGGCATTTGTTAGAATGTTTGTCAATACCTGACGGATACGCACATCATCCCCATATAATCCAGACGGAATATTATGCTCAGCTTCAACTTCCAGCCTGATATTTTTATTTGAAGCTCTCTGTGAAGCCATATTTGCCAGATCGTGAATCATACTGCTTATATCATACTCCGCCGGTATGATTTCCATTTTGCCGGATTCGATTTTTGAAAAATCCAAAATATCATTGACAAGTGAAAGAAGCGTCTGTCCTGCCATATAAATATCCATGGCATATTCTTTAATATTTTGTTCTTTTGATTCCCGCAGTATCATTTCATCCATTCCAAGCACTGCATTGATTGGTGTGCGGATCTCATGAGACATGTGTGCGAGAAATTTTCCCTTCGCATCATTTGCAGCCAAAGCCTCGTGCCTTGCTTCTTCCGCTTCTTGTTTAGCCTGCTCCAGACATATATTTTGCCGCTCGGCTTCCTTTACCCGTTCCTCTACATCTGCCCGATACTCTTTTGACAGCTGAAACACATGCATAACTGCCATCATAATCGCAAATACCGTCATGCTATATTGTCCTGCTATATTGACATGTTCAGTTTGAAATACCACATTTATAATTATGTTGGCAATTCCTCCGGACAGCAGGACAAGCATTGCGAATACAGAAAGTAACGTATGATAACTTTTATTTTTATAATCAAATTGAATCAGGCTTACGATAGCAACTATGCAAACTGCTCCTATCACGCTTGCGGACAAATTAACCATATTGCGCATATTCTGTATTCCAATCAAATGCAGTAAAATCTGCCCAACTGCATGAATACTTACACAGCAAAGCAATACGGAAAAACGGCGCGGGTATATCGGATGAAGGTTTTTTTCAAAATATTGAGCTAAAAATAATGGAAGAAGCAATACCAGATATTCCTGCATCTCATAAGCTTCCTGCATATTGTAAAAAATACTTAAAGTATCTGTGCCAATAAAACAATATATCCCCGCTGCAAAGCCCGCCAAAGCCAGATACATTTCACCCCGTGGCGCCTGTCTGGTATATCGCCTGATAAGCGCAAGTACAAACATAATAATCGCCATAATTATAATCAACAGGCAACATCCGATATCTGCAATATTATTGCCAACTACGCTAATCAGAATCACATCCCGGGTTTCTACTCTGGCTTCTTCAAATACTGCTGCCTTATCTGAATAAGCCGATAAAAGAGTAATCATTAATTCTCCGTCTGCAAATACATTTGGGATATCTACATAATGTTCATCTTTCCCTGATGTTTGATCTTCATCCTCCACTTTCCCAGGTTCCGAATGGTATATCACTTCATCATCTAAAATCACATGCACTACGGCATCTGCAGCTGAAATACTTAAAGTCAGTCCTGCATATTCTTTTGGCACAATATTTTGAAAAATCGCAATGCTCTCGGATGTATTGCCGCTCTGTGCCTCATACGGCAAGTCTGTCTTATGGCATTCTCCCCGCGCTTGCGCACTTTCATACAGCTCTCGGATATTCTCAGGATTCTCCAGTTCTTCTTTAGACAACTGCTGACTGTCCAAATCCAATTCTGCCATTATCCAGCCTTCATTCATAAAATGCTCAATCTGATTTGGAAACAGAGACATACCCTCCTGTGCCTGATATTGAATTAAGGCGATTACCATAAAAATAAGCGTTAAGATAATGGATATTCCTGCCAGCCTTCTTAAAATCTTCATATTGATTTACTTCCTGCTTCCTGTTTTCTGTTTTATCTTGTGTTCCATACAGACAAAATACATTCATAATTATCAGTCTACCACAAATTGGCATATTCCTCAATTATTTGTTGTTTTTTTCAATTTTCAAAAGCAGTACTCTCAAAAATTTATTCTCAGTCAAACGTACGCTTATTTTACGATGTACTAATTATTTCTTAATATTTTCTGCTATCAGAAAAATAACACAAAATCAGCAAATTTTCCCATAAGACAAAAATTTTGTGTTATACTACTAATTAGAAGCAAAAAACAGACAGGAGGTTCATGAAATGGGACATTTGACAACAAGAGACGCCTATAAAAATCTGGAGGAACGGATTAACTGGTTTACCCAGGGTGCGCCTCCTTCTGATACGCTATACAAAATCTTACAGGTGTTATATACAGAAAAAGAAGCTAAATGGGCGTCTCTGCTTCCGGTTCGCCCTTTTACTCTGAAAAAAGCTGCAAAAATATGGGGAACTACTGAAGCCAAAGCCGAAAAACTACTGGACAGACTTTGTGAAAAAGCGCTGCTCGTTGATTCTGAATACCATGGCCAGCGTCAATTTGTGATGCCCCCTCCGATGGCAGGATTTATAGAGTTTGCTTTGATGCGCACAAGAGGCGACATTGACCAGAAATATCTAAGTAATCTGTATTATCAGTATATGAATGTAGAAGAAGATTTTATTAAAGACCTGTTTTTTGTAACAGAGACAAGGCTTGGCCGTGTATTCGTCCAGGAGCCGGTGTTGACGAACGCCAAAACCAATCATATCCTGGATTATGAACGAGCCACACATATTGTAGAAGAAGCTGAATATATCGGTCTTGGAACGTGTTACTGCAGACACAAAATGTACCATGCAGGCCATCCATGTGAGATTGATGCGCCATGGGATGTCTGCCTGACCTTTGATAACGTTGCACGTTCTCTTGCTGAACACGGTGAATACGCACGTTTGATCTCTAAAGAAGAAGCAAAAGACGCATTGGAACGTTCTTATGCGAGCAATCTGGTACAAATCGGTGAAAATGTCAGAGAACATCCCGCTTTTATCTGCAACTGTTGCGGATGCTGCTGTGAAGCATTACAGGCAGCCAGACATTTCAGCCCAATGCAGCCTGTAGCAACAACAAACTATATACCAAATATTTCTGTAAATAAATGCATTGGATGCGGAAAGTGCGCAAAAGTATGTCCGATTCTGGCCATTACAATGAAACAGGAAGATCAACAAAAAAAGCTCCCTCATATTGATACCGAAATCTGTCTCGGCTGTGGCGTCTGTGCAAGGAATTGTCCTACGGGAGCTATTCAAATGGAACGCCGCCCCGTTCAGGTAATTACGCCTGTAAACAGCACCCATCGATTTGTCCTGCAGGCTATCGAAAAAGGCACTTTACAAAACCTGATTTTTGACAATCAGGCATTTGCCAATCACCGGGCTATGGCTGCAGTATTTGGAACGATATTAAAACTGCCGCCTATCAAACAGGCGTTAGCAAGCAAACAGTTTAAATCCATCTATCTGGATAAATTGTTATCCATGCAGAAAAAGCATAAATCTACAGATTAAATTCGCAGGAGGATAAAACGATGAAGTTACAATCGATAAAAAATGAAGAAAAACTAATCAACAACATATTATTTCTTTATATTTTAGGAGTTGCCATATCCGGTTGGGCTTTCGTAATGATCTTCTTAAACGGCGGTTTACGCGAAGCTGTTTTTCTTCTGTCAGGGCTTTCAGCAATTATTACGAAACTGTTGGAAAAACCATTAGGAAGTAAAGCAAAATATGTATATGCCTGCATTCCTCCTATTGTAGGGGCAATTACAGCAGCTGTTTCCTGCACAACTGACAGCGCCGGATATGTCTGTCTGACACATTATTATTTTGTCGCAACGCTTTTGTTAGTTCCTTATTATGAACAAACATTACTTAAAACCAGTTATGCTGTTACAATCGTTGTAAATGCAGCTATGATGATTGCATTTCCGGCAGGATTCTTAAAGCTGCACAGCGTTATTGGCTGGGTATTTACAACCATCGTTTACACTGTATTGCTTGCCGTATGCTGTTTTATTAGTTATCGTGCCACCACACTATTTGGAATGGTTGAGAAAAAAGAACTGGATCTAAAACATGTATTAGATCAGGTTCAAGTGTTGTCAAACGATTTGTATACAGCCGGAGCCGCACTTTCATCCGTATCTGAAAGTGAAAGCACATCAGCAGAACAGCTCGCCTCTACGAGCGAACAGCTGGTAGAAAGAAGCAACATACTTAGTTCAAAAACAGATGAAAGCATGAACAATCTGGGAGAGCTAAGCGAATGGGAAAGCGTCGTTGCTGATAATGTACAAAAAGTAGAAAACGCTTCCAGAGACTTACTTGAAAAATCAAAGGAAAATGAAAAATTTCTGAATGACTTACATGCAATCAATGGGGAAGTATCTAAGTCCATGGAAGCAACAAATGAAATGACGCAGAACCTTTCAGACGCAGTCAAAGAAATCGGCGTAACGCTAAGCCTTATCAGCGATATTTCTAATTCGACAAATTTGCTGGCTCTAAATGCTTCTATTGAAGCTGCAAGAGCAGGAGAAGCAGGGCGCGGATTTGCTGTTGTCGCTACAGAAGTAGGAAATCTCGCAAACAGCACCCAGGAATCTCTAAAAGTAGTTCAGTCGGTGATCGAACGGGTACAGCAGAATGTAAGCCAAATCACGGCACAGGTAGAAGAAAATTCTTCTAAAATGAATACACAAAATGAATATTTCGCAAATGTATTTCAATGCATGAAAGATACCGCAGCGCTTTTGAATGTTTCTGTCAATGCAATTGAAAAAATGGGAGAAGCTCACAGCAGGCAGGCAGACGTTATTAAAAAAACAATATCGATTAATCAGGATATTGCAGAAAGCATTAAAGATGAAAACGAGCATTTTAACTCGATTAATGCCATGACAGAAAGCAATGCTAATGATACGACCAATATAACTGAGCAGGCTGGAATTATTAATGAAATGGTTGATAAAATGACAGTACTGCTTAAACAAGGGGAATGATATACTAAAAGAGGTTATTGAAATAGTATCACTTTTCAATAACCTCATATTAAAACACGTTCTTAAATTTTCAGCTAAAAGTTATATGCCACAACTATGTAAATATTTTATCTAATGTAACAAGCACGCCATCTTCTTCATTAGAAGGACATATATATTTTGCCGCATTCTTTACATTTTGTGGCGCGTTTGCCATTGCATAACTGTTTCTGCAGTAATTCAGCATCTCTATATCATTTTCCCCATCACCAAAAGCAACGCACTGCTCCGGGGAAATGCCCCAACGCTCCACAAGCCGCTTAATACCGGATGCCTTATGGCAACCTGGAGCAATCAAATCAATAGATCCATGACCGCTCGTTGTAGACTCCATTTTCCCTTTCAGCCTTTTACTAAATAGATCATAATAAAAATCTGTTTTTTCATCCGGAACTGTCAAAGCAAATTTTAGTATTTGGTCTTTTACTTTTTTTAAGTCATCAACCCATTCTAAACGATGATAATAGATCTTTGTAAGTGCAACAAACTCCTGACTTACCGTTCCACGTTGACAGTATGCACTGTCCACTCCACACAAAATATTTATGATTTCCGGATATTCCATACACAGATCAATCACATCATCTATTGTTTCCTTTGGCATATCTACCGCAAAAACAAGCTCCTTCCGATCTTTTACGTATGCTCCGTTTTCTGCAACAAAAGACAATTCATCATAATACCCTGGAAACAAATCTCTTAATTGATAATATTGGTTTCCGCTTGCCACAACAAAGTTACAGCCAACATTTTTCATACGAGACAAAATACGTCTGAAACGTTGAATATCGTAAGTATAATCTGAGTGTACAAACGTACCGTCTATGTCAACAGTTACCAATTTTATATGGTTCTTCATAGCATCCCATCCTTAACTTCTTATTTCTTAAATATAATACCCGCACTTTATCACATTTTTATATAGCAGGAACAATATTTCCAAAAGCTATAAACTCATATGGTTCCATAATATACATTTCTTCCCTGAAAGCCATCTCCCTGCCCTTATAATTTGCCAGCAATACCTGATAACCATTCCACTCTTTTGCCATTTGTACGTTGTGCTGTTTTTCATCCAAATTACAAAATACCACGATCTGTTGTTCTGCTAATACTCTCCGATATGCCAGTACCATATCTGTTCCTGTTTCCAAAAAAGAAATTTCTCCCTTTGCAATCACCGGATACATTTTTCTCATGGCAACCAGCTTTTTATAAAAAGCAAGAATAGAATCATGATCTTTTTGCTGTTCCTCTACCGTAATTTCTTTGCTAAATTTTGCAGATAGAGGCAGCCACGGTTCTACTTCCGAAAAACCACCGTATGTTCCTCCGTTCCACTGCATCGGAGTCCTGCTGTTATCTCTGGATCTTTCCGCAAGCGCCGCAAGCGCTTCTTCTTCCGTCTTCCCCTTTTCCAATAAGATCCGATAATAATTCTGGCTTTCCACATCTCTATAATGGTCTATAGAAGGAAAATGCGCATTCAGCATCCCAATTTCTTCTCCCTGATAAATATACGGCGTACCGCGCATAAAATGAATCATGCCTGCCAGCATTTTTGCCGACTCTTTCCAATATGCTCCTTCATCACCTATCCTGCTTACAATTCGAGGCTGATCGTGATTGCACCAAAACAAAGCGTTCCATCCTCCTCCTTGCTGCATTCCCATCTGCCATTCTATAAAAAGATTTTTTAATTTTTTATAATCTGTATCCATGAGCGCCCATTTATCCCCATTTTTATAATCCACTTTCAAATGGTAAAAATTAAAGCACATAGAAAGCTCCTTTTCCTTTGGTGCAGAATAGCGAACACAATGTTCCAATGATGTAGAAGACATCTCCCCTACCGTTACAAAATCCTCAATCCCTGCATCCTTTACCAGCTCTTTTAAATACTCATGGATATGGGGACCATCACTGTAAAACCTCCTTCCATCTCCCTCAAAATCATCTTCCATCTGTTCCGGCTTGGAAACAAGATTGATAACATCAAACCGAAATGCCTGAATTCCTTTTTCTTTCCAGAATCGGAGAATATTTTTTAATTCTTCGCGTACTTCAGGATTATCCCAGTTTAAATCTGCCTGTGTCACATCATACAGCCTAAGATACCATTTTTTCAGCGCCGGTACATATTCCCACGCAGAACCGCCAAATTTTGACTTCCAGTTTGTAGGCGCCTGATTAGGTGTACCTTCCTTAAAAATATAATATTTCTGATATTTTTCCTCACCAGACAAGGCTTTCTGAAACCATATGTGTTCTGTGGACGTATGATTGAATACCATATCGAGCATCAATCCAATCCCTCTTTTTTCCCCCTCTCTGATTAATTCTTCCAGATCTTTCATCGTTCCAAACCTGGAATCTACTGCACAATAATCTGCCACGTCATATCCATTATCATTTTGCGGTGATGGAAAAAACGGAGTCAGCCAAAGATAATCCACACCTAATCCCTGCAAATAATCTAATTTTTCAATAATTCCAGGAATGTCTCCAAAACCATCCCCGTTCGTATCGCGAAAAGACTTTGGATATATCTGATAAACTACTTTATTTCTGAAATCTGCCATTTTCATTCCTCCCTGATTATTTAAAATCTGCAACTGTCGTTTCTTTTTCTCTAACGGTCATTCCTGTATAAAACTGAATATTCTGAACATTCCCTTGTTCTGTAATAATACATACTGTTACATCCGGATGCCCGGCTTTCTTAATCTTTGTTCTGTCAAATTTAATCAGTGGTGTTCCGGCGCTGACTTTTTGTCCTTCCTGCACCAGATATTCAAATCCATCTCCATTCATACCCACGGTATCAATTCCAATATGTAACAATACTTCCATGCCGTTCTCCAGCTTTAATCCGCAGGCATGTCGTGATTCCGGCATTAACACGGCAACCTCTGCATCTGCAGGTGCATACACTATATCATTTTCCGGGATAATCGCCATCCCGTCGCCCATAATGCCTTCTGAAAAAACGCCGTCTCCAACTTCCGCCAAAGGAATTGCCTTTCCAGATAAAAATGCCGTTAATTTGTCCGAAGATGACTGATTTGTTTCTTTTTCACGCATAGCACAAGCCATAACTCCTGCCGCTGCACTTGTACCTGTCACAGCAGCGATTTCCGTTAAATCTGTTGTTTCATTGATCTGATCCGCCTGCAGACGCTTTTTTCCAACGATAACCGTTAATAAAAATGAAATAACAACCGCAAGCGCCATACAAATTGCAAAGGAAGCCATAAACTGCGGCTGAATAGATAAAATACCCGGAATACCGCCTACGCCAATTGCATTCGCTGTTGTTCCTGTCGCTGTACAAACAACTGCTGCAATACCAGAGCCAATCATACCGCAGACAAATGGAAATCCTCTCTTTAAGTTTACACCAAATATTGCCGGTTCCGTAACTCCAAGATAACAGGAAATACAAGCCGGAACATTCACTTCCTGTGCCTGTGGATCTTTTCTCTGCAGCCAGATCATTCCAAGAACTGCAGAACCCTGCGCAATATTAGACAATGCGATCATCGGCCACAGCATTGTTCCTCCAAAATCCGCAATCAGCTGCAAATCAATTGCGTTTGACATATGATGAAGTCCTGTTATTACCAGAGGAGCATAAACAATGCCAAAAGCTGCACCAAATACAATTTTAAATGTTCCGGTAATTCCGGCAAATACAAGCGCTGAAATTGCAGCTCCTATCTGCCAGCCAATCGGCCCCAGTACGAAATGTGCAGCCATAACTGAGATCAGTAGACTGCAGAATGGAACAACAATCATAGAAATCACCTGAGGTGTTATCTTTCGAAAGAACTTTTCCAGATACACCAATGTAAAAGCTGCTAAAATAGCCGGAAGAACCTGCCCTTGATACCCGATCATATTCACCTGAAATGCTCCGAAATTCCACTTTGGAATATCTGCCGCTGCTGTTTCCGCAACTGCATACGCGTTCAATAACTGTCCGGACACCAATGTCAGACCAAGCACAATACCAAGCATTTGCGTTGTCCCCATCTTCCTTGTCACTGACCAGCAGATTCCAACCGGCAGCATATGAAATACTGCTTCACCAATCAGCCACAAAAAACTGTCGATTCCCGCCCAAAACTGACTAATATCACATAGCGTTTTTGTTCCATCTTCAAACAAATACATGCTGTCAATGCAGTTTCTAAAACCAAGAATCAAACCTCCCGTAATAATAGCCGGTATGAGCGGCGCAAAAATCTCTGCTAATGCAGCAATTAATCTCTGTAGTACATTCTGGTTTTTCTTTGCCGCCTGTTTTACTGCATCCTTCGATACCCCTTCAATACCCGCTTCTTTTACAAAGTCATTGTAAAAATCTGCTACCGTATTGCCAATAATTACCTGAAACTGTCCCGACTGGGTAAAACTTCCTTTCACCACTTTCATTGCTTCAATCGCTTTTACATCCGCTCTTGAAGGTTCCACCAATGCAAACCTCATTCTTGTCATACAATGCGATACCGCAGCAATGTTCTCTTTGCCACCTACCAGGCGCAACAGCTGTTTTGCATCTTCTGCATATTTTCCCATTCTTCGCTTCCTCCTTTTAGACTTGTTTAAACAAGTATTATGTTTCTGTTATAACACACTTGTTTAAACATGTCAATACTAATTATAAAATTTGTTTAAACAAGATATTGACTTTTGAGCTATCAATTTCTATAATAGTTTCATAAGAATTTGAGAGGTAAACAAATATGCCGAAGACAATATACGAAAATATTTACAAAGACTTAAAACAGAAAATTGAAAACAATATGTTTACTTATCAGGAACTTCTTCCATCGGAAAACTCACTGATTCAAACCTATCACTGTTCCCGCAACACTCTTCGCCGGGCTGTCAGCCGCCTGGTCACTTACGGCTATGTACAGACAATACAGGGAAAAGGTGTGCGCAATATCTATCAGCCAATTGCACAGACTGCCTTTACAATTGGCGAAATTGAAAGCTTTCGGGAATCTGCCATTCGAAACGGACATATTCCCCTTACAAAAGTTCTTTTATTTACTGAGTTTGAAATTAACGAAAGTCAGTCTTTAAACACAGGTTTTTCTGCCGGAACTGATGTTTATTATATCCAGCGCCTTCATTTTTTAGATGATACGCCATTAATTCTTAACCATAATTATTTTTTAAAAGAGACTATTCCCGGTCTTACAAAAGAAATTGCAGAAACTTCCATTTATCAATATCTGGAACAGACACTGCATATGACGATTGTAAACAGTAAACGTGTTATGACTGTAGAAAAAATGACACAAATAGATGAAAAATACTTGAAGATGAATGCCAGAGACTATAATTGCATGGCTGTTGTCAGCAGTCAGACCTATAACAGCGACGGTGTCATGTTTGAATATACACAATCCCGCCATCGGCCGGATTACTTTCGTTTTTATGACAATGCAGTAAGAAAATCGAGCTAATGAATTTATCCACTTTTTATTTGTATAATACCCTTCTCCTGCGTTTTTGAACATGAAAAATCATTACAAAAAACTTTGTAAATACAAAAGGATTAAAGCGGAGAACTTCACACTCTCCGCCTTAATCCCTCATCTTACAAAATAACACCGCCTTTAACCCCTTATGTCGAGTTTATGACACGAAATTTTTTTGATACCCAAAATTACAATTCAGCTTTCTCTATTCTACATTGATGTTTCCTGCTTTTCTTCTAGAAATTTCATTATTATATAACAAGCTGCTAAAATTTTGCATAGGAACTTCCTGTATCATCTGCGCCACAGCTTTTTCATCCATCGCCAAAGTTGCCTTAAGTAAAGATTCTGATGCATTAATAGCCTTTATTAGACACGCCAAAACTTTGAATGCCCCGGATATATCCGGCAGCCATTTTTCCTGTCAGATAAGGATCTTCGCTAAAATATTCAAAATTACGCCCGCACAATGGAGAACGCTTGATGTTCATCCCCGGCCCCAGCAGTACATCCACATCCTGGCAAGCCGCTTCTTCTCCAAGACATCTGCCAAGCTCCGGATCCCAGGAATTCGCCATAGCAGCCGCTGTCGGAAAACAGGTAGCAGGCATGAAACCGTTCAGTCCAAGCTGGTCTCCTGCACCTTCCTGCTTTCGTATCCCATGCGGCCCGTCAGCCATAGCCATATTTGGAATACCAAGCCTTTCGACACTTCTGGACTGCCAGAAATCTTTTCCGGAAAAGAGATAACATTTTTCTTCCAATGTCATTTTTGAAATCAGTTTCTGATATTTCATCCTTTCTCTCTCCTTCGCATATTTTATTTACTATTTTTCCATATTTACTGCGCTGCGTTTTTTCTTCCAGCGGATCAGTACAATGACCATTGCTCCAATAGCAGCGATGGCAACACCTGCATCAATACCGATAAACATCTTTGTCATATGATCCATCTTTCCTGCATCCGGGTCAGGAATGGTATAATTTCCGCTGTTTACAACCGTATAGAAAATATTTTTGCACGCCTTTCGCATAGCAGATACAAGCGTTGCAGAACCTGTATTCGTAATCTCATTCGACTCATGCTGCATAAATCCAGGCATCGCATCATTTCCATTGCGGACAAAATCATCTGTATTCTGATATCCATAAGAACCGTTCCAGTCCGACAGAACCATTCCGCGGAATCCCCACTCATCACGAAGAACCGTATTTAAAAGGTTTGGATTTGCCCCTGCGCACACATCGCCGATAAAGTTAAAGGATGACATGACTGCCAGTGAATTTCCTTCAAAATGTTTCACGCTCATTTCAAACGGCTTTAAATAAATCTCACGCATCGGCTGTTCGTCTGTATAAGTCAGCAGCATCGCACAGCGGTTTGTCTCCTGGTCGTTCAGTACAAAGTGCTTGATAAAAGCATACTTTCCAGCCGCGTCTCCTGTATTTGTCACCTTCACATCAAAGGACACGGTATCGCCGTTATCCGAAAAATTCTCCATTTCCTGCGTAAAATCCGTATAGCTCAGTCCATATCCAAATGGATAAAGCACCTGTTCCTCATAGTTAATCAAGCCTTCTTCCGCAGCTGTCTCATAAAACCGGTATCCAACGTAGATGCCGCCACAAAGATGACAGACGCGAAAGCACACGAACATTACTGGAAATTGCCCAGGAAGCGTATATACATGCCGGGGTTATTCCATTATAAATATCTACAAAAAACGGTTTTTCAATACCTGTTTATGGTAATTGAAAAACCGTTCCTGCGATATATTTATCAGTATTTTCTATTCCAGGTAATGCTGCCCGCATCATTTCTGCGGTAATTTTTTAAATAGTTCCAGGCTATTTCAGCTTCTTCTATCCAAGGTGCATGCTCCCTGTCCTCCACAATTGGTCCCACACATAAATAACACCATCGGCACCTTTTATCAGTATCCATTTTCACTGCCTGTAGTATATAAAAACACAGCAAATGCAAGGATGCATAAAAGAAATGCTCTTTTCATCCATTTTCTCATGATCTTCCTGCCTTTCCTGATTTATTTAGGAAAGTGACAATGTGACCGTTACATCTCCGTTCCCAAAAGCTGCAAGAAGCTCCTGTCTTGTAACGCCATCAATTTTCCCAAGCCTTGTAAAATTCCATGTATTCGTATCATAGTAAATGACCAGTGAATTACCCTGATAAAGAATCAGGTCTCCAGGGCCAGTCGTAATATTTTCATCATTTGTCGGCAGACTTTTTCCCAGCGGCCCGACTTTTTCCATATCCCCGTAATCACTCATTCTTATGGTAACCGGTCCTTCCAAAAGCATTTTACTGAAAGCTTGCGCAGAAGAATTATCTTCCAGCTCTGCATAAAAAACAGTATTCCCTGCTGTAATTTTCACTTTTCCTTCCTCATTTCCTGATGTGCTTTGCGATTGATTTCCGCCAGTAATTCCAAGCCTGTCAATCCACCTATTTACGTCATCCTGCACATTTCCCGCAGATGTTCCCTGTATCCAAAAACCTTCCAACACTTCAGCGCCAGATGCAGATGCCCTCACGCTTTCATAGCTTGTCTGCGGTGAACTGCTGCCTGACGTGCAAAACGGAATAATTTTCTTTCCGATAAAATCATAGCTTTCCAAAAAAGAATGAACCGCCATCGGGATATCGCCAAACCAGATCGGATATCCTAAAAACACCGTTCCATAATCAGTCATATTTTCCACACGTGACTTTAAAAGCGGCCTTGCATTCTGCTCTCTTTCCTCGGAAGCCTGTTCAAGCACCGCGTAGTAATCCTGCGGGTATGCCGTTTCTGTCTCAATCCGAAATTTTGTTCCCCCGGTTTTATCTGCTATCATATCAGCCAGCTTTTCTGCATTGCCGCTGCGCGTAAAATATGCAATCAGTATTTTCTCACCAGATTCGTCCGGCAGAGACGGCTCCGGTACAGGCTCAGGCTGCGGCATCCCGCCTGGCTGTTGTGGCGTCCCGCCTGATTCCTGATCTGGCTGTACTGCATTTACTTTTACTTTCATCCATGCCGCCCGGTTTCCTCGGTTTGTTTTCACTGCCACCGTAATTTTTGCTGTTCCAGATGTCTTTGCACGTATGACACCATTTTTAGTAACAGAAACTATTTTTTTATTATTGCTGCGGTACTGAACAACTCTTATTTTGACTGATTTTTTGTTTTCGATTGCCCTTACCTTTAACTGTCTGGAAGCGCCCGCTTTCATTTTAAATGTTTTCTTTGTTACATTCTTTTTTCCGATCTGCATCTGCACAGAAATCCCTGTTTTTGCTGACAGCCGCATGGAATAAAAATTACCTAATGGCAGTGCTGTTAATAGCAGACATGCTGTTAAAAACATCAAAATTCTCTTTTTTATTTTTTGATTCACTTATATCTCCTCCAATAAACTGTGTACACCTTATTTCAATGTCATCTTATTTTTATTCAGCCAATTACGAATCTTAATATTCGTAATACCATTAGCAGTCAGGCCGATTTTCACATCCGCATATACTGTCTGTACAATATATGATTCTGTTACTGCCCCTGCTGCTATGCATTTATCCTTTGCCCTTAAATTATCTAGTATTTGTCATTTGTTTATGCTGAAATCTGCAAAAATATTTACTAATTTATTTTTTTCATCCTGTTTGATATCCTCCTTTCGCTCCAGACACAGACAAAGCATAATCTGTTTCACCATTTACAAAAAAATTTCTGTTGAATTATATTTATTATAGAATGAGTTTTTGCAAAAATCTAATACCTATATTAAATAATCAAAAATGCCTAAACTGCATAAAACATGTCATCAACAGATTCAAAAAAGCACTGGGCCTTATTTCCATTATTACTTTGCGATTATGATATGATAATTCACTGCAAGTTAGTAAATCCTGATAATAATAAAAATTATCAGAATTCAAATATCCTGACTTTTCAATAACTTTCATTGTTACGTTTGAAATACCATCCATTGTTATCCCTCTCCAAATTAAATGATTTAAATCATTGAAAATATTACGGTTAATTGCTTATCCACCCACTCCAATATCATCTCAACATCTGTCTATTTTAAAGCTACAAAATCAAAAATGTGCACATCTCATTACTGGCAATCCGCTCCTTCTTTCGTCCTCCCTGCTCCATGGATGCCAAAGTACCCGGTGTTTTTCCACCGTATTTGCCGTCTCCAGCCAAATACCCCGGATTCCTTCTCTCCTCCTCCAGCTTCGCCAACTCCTCGATTGCCCGGATTCCCCCTTGAGTCAAGTTAGTGACACGATTTTTGTAAATTAGCGTTAAATCCAAATTTTTTTCATCACTTTTTTATTGAATTGTACCAATATTTGAAAATACAAATATTAAAAGCCTTACATCTCCATTTCAAAATAATCCACAATCAAATCATTTTATCAGTTGTTAATTATTCGCAAATCTTTCTACTTCGCATAAAAATAAATTCTAATCTTCCAATTTTTCTTCTGTTATTTATCCATTACATATATTTCTTTAATTCACAAAATAAGCAACAGGCAGTGTCTATTGTTTTTTAGCACACTACCTGTTATTTTATATCATTAATGTTCATCCTAAAATAGGTACATCATAACAATTTCTATAAATCCTAATTTTACAAATCAATAAGATAATATGTATCTTTTATATGTACCTGAAAATCAACTTTCGCACCAAAATCTATTCCTACTTCATTAGATATATAATCTACCTGTTTTCCATCAATTTCTATAGAAACAATCCTTCCAACTCTCACGACATCTTTACTATTTTTAGCTGCAAGATAATTACCCTTTCTAATTTGATTATTCTTATTATTAAGACACACAATATTTTTTCCATAAATATTTATAGGCAGTCCTAATTCGTGTACTATTTTACTTCTCTTATTTATCATAAAAGAAATATATTCTTTCATAACAATAGAATAAATTGTCTCAGCTAATGCAGTAAAATAATCACAATAATCTAATATTACATTTATAGATAGAATATTTTCGTCTGCATCATCTACACCATGTGCTATATCATTTCTTCTTTCTACTATTTCATTAATTCTAAAAAATGCTTTCTCTAGAATAATCTTTTGATTCATATCTTCACTATAATTATCGTCTAAAATCTTCATTTTATCTAAAAAAGTTTTTTCTTTAACAATTTTTTTATCTATTCCCTTTAAACCAACTCCATTAAACAATTCTCTTACCACATCAATTCTTAAATTTGATGAATGATGAGTATAGGCTATAGTATTTAGTCTATATCTTTCAGAATTACAAATACATGAATATAATCTCTTAACTACCTCTTCTTCAGTTATTTGATCATATTTTCCATATCCAGCATGAATATATTCTAATAGCCTGGCTGATAATTCCGTATGGCTATTTTTTATTTCATCCGGCAAATCATCAAACTGCTCTATAGATAAATTTAATTTTTCTAAATAGCTTAAAATGATATTTTCTACAAAATTTTCAAAAGCTCCATATAAAATCAAAATAGAAAGTTTATAATCAAAAACTTTTCTTTCTGATTGACTTAATATTTGCCGTAAACTGATTGAAACTCTATCCCCATTTTGTATCATATCAGAAATCTCGTTATTTAAATTTCTGCTAATTATGAGATGATTAACTAACTGCTTTATCTTTATATTAAATGCTATAACTGTACTATTCATCCTCTATCCCACCATTGATAAACTTTGAAAAAAAGTTTTCATATACCTTATATCTTTCTTCTACATTATATTTGTTTGTATTTCTTCCTTCAAATATATTATAATTTTCTTTATACATAATTTCAATTTTCTCATGAATACTCATTTTCTGTTTACATAATTCATTTTTATATTTTAGTATCCGTGATAAAATTTGCATCAAAGGATCATATACTGTTGTAGTGGCTCTGTTATACCAATACCATGATTCTCCATCTTTTGTTTTTCTTTTTCTAAATAGTTTGAAAGCATCATCTCCTAACAATTCAAATGCAAATTGTATTACTTCTTCAAATAAAATTTTTAATTTTTCTAATAAATTATCACTAAAAGTATTAGCATACTTCAGATATTCATCTAAAAAAACACTCAATGAATTTTGATATCCATCTATATTTCGAAACGCAAAAAATCTTAATACAAGCTCAACATCTGTCATATCTCTAAACAGAGGATTTTTTTCAAGTTCCTCATCTATCTTGTTATTTTTAACTAACAAATCACTGTCCATGTTTGGATCATTATCCAAATTTACATAAGGTATTCCAAACAATCTTCTTAAATACATATTTTGAGAAAGCTGTATACACATAGCATTCATCTTCCCATTATACAATGCATTTCGAGTTTCCTGTGGCTCAAGTTTAACACCTCCGCTATTAATTCTTTCAAATACTAATTGCTTCATATGAAGTGCTTCTTCTGGAGAACGTGCTGATTCTTGTAACAATATTATAGAAGATACATACCTGCGGTCAATTCCCTGTTTAATTTTTTCTGGTAATTTATCATAAGTCTTTCCATTTAACTCTTGCCAAAGTTCCAATCCTTCAAGAACATACTGATTTTTATAAAATTCTCTAATTGCAGTCAGACGTTGCAAACCATCCATAACCTCATAATATGCGTAATCTGTTTCATACAAAAAAATAGGGGGAATTGGAACATTCATTATAAACGACTCTATAAGCTTTGATTTTTTTACATTATCCCACCTATGCCTTCTTTGATATTCTGGTGCCAACTGATATTTTCCACCATCTAACATAGGTACGATACTATCTAATGGATATCTTGCCTGTTCTGTTACAATTCTTACTTCACCAGACACGTATTTATTATTAATTTCTTCATCACTTATTTGTAAATCATTTAATTTTCCAGAACTAAAATCAATCATTTCATCCTCTAATAACCTAAAAAACATATTTACCCTCCTTAGCTTATGTAAATATAGTTGAAATATACACATTTTTATTTTATAATATTATTCTACTGCCTTGTTAAGTCTAAAACTGTATCAAAATATTTTAAATTTTTTCTTGGCATGTTACTCTAAATCAAAAAGGAGTGAGCATTATGCCAAAGAAGAAATATGAGGTTTTATTAACACCAGAA
>CAJUBQ010000013.1 GCA_910584595.1 uncultured Eubacterium sp.
CACCGCAGTGTTGCCCCAGTCCGCTCAGAGGATGTTCCAGCCAGCAAAACCATTCTGCCAGACGCAGAGTCGTTCGGGAATCCGTTAAGTTAATGACATTGCCCGTGAATAGTAACCAAATGAGTAATCGTTACTTTTTGCGGTATTCACTTGGCGTAATTTTATACCGCTCCTTAAATCTTCGGTTAAAGGTCCGCTGGCTTTCAAAACCACTGTCAAAACAGATATCCAGTATCGTATCGCTGGTATTTTCCAGCCTTGTGGAGGCATAACTTAACCTTGCTTCATTAAGGTACTGATTAAAATTGCAGTGGAAGGTCTTTGAAAATATTCTGGACAGTACATATTTGCTTACTCCCAGATCTCGCGCCATATCTTCTAAGGAAAATTGCTTTCTGAAGTTACCGGATACATAGGAAACCGTCTGATAAATCAGGTCGTCACTTTCCACACAGCTTTTTTCTACCAGATGCAGGTGATTCATGCATCTGGCTAAAATAATCTGGACGTATGCCTGCAGGATCATCGGCTCACCTTCTTTTAACTGCATAATCGCTTCTATTGCATGATAAACATCGGGCGTCAGTTGTTTCGACCGGATCATTGGACATGCCGGTGCGCAGCCTTGTATTTTTTCTGCGAAAATGCCAGTGACAGATGGCGGAATAAGAATATAAACAGCTTTATTGATTCCTGTAGAAAATACCTGATAATGGTGGATGATATCAGAAAAAACAAGCCCGATGTCTCCCTTTTCCATATGATATAATTCCTGTCCGACACCCAGTTCCAGCGTTCCTTCTGTCACGCATACAATCTCGAATGCATGATGCAAATGAGGGGATACATGTTTTGATACCCGATGAACTGCAAAAATTTCTTCTTTTGTTTCTTTAAATGTAAAATGCATTGGCAGGAGCCCCTTCTGTTTATTTTAATTTTTATACTTAAATTTTATGCTTGAATTTCTATACTCTAATTTTAATGCCTGATTTTAAAATCCGGTTTTTGTATGTCAGGAACTGTAAAGAAATTACTTGCAATATTCTTTGTCTTTTTGCAAGTGATTTCTTTACAGTTCCTTACCTTCTGATTTGTATCGCAAGATTTGTCTATACTTCCTTATCATTTGGCAAGCATTTTTTCCAGACATGTCATAGAATGGACTTGTAAATGAGGAAAGGAGAAATACAAAATGAGAAGATTAAAAAACTATATAAACAACCTGTTAGCGTTTTACGAAGGTTATTTTAATTATGTGTATCGTGCATAGTAAAAAGCGGACCATTTCACAAATGTGAAATGGTCTTTTGCATTACTGTGAAACAGAAGATGTCGTAATACATTTTTCTTTTTTTATTTTTTCATTCGCTTCTTCTACATTCATTCTGGAAAGCACTAACATAATCAGTACATTGAAGATGAACGGAAGCCACAAATACATAAATTGCATCATTTGAAGAGCTGACTGCGGCTGTACGGCATTGGTGCCGACATATCCGCTGAATTCCAGGAGCCATCCTACGACTGCGGTTCCGATACCACCGCCGATTTTTACGCCAAGGGAAGTGCAGGAGTACATCGTTCCGTCGACTCTCTTTCCCTGAGTCAGATAAGTGTATTCAGAGCAGGAAGCAATCACGGCATTCATGTCGCCCTGCCAGGGGCCCTGGCCGAGCGCAGCAAGCGCTGTAAATGCCATCATCATAGGGATGTTTCCCATATATCCGGCAACGACTACCAATGCTCTGCCGATGACAGCGAGGATGTATCCTCTTAAGTTTAGCTTGTACATACCTTTCCATTTGCCTACCAGCGCTGGTGTAAATATCAGCGCTATGATAAGAGGAATATTTACAGCCCAGGCAAATTGTCCGAACAGGTTTTTATTTTTTAATACCCATGTCATATAATAAATGCCTGCACCGATCATGGCGCTGTACAACTGCTGTAAGATGTAGGCTAAGCAGATCATCAGATAGAACTTGTTTTTCATAAGCAGCCGGAATGCCTGGATCAATCCGTACTTTTCTTCGCTGTCTGTTGTTTTGCTGTCGTTTGTCTCCTCTTCTGAAAGTTCCTTTACGGAAAGGCCGGAGATTGTATTGACGATCAATCCGATGACCGCATAGATGATAGCTACCAGTCTCCACGCGGCAGCATTACCGCCGCACATATCTACAAATCCGACTGTAATGGTCTGAATCAGAAGGCTTGTTGTAAATGCAAAGATAAAACGGTAAGAACCCATCTGTACACGTTCTTTGCTGTTTTTTGTAACAAGTGAAGTTAGAGCTGAATATGCAATGTTATTTGCGGTATAGAACACACTGTTAAGCAGGGTATAGGCGATGAAAAACCAGGCATACTGCGCCGTCCTGCCAAGGCCGGCCGGGACTGCAAAACAGGCCACCAATGTTATGGCGCAGCCGATGTAGCCATATAGCATCCATGGTCTTGCTTTTCCAAGTTTACTGTGTGTCTTGTCAATCATAGAACCGAAAAAGATATCCGTAAATCCATCAAACAGCTTTGATACGGCGATCAAGGTTCCTACAATTCCGGATGCCAGACCGATGGTATCTGTCAGGTAAACCATAACAAACGATGAGAGAAATGCATATACTACATTTCCGGCTACATCACCTGATCCGTAGCCAATTTTGTTATACCATTTTAAATATCTTTTTTCCTCCATAAGAATTCCTCCTCGTTTATCTTTCACTCTTTTAAATACGGAACCAGTTCAAACCGGAACTGAAACGCGGTATCATCGAATCGGTAGGAATCTAAAACTGCCGGGCCGCAGCTGTTAGAACCAATACCGTTTAATGCATAATCAATACAGAGTACTGTGCTGTCAGCCTCTGCAAGCTCATAGTTGTGTGCCGCGTTCTCCAGTTCTTCCTGTGTATAGACCGATGCGTTAAAGGAAAACGGCTGGTCGGAAACGATGGTGATACCTAACTGTGCATTTGCTACCTCTACATAATCACAGTCAAAATGGCTTCCATTTTCCTGCGGGCGGATGTAGTCTTCATGCATCTGGCTGACTTTGGAACGATACCATCCGTGAGAAGAACCCTGATGCTTATCCCGATAGCTTTCCTGCGGCCCCATTCCGAAATAGCTGACATTTTCCAAACTTTTTGGAAGGAACATGCGAATGCCAAATCGTGGAAGATCCGGAAGCTCTTCGTCTTTTGTCGCTGAGATGACAGAGGAGATTTTTCCGCAGCAGTCGATTTTCCAGGTGATTACCACATCTAAAATTTTTTGTACGGTTGCGGCGACGACTGCCAGGTGTTCTACAAGCAGCACACCATGCTCATTTACAAGTGTTTCAATGCGATAGGCTCTGGTATAGGCTTCATGGTAATGTGCCTTTTTCCATTCTTCTTTCAGATACATATCATTATCTGTCGGCGCCCTCCAAATGTTTAATTCCATTGGATGATCCAAATAATCTGTTCCTGCAAACTGCATCTGCGTAAACAAACCGGTACGCTTATCCAGCTTGTAAGTAAAATCCTTTGTCTGCAATACAATGTGCGTATCTGTTTCCTTTGTTGTAATATGACCGCAAGCAGGCTCCTCGTCCAGTTGTCCGGCTGCCAGTCTGTTTCTTCCGTCTTCATTTGCCAGCCGGATCTCATCAAAACCCAATACATGGCCACGCTCCAGCAGCGGAATCTCCTTTTTTAAGCGATATGTTAATTTCAGATAAATCCTTCCGGATGACGGAATCTGCAATTTTAATATTATTTTTGCATTGCTGTGGGGAGCCGCATCTGCACAAGGCAGATTTCCTTTTTTTATGGACAGGCCATCCTGCGTCATTTCATAGGAAATCTCTGCATAGTCCTTTAAGTTGTCAAAATCCATATAGTTATGAAGGATCAGTTCTCCGCTGCTTTCGTTATAAGAGACGATTCTTGCAGGTCTGTATACGTTTTTATATTCTAATAGTCCGGTATGTGGTGTGCGGTCCGGGTATACCAGGCCATCCATGCAAAAGTTGCCGTCGTGAATCTGCTCTCCATGGTCGCCGCCATAATGGTATATGGTTTTTCCGGTCTCTGTCTTGCCATGTGCAATGGCATGGTCGCACCATTCCCAGACAAAGCCTCCGCACATCCGGTCGTCTTGATGGATGATCTGAAAGTAATCTTCGAAATCTCCAGGCCCATTTCCCATGCTGTGGCAATATTCTACCAGCAGGAACGGCTTACTTGCGTCTTTTTCCAAATATTCCTCTATTTCGGCCAGAGATGGATACATACGGCTGTAGAGGTCCAGATTTTCGTAATGATAAGTGACATCATAATTACGATATCTTGCACTCTCATATTGTGTGATTCTTTCCGGATCAAAATTCTTAGTCCATTCCAGCGCTTTTTCAAAGTTGCAGCCGTAGGCGCTTTCGTTTCCCATTGACCACATAACGATACAGGTACGGTTTTTATCTCTTTGAACCATAAGCTGTACACGGTCTAAAATGGCTTTTTCCCATGCCGGATGATCGGCAATCTTTTCATTCCAGCGGCTGAAACGGTTTTGGTCAGTATCTTCTTTGCGGTATAGCATAAATGGTCCGTGTGCCTCAATATCTGCTTCGTCAATGACCATAAAACCGTATCGGTCACACATTTCATAAAAATACGGTGCGTTTGGATAGTGACTGGAGCGGATGGCATTGAAATTGTGCTGTTTCATGAGAGCAAGGTCGGTCTTAATCTGCTCTGCACTGGTTACAAACCCCGTTTGCGGATCAGAATCATGACGATTCACCCCGCGGAATTTGATCTTTTCTCCGTTGAACAAGACTGTCTGATTTTTAATCTCTATGGTTCGCAAACCAATATGATCTGTAATCACTTCATCCTTTGTCATCAGGATTACGGTATATAAATATGGATTTTCTGTGTTCCAAAGGACGGGATTTGGCACAGTAAGTTCTATCGAGCCATCCTGTGAAAGTTCGCCTGCAGCAACAATCTCACCATATTTGTCTTCAATTGTTATTTTTGTATCCGTCGGCTCGCTAAAGCAAATGTTTATTTTTACTGCTGCGCTGTGTTTGGCAGCTTTTGTCTGAATAAAGTAATCTCGTACGGCTTTTTGAGGTCTTTTTAATAAATATACATCTCTGAATATACCGCTCATGCGGAATTTATCCTGATCCTCTAAATAAGAACCGTCACACCATTTGAGCGCCAAAACTGCAAGTGTATTACAGCCCTCCTGTAGGAAGGAAGTTACATCAAATTCACTGGAAGCGTGGGATACCTGACTGTATCCTGCATAAACTCCGTTCAGCCACACGTAAAAGCAGCTGTCCACACCTTCAAAATTTAAAAATGCCTTTGGCGCCTGTTCATCTTTCTGATAAGAAAAGGTATGTACATATGCTCCGCAAGGAATATCCTGCGGCACATATGGCGGATCAAATGGAAACGGATAGCGGATGTTGGTGTACTGATGGCAGTCATATCCGGCCATCTGCCATACACCCGGAACTGAAATCTTGTCAAACCCCGAAGTATCATAACCCTTCGCATAAAAAATATCAGTTACATCATAAATGCTGGAAAAATACTTAAAATTCCATGTTCCATTCAATAGCTGAAACCGATCTGAGTTTTCCCGATGTTCAACGAGATCCATGTTTCTTTCTGATGCCGGAATATAATAGGATCTCGCAGGCATAGTGCAATCATGCAGCATACTTAAATCTTCATAGTAACGTGGCACAATCATAGACAAATCCTCCTTTGATATACATTTTTTTGTTTTTTTGTTAAGTTTTACCTGGCTTTTCCAATTGCCGGAATTGCTTTGGATCACTTGATTTGCTGATAACATCATACATTTTGAGGCGTGATCTGTCTATAAATAGAAATGGACAGAATATGCACAAAATGATACAATAAAACAAAGGAGGAAACGGATATGTATATTAATTCCGGGTATAAAAACAATTCTTTTATAGATTTCAAAGACAAAAGCAGGCCATTGATTGTGGGAAGCTGTGGAACCTATCGCCTGTCTTCACATCCAAAACTGCCAACGTACCGCCCAAGAGGCAGATTGGATTTTCAGATGATCTATATCGCTTCAGGACGCGCTTATTTTCATTTTGACAAGCCTGAAAATGAGACAATTGTGACGGCTGGAAACCTTGTTTTATTCCGCCCAAAAGAATTTCAGAAATATGAATATTACGGAACAGATAAGACCGAAGTTTACTGGATTCATTTTACAGGAAGCAATGTGAAGAATCTGTTAAGAAAATATGGCTTTTCAGATGACAGACGGATATTTCCTGTAGGAACATCATTGGAATATGAACATATTTTTAAAAGGATCATTTTGGAATTGCAAAGATGTCAGGATGATTATGATGAAATGCTGACATTGCTGTTTCGCCATTTGCTGATTATCTTTCACCGGGACTTCATGAAAGAGCATGTATTAAAGAACGAATTTCTGGATCATGAGATGGAGACAGCTGCCGCCTACTTTAATGAGAATTATCATCGGGATATTCATATTGAAGAATATGCCGTATCAAGGGGGATGAGTGTGAGCTGGTTTATACGTAATTTCAAGAAATATACCGGAACGACTCCTATGCAGTTTGTTACTTCCATACGAATCACAAATGCCCAGATGTTATTGGAAACTACGAACTATGCCGTGAATGAGATATCTCGTATCGTCGGTTATGACAATCCGCTGTATTTCAGCAGATTGTTCCGCAAACAGAAAGGATGTGCGCCGTCGCAGTTTCGGAAAAAGAAAGAGCGCTTGTAAAATAAAATCTATCACACGCTGGCAGTCGTGCCGGAGTGTGATAGATTTTGCATTATTGCGAATAATAAAGAGAAAGCAAAATGTTTTGGTCATGGTTGCCGAATCCTGCGCCAAAGATGGTTAGTCCGCCGCTGTTTTCGGCGTCTTTTTTTATGCCGATTTTTAGCCGGATAAATGGGGAATCGGCAAGGTGCAGGTCATCGAGCCGGATATCGGATAGTTTATGGCCATCAATGCCGCAATCTTTGTCATTGATACGCAGATGCTTGAGCAGACCATATTGGCTGTAGCTGCTGTCCCACCAGGAAGGCGTGAACTTGCCGCGGACATCGGAAAAGTTTCCGGGACAGGTCCAGGTGCCTACGTCAATGTCGTTAATAAAAAATGTGATATCACTCGGCCAGTTGTTATTGGAAACCGGAAACTCCGAAGACAGCTCCAAAGAAAGATCCATTAATTCCGGTTTTTCAGTTTCATTTAACAGGTTGGGGATCTTGTATTCTATGTAGCCTTCGGAAAACCAAAGGAGGGAAGCTTCAATCCTCTCGTTTAGTACAAATGACCGTGGATCGTCAACATCTCCAATGATAGACTGTGTGCTTGCCAGGCCGCAGGTAGGCGTAACTGCGAAGTCTGAAAAAAAACCCAGACGGATTTCACTTGTTTTCTTTTTAAATGGGAGGTAAATTTTCTGGGGAAAATGAATCTGTATTTGATCCACTTTTAATGTGTATACTTTTTTTCTGCCGTCCGGTGATTCGAAAGTCAGACTTTTGTGAATCAGCCTGGCATCTTCTAATATTTTAATATGGCGGGATAAAATAGCCTTACTTAGTCCTAGCGCATGGGCCAATTCGCTGGAAGTGGCTGGTGCGCTGGCAAGGTGATTTAAAATATCCAGGCGTGTTTCAGAAGCGAGCGCTTTGTAGATGGTAAGCCCGGCGTCGTCTAAGTATAGTTCCATTTGTATTTCCTCCGTGAAGATTGCCTCTGATCCGGTTTGCATCAGGCTGAATAGTTCTAAAAACAGTATACTAAAAATGCAGGCAAAAATCAAGAAATAAAAAATAGTTAACTATAATATAAACTTTAATAAAAAGTAAAATAAAATAGTAAAGAAAATAGTTGACAATATAAGAATCTGCTGATATACTAAATTCAGCTAAAAAATTTGTGAAAGGGCCTTTGCAACAAAAATAGCGTGAATAAATAGTAAATACAAAAGTAAACTATTACATGGATTAGATTAAAAAAGACAACTAAAAAATAAACTAAAAGCGGTATAGGAACAGACCTGATCTGTGGATTGATTTAGGGAGGGAAAACGATGAAGTTGAAAAAGATGTTAACAATTACAATGGCAGCAGTGATGTGTGCGGGAGCAATCGCAGGATGCGGGACCAAAGACGGAAAGACGAAGGATGGAAGTGACGCAGGCAAGGGAGGCGGCAGTGAGATTTTGCTTTGGTCATCAGCAACCGGACCGGATGGAGAGCGCATTCAGAAAACGATTAATGCTTATAATGAAACAAGCCCTGCATATAAAGTAAAATTTGTATCTATGCAGGCAGATACATTTAACACAAAATTATCTACTGCCGGACGTTCCGGAAAAGGAGTGCCGGACCTGGCGCTTGTCGCATCGGAAGCGCTGCCGACTTACAATACACAGGGAATGCTGGAATCATGGGATGAGGCGATTGCGGATACGGAATTAAAGAAAGAAAATTATGTTGAAAGCGCCTGGGAGATTGGAAGTCTGGATGGAAAACAATATGGGATTCCTGCTACGATGGGATCCTGGGTGATGTTTTATAATAAAGATTTGATGGAGAAGTATGCGCCGGATGCACTCGACGACGGCTATGTGACATATGAAGAGATTGAAGCTGCGGGAGAAGCGGCAAAAGCGGATGGTATATACAGCTATGCGAATACATGGAGTATGCAAAATTACAGCAACCTGTATTTGCAGATGGGTGGCGAATGGCTGAATGCAGATGGAAAGATCAGCATTAACAATGAGGCTTCAGTTGGCGTTGTGGAAGAATTAAAGAAGCTGAATGATCTGGGATATATGGTTCCAAATGGAGAAGATGCAAACAAGATGTTTATGAATCAGAAGCTTATTTTCCTGCCGGAAGGCACCTGGATGCTGAGTAATATGGAAGCGATCAAAGATTTTGCATGGGGAGAGACATTTACGCCTCAGTGGGATGCCGCAAATGTTGTACAGTGCAGCGGCGTTGATCAGTTTGCAATATTTAAATCCGGCGAAGAACGTTCTCAAGAGAAAAAGCAGGGCATGGTAAAATTCCTTGAATGGCTGCAGGGCAACCAGTTAGAATGGGTAAAATCAGGCGCTAATCCAAGTTCACTGGCCATGCTGGAAAATGAAGAATATCTTGCGATGCCGCAGTCATTTCTGTTAACGACTGAGGAAGGTCGTGCAGCAATTAACATTAATGCGGCAGAGGGACTTACTTATGTATTTAATGAATACGATGCGCGCGCATGGGATATGATTACAGGAAAAGCAGATATTGCGCAGACATTTGAAGAGATTCAAAAGATCGTGGATGAAAAGATGAAGTAAGGAAAGCAACAGGTTCACATCACTTTGCTATGCGTTATGGAAAGGCTGCGGCATGGCCGTAACGCATGGCATGGTTTCATAGAGTTATAAACTTATGATACGAGGAGAGAGATTATGAAGCATAAGAAGATCAATTTCTGGCCGGGTATCTTTATTGGCCCGCATCTGATATTATTTCTGATATTTTTTCTGGCTCCTGCCGTATTTGGCGTCTGTATTGCGTTTACCGATTGGGATTTATACAGTACGCCGATCTTTGTAGGGCTTGATAATTTCAAGACGATTTTGTTTGACACAGAATCGATTTATCATGAACAGTTTTTGAACGGTGTAAAAAATACATTGTTGTTTGTAGCGATGGAAGTGCCGCTTTGTATTATTGTGCCTCTTTTTTTAGCAGTTATGCTTTCTGCCAGGCCGTTCTTGCACAAATTTTATCAGTCGCTCATTTATCTGCCGACGCTGTTTGCGATTTCAGCAGTGATGATTATCTGGGGATTTCAGCTAAGCTTATCGTATGGCCCGTTTCAGGAATGGTTTGGGCTGGATGTGAATCTGACGGCTACACAGCCCTGGGCATGGATTGCGATTGTAGTCGTTACGCTATGGTGGGGCGCGGGCGGAAATATGATTATATATGTGGCCGCTCTGAATGCTGTTCCAAAAGAACAGCTGGAAGCTGCACAGCTGGATGGAGCGGGAAACGTCGCACGCTTTTTCAAAATAATATTGCCGAATATCCGGTCTCAGATTTTGTTTACAACGGTTATGACGACGATCTCCCAGTTTAATATTTATGGACAGCCGTTAATGCTGACGAGCGGCGGGCCAAATAATTCCACAAGGGTGTTAATGATGTATATTCAGCAGAACGCATTTGGCACCGGGATATCGACAGCAGGTATGTCTGCTGCGATGGCAGTGCTGCTCGGACTCATTATTATGGTATTTTCCAGTATACAGTTTGTAATGAACCGCAAATCAAATGCATAGGAGGGAGAACAATGGGAAAAAATGAGCGTACGAAAAAAATCATTTATTTTATTGTATTAACGATCGTATGTATTGTCTGGGCATTTCCGATGCTCTGGGCGCTGCTGACCTCCTTTAAGCCGGAGCTGGAGATTCAGGGTATGGGATTTCATATGTGGCCAAGAGAATGGACGTTTGATAATTATAAGCAATTGCTGGATGGCAATGAATCTTCGCCGGTACTGCGGTGGTTTATCAATTCGATGATAATATCTCTCGGACATATGCTGCTTGTTCTGACGCTTGTTTCTCTGGCAGCTTATGGTTATACAAGGCTGCATTTTAAGCATCGCGATGCATTGTTTGGATTTTTGCTGGCGACGATGATGCTGCCGGGTGTCCTGAATCTGATCCCTAATTTTAAAATCGTGGATTCGCTTGGATGGACGAATACATTTTTTGCAGTGATAGTTCCGGGGGCTGCTTCTGTCTTTAATTTGTTTTTAGTAAAGCAGTTTATGGAGGGGATTCCCAAGGAGCTGGATGAATCCGCAGTTGTGGACGGAGCAAACCGGTTTCAGATTTTCTGGCATATTATTCTGCCGCTGTCTCGCCCGGCGCTGACGGTTGTTGCTCTGTTTAGCTTTACAGGGGCATGGAATGACTTTTTGTGGCCGTCCATCGTTATGAATGACATTGATAAGCTGCCGATTACGCCAGGGCTGCAGCTGCTGCAGGGACAGTATATGACTTATCCGGGCGTAGGCGCTGCAGGAGCGATTCTTGCGCTGATTCCGACATTTTTGCTGTATTTGATTGCGCAGAAAAGCTTTATGCAGTCGATGGCATTAAACAGTGGCATTAAATAGGATGATAAATATAAAAAACAGGAGGAGTTTTACATGGCTGCAAGAAATTTTTACCCAAGGCCGCAGTTTGTCCGAGAAAATTGGCAGAATTTAAACGGTTCCTGGCAGTTTTGCTTTGACGACGATAATTGTGGCCTTACACAGCGGTGGTATCTGGATACGCACCCGTTTGACAGCCAGATTCAAGTGCCGTTTGTCTATCAGAGCAGGCTGAGCGGTATTTTTGATACTTCATGCCACGATACGGTGTGGTATAAAAGGAGATTTCAGGCGGAAAAACGAAAAGGATATCGTATGCTGCTGCATTTTGGCGCAGTGGATTATCATGCAATGGTCTTTTTGAACGGTCATTTGCTGGGTGAGCATGAAGGAGGGCATACGCCGTTTACATTTGATATTACAGATGCAATCATAGATGGAGACGAGCAGACGTTGGCAGTGCGGGTTTATGATCCGCAGTCTGACGAGATGATTCCAAGGGGAAAACAGAGCTGGGAAGAAAAACCGAAAGGGATTTGGTATACCGGTTCTACAGGCATTTGGCAGACTGTTTGGTTAGAGTGTGTCGAGGAACGGCATTTTTCAGATATTCGTTTTACGTCTTTGTATGATGATGGGAAAGAATCTATCTGCTGTACGACGGCAGGTGACTGTACGGGGTGTCTGGTGGAATATGAGATTCGGTTTCAGGAGGATTTGGTTGGCGCCGGAACGGTTGCTTGCTGCCATCCGGTCATATCCTGGGATGTTGATCTGATTCAGCAGCATATTTTCCGAACTAATTTTCATGACGACGGATGGTCCTGGACGCCGGAGCATCCGAATCTGTTTACGGCAGTGTTAACGCTTCGGACGGCAGAAGGACACGTGACAGACCAGGTTAGCAGTTATTTTGGATTTCGCAAAGTGCATCAGGAAAACGGCATAGTTTATTTAAATAACAAGCCGTATTATGAGCGGTTGGTGCTTGACCAGGGATATTGGCCAAACGGACTGATGTCAGCGCCGACCGATGAGGACTATAAAAAAGATATTGAACTTGCAAAACAGATGGGATTTAATGGCTGCCGAAAACATCAAAAGATGGAGGATCCGGTATTTTTGTACTGGGCAGACCAGCTCGGATTTCTTGTATGGGGAGAATGCGCGTCTGCGCCGATGTATGGGCCGGATGCGGCCAAACGGCTGATGCAGGAGTGGTCGGAGATTTTAGAGCGGGATTACAGTCACCCATGTATTGTTGTATGGGTTCCGCTCAACGAAAGCTGGGGCATACCGAATATCCACTTTGATGCCATCCAGCAGCATTTTTCGCAGGCAATGTATCACTATCTGCATGCATTGGATCATACAAGGCTGGTCGTGTCAAATGACGGTTGGGAAATGACAGAAACAGATATTTGTGCGATACATAATTATGCCCATGGACAGAAGGAAGAGACTGCAAAATTTGCAGCATATAAGCAAATGCTTTCTACGAGGGAAAATCTGGTCGGCCGGCCGTCTGCAGACTGGGATATTTATGCCAGAGGATTTGCATACCGGGGAGAACCGATAGTGCTGACAGAATTCGGCGGAATTGGGTTTGAATTGTGCGGAGAAGGCGCATGGGGATATACTGCGGTGGATAATGAAGAAGATTTTTTAGAGGATTACAGGAGGATTATGGAAGCGGTGTACATGTCTGAGGGGTTATGCGGCTTTTGCTATACCCAGCTGACAGATGTAGAACAGGAAATGAATGGACTGCTGACATATGACAGAAAGCCAAAATGCAGCCTGGAAAAAATTCAGGAAATCAATCTTCAGTATCATAAAAAAATCTTGCCGCAAAAAAGTGTCTGAACGGTGATAAAACAGATAGGTTATCGGAACTGTTATGGAGCAAGGAGGACGGTATGGGAAAGGCGTTTCAAACAATTTGTCTGCTCAGCCTGATTTTGACGCTGGCGGCTGTTTTTACGGGGTGTGCGAAGATGGAAAACCAAACGATGGCAGAAGGAATTTCACCGGTGATCGATCAGGAAGGTGCAGATCCATATGTGCTGAAACAGGGAAAATGGTATTATTATACAAAAACAGCAGGAGACCGTGTGATTTTGTATCGATCGGAAAAACTAACGAATATTGCTGCAGGGGAAAGCTGTGTTTTATACGCACCGGTATCCGAACTGGACAGTCTTTGGGCGCCGGAATTGTTTTATCTGGATGATGTATGGTATGTGTATTTTGCGGCAAAAACGCCGGGAGAACCGATGCATCATATGTATGTATTGTCTAACGGTCATGAAGATCCATTCGCCGGCAGCTGGGAGTGTGCTCCGGTTGCCGGGATGGATGATAAATTTGCGATAGACGGAACAGTGCTTGAGCTTGCATCCGGCAGATATTTTATCTGGTCGGGCTGGGAAGGATATGAGAATGTCCGTCAGGATCTTTATCTGGCGCAGATGGCGTCTCCGACAGAAGTGATGCAGGAAAAAATACTTTTGTCTGTCCCGGAATACGAATGGGAGAAGCAGGGGGAACCGCTTGTAAATGAGGGGCCGGAAATTATCATCAAAGATCAGACAATTAATCTGGTCTATTCTGCAAGCGGAAGCTGGACGGATGATTACTGTCTGGGACTTTTAACGGCAGATTTACACGCAGATGTAAAGCTTGCCAAATCATGGAAAAAACAGGATACGCCAATTCTTCGTTCCGGCAACGGGGTTTTTGGCCCCGGACATAACAGCTTTACGGTGTCGCCGGATGGCTCGCAGACAGTTATCGTTTATCATGCAGCAAGATGGCAGGGAGCCGGATGGAGCCGATCCGTCAGGTTTGGATATGCTGACTTTGATGAGACCGGCAAACTGACAAGCATCGAGCCGGATGCATCGGAAAAGCTGCTTATGCCTCCTTCGGGAGAGGCTGTGCGCGAAGTATGTCTGGCAGATGCATTTGAACGGAGCGAAGGCGTGGAGTTGCAGGAAGAGCCGGGAACCGTATCCAAACAGGCGGCAGTCGGATTTGCAGATACGCAGGAATCTGTTTCTGTGCAGATAAACAGCAAGCAGCAAAGACATGCTGTGCTGCACATATACATCAAGCTGATGGAATTTACAGATGATAATGATCTGACGGGGATTCAGGTAGAAGTAAATGATGCAGCGCTGACGGCGCCGGTCTATCCGGCAGACTGTTTTCAGCCGGTATCTGTTCCGGTAGAACTGAAAAAGGGAAAAAATAATATAACAATACGTTCGCAGGCAGGCGGCACGATGCTTGCTGTGGATCGGATTGAAATCGGATAAAAAAAGGGGCTGTGTGACAGCCCCTTTTTTATTCTTTGTATATTTTTTAGAAAATAATTGTCGGACGTATAAACGTCAGCTCATAAGGCGCATCCGGATGCTGCGAGCGAAATAACAGCTGCAGAGCCAGACGCTTGCCAAGCAGGCTGGTAGGCACATTTGCCGTAATAATATGACCTGCGACATTTGTATATTCCTCAGAATTATCAAATCCGGTTAATACTACAGGATGCGGTACGTGATCCGGATGTTCGTCCATATATTGTTTGACAAAATGTGCCACAAAGTCGCTGACACATATAAAAGCAGAAGGCCAGTCTGTAAGCTCATTCAAAAAATCATATAGTTCTTTTCCATACGAAAAAATGCCGATGCTTCCGGTCAGACAGCATTTTGAATGAATATCCAGCCGATGTGCCTGCATACAGGCGCAGTAACCCCGGTAACGTTCTAAATTTGTCTGTGCATAATAAATATCTCCAAGAAAACCGATATTCGTATGTCCTTTTTGAATCAGAGATTCCGTAATATCATATTCTGTCCGGTAGCCTTCGATCAGAATCAGATCTCCATTTAACTGAAGGCGGTACAAAGCAGGCACCGTATCCAGAAAAACTTTTGGAACAGAAAGCTCATTTACCATACCAAGAATCGTCGGATCATAAACATTTAAAATAATACATCCATCGATGTTGTTCGTATTTTTTAGTATCTGTGGAAGATTAAATGTCTTTGTATATACAGATGGCACATAAGTATACAAAAGATTAATGTTGTAACTGGAAAGCTCTTGTGCCATACGGTGTATGATACTTGTCCAAAATACAGCAGAATCCGGTCGTGAAACAACAAGGGAAACAGTCCGTGAGGGATGTTCCTGCTGCTGCATCTGCATTTGTTCAATAGCCAGATATGGGACTTTGGCATAGCCAAGTTCACGTGCTTTTTCAAAGATAAGTTCCCGGAGAGAATCGGACACGCCGGATTGATTGTTAAAGGCTTTGCTTACAGTAACTCTTGAAATATTAAGAGCGTCTGCGATGTCTTGCATTGTGATTTTTTCCATGTGGGGGCTCCTATATAACTGTTCGATGGTATATTCTGTAAACTAGTATAGCATAAACGGAAAAAAAATACAACAATTTACTTTACAAATGTTAAATTTCGAATCTTATACATTATATATTATATATTATATGTTGGGGATACCCGGACGCTGGGAGAGGGAATTTGCCCGGTCTGCCTGTGTCCGTTCCAGAATGTAAGAAGCCCTAAGCATTCTGCATTAACATTATGGAGCCGTACGGTCGCAGCACCTGGTTCGCCCTGGCTAAATGCCAGCAGCTAAAGGTGCTGCTTGGCTTCGCCCCTGGTTTTTAAGCAGAATACTAAGGGCTTCTAACATTCTTCCAAAGCCACAGGCAGACCGGGCAAATTCCCTCTCCCAGCTGTTTTTTGGGAAAATTCATGTTACATTAATTATATTATACGTAATTTTTTTAACGTTTGTATTAGAGCGTGTTTGAAAAATCATTCCCGCATTCTGCATCCAGGCTATGGTATCGGACGGTCGCGCCGCCTAATTCGCTTCTGGCGTTCTGCCAGCAGCTAAAGGCGCCGCTTTGGCTTCGCCGCCTGTGTATCGGGCAGAATACCAAGAGCTTCTAAACATTCTTCCAACGTCACAAACAGACAGGCCAACGCCTCCCATCCGGCTGGCCTTCAAAAACTTTACACACATGATAGTGAAACGATTATGTAAAAATTAATACATAATCGTTTCGGTAATCTGATGCAGAGCCTGTGAAAACCAGCAGGGAGAGGAAATCTGCCCCGTCTGCTGTGGCTTTGGAAGAATGTTAGAGGCCCTTGGTATTCTGCCCGATACACAGGCGGCGAGGCCGAAGCGGCGCCTTTAGCTGCTGGCGGCAGCCAGGGCGAATAGCATGCCCCTTGGGTACTGGGCGGCGCGACCGTCCGGTTCCACAGCCTGGATGCAGAATGCTTAGGGCTTCTTGCATTCTGGAGCGGACACAGCAGACGGGGCAGATTTTCTCTCACAGCGTCCGAGTAGCCAGAATGTAACACTTTTTGTAAATTGTTGCATTTCCGCTTAAGTTCGCGCCTATGGGGATTTGCCCGATCTTCCTGTGTCCGTACCCGATAAAACGGGGCATGCTATTCCAGAATGTAAGAATCTCTAAGCATTCTGCATTTACTATCCGACAACCGGACGGTCGCGTCACCTAGTACCCAAGGGGCATACTATTCGCCCTGGCTAAACACCAGCAGCTTAAGGCTTCGCCCCTGGTTATGTAGCAGAATACCAAGAGCTTCTAACATTCTTCCAAAGCCACAGGAGAAGATCGGACAAATCCCCTCTCCCGGCTGGTTTTGAAAAGCCTTACATCAATATCTTATACCCACTGCTTTTTAATAGAATAATATTCTATTCATTGTTATTGATTAGGAATTACCGTAAATAATTTGTATTATATTTTGGGACAGTGATTTCACCCGCGTTTTTTATGTATATTAAAAACCAAATATAAGCAGGAATATAAAATTAAGAAAAGTTTGAAATCATATGATAATTGTTTTGTTTTATAAATCATTGCATCGTATGCTGTATTAGCGTAAAGCAAGTGAAAAACAGCCGGGAGAGGGGAGCTGTCTGATCTGCTTGTGACGTTGGAAGGATGTTAGAATCTCTTAGCGTTCTGCTCCATCACCAGGGGCGAAGCCAAGCGTCACCTTTAGCTGCTGGCGTTTAGCCAGGGCGAACTAGGTGACGCGACCGTCCGGTTACCGTATAGTAAATGCAGAATGCTTAGAGATTCTTACATTCTGGAACAGGAACAAGCAGATCAGACAGCTCCCCTCTTCCGGCGTCCGGGCATCCAAAACACAACACTTTTATTTAAAATATAGCATAATGATTTATAAATCAGAAAAGCCGCCCTAAGGCAGCTTTTCTATTGGGGGAGGATAAAGTATTTATTGTATCTTTTGCATGCAATCCGAAGACTTTTTTGGGGGTAATTCATCTTCGGATTAATTATAGTATAGACGCTTTGTTCAAAAGTATTCATAACAATTGTATTTTTATTTCTATTTTTTCACTTTTATTCTTTTTATGGCTGCTGAAATTATTCCTGCTTGCTCACATCCTCTATTGACTTCATTTCGCTGAACTGCTATTATAATGAAGTGCCTGCAGATGGAAACTCTAAATGATCTTTTCTGCATGCAGGAAAATCTTATTTACATACTTATAATAAGGAAAAAAGGAGACTTACACTATGAAAAAATTAATCGCTCTGTCACTTACTATGATGTTATCTGTTTCACTGGCAGCTTGCGGAAGCGCTGATAATTCTGACAAACAGGCAGATAGTCCGTCAAGTGGCGCCACAGATGACAATACCGCTAACACTGCGTCTGACGATGCCTCGGATAATAGTACATCTACATCTGACGCGGATGATTCTTCCTCTGCTGCTGACAGTGATATGGCCTATGTAAAAGACAAAGGCTCCCTTGTTGTTGGCATTACCAATTTTGAGCCAATGGACTATCAGGATGCTGATGGCAATTGGATCGGTTTTGACGCGGATATGGCCAAAGCGTTTGCAGAAAGTCTTGGGGTTACCGCAGATTTTGTCGAAATTGACTGGGATAATAAAGTATTTGAATTAGAAGGAAAAACAATCGACTGCGTATGGAATGGCATGACACTTACTGATGAAGTGACCAGCGCGATGGAATGCTCCAAAGCATACTGCAATAATGCACAGGTTGTGATTGTCTCAGCAGATCAGGCTGACTTATATCAGGATGTAGAAAGCTTAAAAGAACTGAACTTTGCAGTCGAAGCCGGAAGCGCAGGTGAAGCGCAGGCAAAAGCCAATAATTTCAGCTATACTCCGGTACAGCAGCAGTCTGCTGCCCTGATGGAAGTGGCTGCCGGTACCGCAGATGCAGCCATTATCGATTCTCTGATGGCAGCTGCCATGGTAGGCGATGGTACCGGTTATGCAGACCTTACTTATACGGTTGGCTTAAATAATGAAGAATATGGCGTAGGGTTCCGTAAAGGTTCTGACCTTGCTGCTGCTTTAAATGACTTTTTTGCTGCATCCTATGCAGACGGCAGTATGACACAATGTGCAGAAACTTATGGTGTACAGGCAGCTGTAGTAGAACAGTAGTCTTTGTCTTAACCGTTCATTCTGCTTTAGAGCAGAATGAGCGGTTCCCATTTTTAGAGAAAGCAGGATACGTAAATGGAACTTTTTCTGGAACAATTTCCAATTGTTGTCAAAGCACTAAACATTGGATTTTTACAGACATTAAAACTCTTTTTTGTAACATTGATAGGTGCATTTCCGCTCGGACTTATCATTGCTTTTGGTTCGATGAGCCGTTTTGCGCCGCTTCGTTATATTACAAGATTATTTGTCTGGATAATGCGCGGCACTCCGCTTATGATTCAGCTTTTGATCGTTTTTTATTTTCCAAGTCTTGCATTAGATATACATATATGGGGCGGAAGCCAGTCCGGACGCTTTTTTGCAGCTTCCGTGTCATTTGTATTAAATTACGCCTGTTACTTTTCCGAAATATACCGTGGCGGTATCCAGGGAATTCCCGTAGGGCAGACAGAAGCCGGACTTGTGCTTGGCATGACAAGAAGCCAGATTTTCTTTAAGGTGACTTTGCTCCAAATGATTAAGCGGATTGTTCCTCCGATGTCAAACGAAATTATTACGCTCGTAAAAGATACTTCATTGTCTCAAATTATTGCGTTACAAGAACTGATTTGGGCAGGAGAAGCTTTTATGAAGGGGTCTCACGGTATTTCCGGCGCAATCTGGCCGCTGTTTTTTACCGCAGTATATTACCTTATTTTTAATGGTATCCTTACGTTAGCGCTTGGCAAACTGGAAAAGAAATTAGACTATTTCCGCTAAAAAATGTAGAAATATCACTTTTATCATTAGGAGGAACTCTCATGCCAATATTAGAAGTAGAACATATCCGCAAAACTTTTGAACATACACAAGTGCTTAAGGATATCAGTTTTTCTCTGGAACAGGGACAAGTCGTTTCGATCATCGGCTCTTCCGGCAGCGGCAAGACAACTTTGCTGCGCTGTCTGAACTTTCTGGAACGGCCAGATGGAGGAATTATCCGTGTCAATGGGGAAACTTTATTTGATGCAGATCATATATCTGCGCATAGCGAACAGGAAATTCGCAGAAAACGCCTGCATTTTGGCCTTGTTTTTCAATCGTTTCATCTGTTTCCGCAATATACCGCACTGCAGAATGTCATGCTTGCAAAAGAGCTGCTTGCAAAAGACGAACCGGATTATAAAGCAAGAAAAAAAGAAATTCAGAAGGAAATCGAATTACAGGCGCAATCGCTGCTGCAGCAGATGGGACTTCGTGACCGGATGCACAACTACCCACATCAACTATCTGGAGGACAATGCCAAAGAGTCGCTATCGCACGTGCTCTGGCGCTGACGCCGGATATTCTCTGCTTTGATGAACCAACTTCCGCCCTGGACCCTGAATTGACCGGAGAAGTGTTAAAAGTTATCCGGGAACTGGCAGATCAGCAAACCACGATGATTATTGTTACGCACGAAATGGCATTTGCGCGGGACGTTGCAAATCATGTCATATTTATGGACGACGGATGTATTTTGGAGCAAGGCGACCCTTACGAAGTTATGGAACATCCGCGTGAAGAACGTACGAAACAGTTTTTATCCCGTTTTACGCTGGAGCGTGTTTGAAAATTCCTTTCCGCGATCTGTACTCCAAACTTTGCTATTATTTAAAAATATGAGGTGTTTTATGAAACAGCTGAAACGTATACTTGCTATCATTGGAATTGTATTATTAGTTGCCATGTATTTCATCACACTTCTTTGTGCTATTTTTGATACCGGAAACGATATGTTTATGTTCAAAGCCTCTGTGACGTGCACCATACTTGTACCTGTCTTACTCTGGGGTTATACGGTTATTTACCGGCTTGCAAAAGGCAAAAACGAGAAAGAACTGCAGGAAACACTTCGTAAAATGGAAGACGAAAATCACAAAAAAAATAATCTGAAATAAAAATGTTATAAAACAACCGCCAAAATTAAATCTGGCGGTTGTTTTTATTTGTTTCATTCGCAAAAACTCAGGCACTTAAATTTGCACTATGATTTATCATCCGTATCCGTTTGCGTTTTCTCCTGTTCAAAATCTTCTGCCGTCTTATCAAACGCAGTATATACAGATTCCTCTACAAGATAAATGCTGCTGTTCTCACTTGTCTTCACATAATACTGTCCAAGCATTTCATTTTTCATTCCAAAAATCAGAGAAGAAGTCCCATTTTGAGTTGTAACCGTTACTGTGCGCGATGGATTAGAAAATCCATAGTCCTCTCCTTCCTGTGCTTCTACTTTTGTTTCCGATGTAATAGAACCTGCTTTTTGTAAAAAATCTGTAAAAGCATCCTGATCCAGTATGATATCACTGTCAGCGGCCTTCCATTTTTCTCCGTCTTTTTCAAAAGTATATTTCGTTCCATCCAAATCATAGCTGATGGCTGTCACACTGTCCGATGGAAAAGAAGTCAATGGCATCACCGCTTCTGCTTCCTGTTTGTTTTTTTCTTTTTCCTGTCTTGCCTGATAAGAACGAATTCCCATATATGCGCCTGCCATTATCAGTATAAACAAAAGAAGCGTCAAAAACTGAACGACCTGTTTTTTTTGCATAAATAAACTTCCCTCCCTCTATGCTTTTCTTCTGCGCATCCAGATTGCTATCCCAACTGCTGCTAATAAAATTGGAACCGCAATCACGCTGCAAAATCCAATAATAATCATCGTGCCCTGAGAAATCACAATGGATTCCAATGTATACGGTTTTACAGGAATCACAATCAAATTAGAAGTATCCGTCTCTGCAGCCAGATTCCGGACAGATGATGCAAATAAAGCTGAATTGTTGCCGGATACTTGCCGATCTGCGTCATCTGCAAACATCATCGTAGATGTATATACCATAAGCTGTGCCTGAGATTTGGAGTCTGCAACAGATATACCGATGGTAAACGGCCCCTGGACATCTCCTTTTTCTTTTTCGAAACTGGTCATATTCTGTACATCTTCTTTCAAAAACGCTTGTTTTGATGTTGTAAGCAGCTCTGTATAAGACACCGTTTCATCTTCCTGTTCCTGCACCTGCGTTAATCCTTGCGCGTATGGAACAAAGACATATTCATTGGATACTTCAGAAGTAACGGTATCATAAGAAATATCCGGCAGCAAATACATTGGATTTTGATAATAGTTACCGTCATTTGTCTCTATCACCATACCATTGTTCAACTCAAGTCCATAAGCTTTTAAAATACTTTGAAACTGCTCCATTGTCTCTGTCGTATACTGCGTTGTAATAAATACTTTACCGCCATCTGCCAGATAATTTAATACTTTTTGGGCATCATCTTCAGAAAAATCAGATGCCGGCCCAAGAATCAATAGCAATTGACAGTCTTTTGGAATCTCATCGGCTTCCAGTAAATTTAAATCCTTTAATCCAAGATTCATTTTTTCAATAGATTCTTTAAAACGGCCGCTTACAGAGCTTTCTCCATGACCGGTGAGCGCATAGACAGTCTGCATGTCTTCATTTGTCACATATTGAATCGCACTGGTAAGCTGCCCTTCCGCATCATATCCGGTAGTTTGAGATGTATACGTCTGATAATCCACCTCTGTCTCATAAACATCACTGTAATCAATCACTTTTGACCGTTCGCTGCATACTGCAATCACACTGTTTCCCGAAATTCGCTCCTGTGTGTATTTCTGGTAAAAATTCGGAGACACAGCCGGATCCACATAAGTTACTTTTATATTATCAGATAATTCCTCATATTTTTGAAGTGTAGCCGCTAACTGTTCATCTTTGGACGTTTCAGAAGCAATCACATAAAGCTCTACCTTCTGATCCAAGGCTGCGAGAATTTTTTTTGTATCCTCCGTAATGGAATACAGTTTAGATTCCGTACAATCAATATTCGTAAGCGTTGTTGGCAATGTCCCTGCAATCAGATTCATGATTACAACCGCCGCCACCGCTGCAGCACAAAATCCGATATTAAAAATGCCCATCCCAATCTTTTTCCTGCTGGCAGACCAGCGACGTTTCTGAATCGACTGAGTTGTCAAAAATAAGAACAGAATTATCATGCTGATATAATAAACAACCGCAGTCAGATCCAGCTGGCCGTTTGTTAACCGATCCAGACCTGCCGTCAGATTATAACAGCCCAATATGCGTGTAACAAAGTTCCCGCCGGACGAGATCGTTTGCGTAATTCCATCCATCATATATCCAAGGAACAAAAACACAAATGACAAAACTGCTGAGATCACCTGACTCTCTGTCAGAGACGATACAAATGTGCCAATTGCAATACAGGTTAGTCCATACAGCCAAAATCCTAAAATCGCTACATAACTTTCCATATACGGAATCGTGCCAAAACGGCCAAGCAGCAGCGGTGACAGGCTGATACACACCATTGCAGCAGAAAATACTGCTGCCAACGCCAAATATTTTCCAAGTACAACTTTACCAACGCTCACAGGCGCCGTCAGAATCAACTGATCTGTTTTTGCATGACGCTCTTCTGCTAAAATACGCATTGTAAGAACCGGAACCGTTACTAAAAATATAAACGCGATTGCATTTAGTGAATACGATATGTATGGATAGCCATAGGAAAGGCTATAAACATAATAATACAAAAAATAAAATGCTAATGTAACAGCCAGAAACAGCCATCCGATGACCGACTGAAAACATGCCTGAAATTCTCTTTTCCATATTGCTCTCATCTAGATATCCTCCTGCTCTTTCTGCATATGCTCTTGCACTTCCTGTCTGCCGTCCTGATTTTCTTCCACGACAGGCTGATCTTTTTGTATGCTGTCCGGATCTTTCGGTATATCCTCTTGTTCTTTTTGCATATGTTCCTGCTGGCTCCTGCTCTGATCTGTCAGTTCCAAAAATACCTGTTCCAGAGACTTTCCGGCAGCGGTCATCTCCAAAATCGGAATGCCCGCTTTTGCAAATGCAAAAAACACTTGTTCTCTTATATCTGCGCCTTTATCTGCACGCAGCACAGCACGCAGATAACCTTCTTCCCTGTCTTTTGTAACGGATACGGACGCAATGCCATCTGCCCGCGGTATGATCTGCATCACGGCATCCTTTTCTCCTTTTATCAGTAAGCGAATCTCCTGCTCTCCTGACATTTTTTCAATAAGATTTTGTGTTGTATCACTGGCTGCCAGACGGCCTTTTGAAATAATAAAAATATGTTCACATACTTCCCTTACTTCCGATAAAATATGAGAGCTTAAAATAACTGTATGTTTCTTTCCGAGACTGCGGATCAGACTGCGAATTTCTATCATCTGCTGTGGATCCAGACCAACGGTTGGTTCATCCAGAATAATTACCTCTGGATAACCTAAAACCGCCTGCGCAAATCCTACTCTTTGGCGATAGCCTTTAGACAGATTGCGTATCAGACGGTTTTCCATATCCGTAATCTTTGTAAGCTCCATCGCTTCATCGATATACCGGCGTTTTTTCTCTTTTGGTATCTTTTTTAAATTTGCTGCAAATTTCAAGTATTCTGCTACTGTCATATCCATATATAACGGCGGCTGTTCCGGCAGATAGCCTACGCACTTTCTGGCCTGTTCCGGCTGTTTAAAAATATCAAACCCATTGATCTTTACCGTACCCTCGGTAGCCGCTATGTACCCGGTAATCATATTCATCGTCGTAGACTTGCCGGCTCCGTTCGGCCCAAGAAACCCGTAGATCTTTCCGGATTCAATATGCAACGTCAAATCATCTACGGCCGTCTGATCCCCATACTTTTTTGACAAATGGCTGATTTCTATCACTATTTTCCTCCCAGTTCTTCCGAAATGCCTGTAAAACAGCATTCCCATTTTACAAAACAACTGTGTTTCTTTTATCTGTCTCACGACCTGCCATAAAATAAAAAACCTTCTGTAATGGCATATAAAACGTAACAGTTCAGGCAGGTCTGCACATTTACTGTTGACCTTATAAAAATGTAGTGGTTTCCAGGTATCCGGCCCATCGCAAAGCGATTTCCAATGGCTGGATACGTAACAGTTCCATGGTTTTCTGAACTGCTACTATAAAACAGACACAGTCGTTTTATCTTGTAATATAGTAAAAAATAAATGTGTTTTATCCGCGTTCTGTCTGTGATTTTTTTGTGAATCCGCAATATCAAAAAATCCTCAGCACAGTATCTGCTGCACTGAGGATTTCAACTTTTTTCTTCTCGAAATAATATTGATACATATCTGATTGTCTATTGTACGCCAAGCACATGAAGTTCTTCCTTCACCTGTGCAATATTATGAAACTGAATCGTACTCCATCCGAGCTCTTTCGGATAAACAAGATTCGCCGCATTATCATCGATAAACACACATTCTTTTGGCTGCAGCGTGTATTTATCCATGATTACGTGGTAAATCTCCTTTTCAGGCTTAATATGCCCTGTCTCGAAGGAAAACACAGCTCCATCTGCCAGAGACAGAAAACTAAGCCCATCTTCTTTCGTAAGCTCATACGTCCTTCTGGCATAATTTGACAAAATATAAACGTCATAACCGCTTTCTTTCAATGACTTCATCCAAGATTCTGCATATGGATACTGCTGAATCATTCCGGACATATGATCCCAAAAAAGCTGAATCTGCTGCCTGTAATCCGGCGCATTGGCTATGAAACCTCTCAATATCTCTTCATCCTGTTTGGCGCTGCGGTCATATTCATTCCAATCCTGCGTACGTACAGTAGCATCTGCTACCGCTTCAAAAGCTTCTCCTGTAATGCCCAACTGTTTGAACAGGTCTTCCCAGCAGAAATCAACGAGTACCATTCCCACATCTAAAATTATATTTTTTATCATCTGCAATCCTCAATCTATCTGTATCGGCCAGTCTGTTGACGTTTGATAATATCTGTCCTGGACGGCCCATTTGAAATCATTGTAATCGGATAATCAATCTGAGATTCTATAAATTCTATATATTTGCGGCAGTTTTCCGGCAGTTCTTCATATTTTTTAATGCCTGTGATATCACATTTCCATCCCGGCAGCTTTTCATATACCGGTTTTGCCTTCTGAAGCTTTGCCGTAGTCGGAAAATCCGTCGTTATTTCGCCTTCGATGTCATAACCGACACATACAGGAATCTCATCCAGATATCCAAGCACGTCTAATACGGTAAACGCTACATCTGTTGTACCCTGCAAACGGCATCCATATTTGCTTGCCACACAGTCAAACCATCCGACTCTGCGCGGACGTCCGGTTGTTGCGCCATATTCACCGCCATCTCCTCCGCGGTTTCTTAATTCATCCGCTTCGTCTCCAAAAATCTCACTGACAAATGCTCCGGCTCCTACCTGACTGGAATAAGCTTTGCACACTGTAATGACCTGCTGAATCTCATATGGCGGTATTCCGGCGCCTATTGCTCCATAGCCTGCTAAGGTAGGGGATGAGGTGACCATTGGATAAATACCATGATCCGGATCTCTTAACGTACCAAGCTGGCCTTCCAACAGGACAGTTTTCCCTTCTTTTAATGCCTGATGCAAATAAGCAGAAACATCTGTAACATACGGCTCCACCATCTGTCTGTATTCCTGTAATTCTGCCATAAGATCATCGGCTTTTAGCAGCGGCTTATGATAAAGATGCTCTAACTGCACATTTTTAATCTCGCAGACACGTGCTGCCTTTTCTAAAAGCAGAGCTTCATCAAACAGTTCACTTACCTGAAAGCCAATCTTTGCGTATTTATCCGAAAAAAACGGTGCAATGCCGGACTTGGTAGAACCGAATGACTTGCTGCCAAGCCGCTCCTCTTCATATTGATCGAACAGTACATGGTAAGACATTACGATCTGCGCCCGATCTGAAACAAGAATTTTAGGCTGTGGAACTCCCTGTTTTACAATGGAGCCGACTTCCTGAAATAATTTACGGATGTCTAATGCCACTCCATTTCCTATGACACTTGTTGTATGACCATAAAATACGCCGGACGGAAGCGTGTGCAGTGAAAATTTTCCATAATGGTTTTTAATCGTATGCCCTGCATTTGCTCCTCCCTGAAAACGGACAATAATATCAGCATGTTCTGCCAGCATATCCGTTATCTTACCTTTCCCTTCGTCTCCCCAGTTCGCACCTACTACTGCTTTTACCATCAATACTTACCTCCTGTGAATCCGTTTTTTTCACAAAAAAGACAGGTTGTAAAAACCTGCCTGATCTGTTTTTGATCTGTTTGTTACAATTTCGCCATAGGCAGACATTTCCTGCTGACCGGCATATTGTAATATTTTCCGTTTTTACTTTCTGATTATACACGACTCCGCTTCAGAAGTAAAGCTTTATTCTGCAAACTTATGAGAACATGCGACCGCTAACGCCCCTGGTCCGATATGACAGGATACGCTTAAAGACAACGGATTGATGATACACTGCTGGTCTTGAAACACTTCCCTGACTTCTTTTTCAAACTGCAGCGCGGCGTCTTTGTCATACGTATAAGCGATATCGATATACAAATTGCTGCCGCTCTCATCTCCAAACCGGTTTTTACAATCGCTAAGCATTGCTTCGATCATAATGCTTTTTGCCTGCTTGACGGTTCTTGCCTTTGCAAATGCATCCAGCTTTTCTCCCTGAATCTGCAGCACCGGTTTAATTCGAAGCAAAGTTCCAAGAGCTGCAGCTGTCGGCGTAATCCGCCCGCCTTTTTTCAGATATTTTAATGTATCTACCATAATGTAAATACTGGATTCAAATTTTTCACGCTCTAACAGCTCTTTGATCTCCAGCGCATCTTTTCCTTTTTCTGCAAGTGCGAGCGCGTCCATGACAGAACGCCTTTGTGTCACAGAAATGCGCTGGTTATTTACAACCTGCACGCGTCCCTGATAAGACTGTGACAACATAAATGCCGTTTCGCACGAACTGCTAAGCCCTGATGACATTGGTATGTGCACAATCTCATCATAATCTTTTAACAGCTTGTCCCACAAATCCGTTACATCGCCAACTGCGGGCATAGAAGTCGAAATATCACCGCCTTCTGCCAACTTTTCATAGAACTGCTCTTGTGTCAGATTCACATCTTCATAAAAAGTATTTCCCTGAATATAAAAAGGCATCGCTATGACTGTAATTCCCAGCTCTTTTGCCTCTGCCTGTGTAATTCCGCTGTTTGAATCAGTTACAACAGCTATTCTGCCCATTTTTATAACCTCCACTTCTAAAAATTATAAACATTCCAGAAACTTTTGTTCCTATTAGTCTGCCCTGCAATGCATTGTATCACACCTGAAAAATACTTACAAGCAAAAGCCGTCTGAAATCACCCGGATTTCAAACGGCTTTTATAATTTTTATTTATCGTATTTTTATATCGTATTTCTTACATCATGCCCATGCCCGGATTTCCTGCCGGCATAGCTGGGGTATCTTCCTTAATATTTGCTACAACGGATTCTGTTGTCAATAACGTAGCTGCTACGGAAGTTGCATTCTGCAGTGCGCTTCTCGTTACTTTTACCGGATCCAAAATACCTGCTTTTACCATGTCTACATATTCTTCTGCTGTTGCGTCAAAACCAATGCCTGTCTGTGAATCTTTTACTTTGTTAATGATGACTGCGCCTTCCAGGCCGGCATTTGCTGCGATGTAGAATAATGGAGCTTCCAGTGATTTTAAAATTACTTTTGCACCTGTCTTTTCATCGCCTTCCAGAGATTCTGCAAGATCTGCAACCTTCTTAGATGCGTGAATATAGGCAGAACCGCCGCCTGCAATAATACCTTCTTCTACTGCGGCTCTGGTAGCATTTAACGCGTCTTCCATACGCAGTTTGCTTTCCTTCATCTCTGTTTCCGTTGCAGCCCCTACACGGATAACTGCTACGCCGCCTGCCAGTTTTGCAAGTCTTTCCTGTAATTTTTCTTTGTCAAATTCAGAAGTCGTTTCTTCGATCTGGCTCTTAATCTGGTTGATTCTTGCGTCAATATCTGCTTTTTCACCCATACCGTCTACAATCACCGTATTTTCTTTCTGTACTTTTACAGATTTTGCACGTCCTAACTGCTCTAATTCAGCATCTTTTAATTCTAAGCCTAATTCAGAAGAAATAACCTGTCCGCCAGTCAAAATAGCAATGTCTTCTAACATAGCTTTTCTTCTGTCGCCATAGCCAGGCGCTTTTACAGCTACTACATTGAACGTACCACGCAGTTTGTTAACGATTAATGTTGTAAGCGCTTCGCCCTCTACATCTTCTGCAATGATTAACAGCTTTGCACCTGTCTTAACAACCTGCTCTAATAATGGAAGAATTTCCTGAATATTGGAAATTTTCTTATCTGTAATTAAAATATATGGATCTTCTAAAATAGCTTCCATTTTATCCATATCTGTCGCCATATAAGCGGAAATATAACCACGGTCAAACTGCATGCCTTCTACGAGGTCAAGCTCTGTCTGCATCGTCTTAGATTCTTCAATGGTAATAACACCGTCTTTGGATACTTTTTCCATTGCATCTGCTACCAGATTGCCGACTTCTTCATCACCGGCAGAAATTGCTGCAACTTTAGCGATGTGATTCTTACCATCCACTTTCTGGCTCATTTCCTGCAGAGCTTCTACAGCTACGGTTGTTGCTTTTTTCATTCCTCTTCTTAAACTGATTGGATTTGCTCCGGCTGCAAGATTTTTAATGCCTTCTGATACCATTGCCTGAGCCAGTACGGTAGCAGTTGTTGTACCATCGCCGGCTACATCGTTTGTTTTTGTTGCAACTTCTTTTACAAGCTGAGCGCCCATATTTTCAAACGGATCTTCCAGTTCAATTTCCTTGGCGATTGTAACACCGTCATTCGTAATTAAAGGAGCTCCATAAGATTTATCTAAAACTACGTTTCTTCCTTTTGGTCCAAGTGTTACACAAACAGTATTTGCCAATTTATCTACGCCAGCTTCTAATGCAGCTCTTGCTTCTGCACCGTATTTAATTTCCTTTGCCATGATTTTTTTCCTCTTTTCTTTCTTCTATATTATCATTCACTATTGAAAAATCTTCTTTTTGAAATTCTTCTTTTTAAAAACTCGACTTTATTAAAAACTCTTCTTTATTGAAAACTTCTTTATTGAAAAATCTTCTTTTAGGAAGCTCTTCTTACTGGAAGCTCTTCTTTCATAAAACTCACTAATCAGATTTGTTCATGGTTTCTTTATTCAACAACTGCAAGAATATCATTCTGGCGGACAATGATATATTCTGTTCCGTCAATCTTTACTTCTGTTCCTGCATATTTAGAATAAATAACTTTCTGTCCTTCTTTTACCTGCATTGTAATCTCTTTCCCATCTACGACGCCGCCCGGCCCAACAGCGATTACCTCAGCTTCTTGCGGCTTTTCCTGTGAGGCGCTTGTTAAAATAATGCCTGATGCTGTTGTTTCCTCTGCTTCACACTGTTTTAATACGACTCTGTCTGATAATGGTACTAATTTCATGAATATTTCCTCCTTTTTTCATCACTCTTTTTTGAAAACTCTTCTTTTTGAATTTTTGAAAACTTTTCTTTTTCATTCAAATCCTATGTTTTCCATTCAAACCCTGTGATCTGTTTCTGTTATTAGCACTCGCTTGTTTTGAGTGCTAACTGATAGTTCATATCATATGTTTTTATCTTTCGTTTCGCAAGTATAACATTTTCTGATTATTATTATATTTTTTAGTTTTATCTCTTATTATCTCTTATTATCTCTCTTTTTCTCACTTTTTACAATTAATTCTAAAAAAATTATGAATTCTATAAAAAACTATTTTATAAAAAAGAAACTCTGAAACATGGTTTAACTATGCTCCAGAGCTTTATTATCATATTGTTTTTCATTTAACTCTTCTCTTGCGCCATTCTTTAGTGCATGACATGCTCTTTTAAAATCATTTCTGCGCACAAAGAAATCGAACTGTAACTGATAACAGGCCTCATTTTGATAGATATGCAGCATATGAAGCAATACAGGGCCATCCTCGCGCATCCAAATCCGATAATCAATCTGTGCGTTATGCAGCAGTCTGCAATAGTTCACATACTGTTCTTTCTGTACTGTACAGGTAAGCAGATGCCAACAATCCTTCTTCTCCTGTATTTTTTGCTTCATAAAAAACAGTTCTTTTAAAAATAAAAATCTCATTGTTATGCCTTCCTTTACGATATTATTACTTAAGGAACCATCTGCATATATTTTATGCCAGCTCCTGTTCAAAATTATTACTGTATTAGTATACTATTATTATCATTTGTATTATAACATCTTTAATGCTAAAGTCAATATTCTGATAATACTATTAGTGCCACTTTTAGAGAATTACTTTCAATTATAATGAAAAGAAAACACTTGACTTACCCTGGGAGGATAACTTTATGCCACTGGATTATAAAATACTTGGCTCTAATATACAAAACCGTAGAAAAGAACTGCATATCACACAGCAAAAAATGGCAGATGATTTATTCCTGTCATTAAGCCTGATTAGCAAACTGGAACGCGGTGTAAAGTCTGTCAGTCTGGATACCCTTTTTCAAATCGCAGAATATTTAAACACGAATATTGCAGCGCTTACTTCGGATCCGAACAATCCAAAAGTCCAGCACAATAAGCTGATACGCGATATTGATATGATGCTGGAAGATATGGATAACCGCCATCTTCGCATTTTAAATAAACTGATGAAAACGTATATGGATCAAATACAGGAAATTTATCCCGAATCGGAACCGACACAGAAAAAACTCTCAGAATAATTCCTGGCAACAAGAAAAACACAGCTCGGCATTTTATTTCTTCCGAACTGTGTTTGATTGATTTTTGCTATTTCAGCATACCTTCTAATGCTGCAGCCGCCTCTTTTAACGCATCGTCAATACCGGCAGGATTCTTGCCCCCGGCCTGCGCCATATTTGGACGTCCTCCCCCGCCGCCGCCAACTTTACCTGCAGCAGCCCGTATCAGATTGCCTGCATGTGCACCGGCTGCCATTGCATGTTCTGTCGCCATTGCAACCAGATTTACTTTTCCGGCTGTATCGGATGCAAGCAAAATAACCCCTTCACCTAATTTGGCTTTCCACTGGTCTCCAAGGTCACGCAGCCCGTTCATATCTACGCCGGACACTTTTGCTGCCAGAAACTTGATTCCTTTGATTTCCTGCACCTGATCCATCACATCTCCAAGCGCTTCTTTTGCTGCCTGTGATTTCAATGACTCATTTTCGCTGGCAAGCGCTTTCATTTCCGCCATTAGATGCTCCAGTTTTTCAATTAAGTTTGCCGGTGTTGCTTTCACCGTTTTAGCAGCGTTCACTAGCGTCTGCTCAATGTTATCATAATACGCAAACACAGCATGAGACGTTAATGCTTCTATACGCCGCACTCCTGCCGCAACGCCACTTTCTGAAATAATTTTAAACGCTGTAATTGCGTTTGTATTGCCTACATGCGTTCCGCCGCAAAGTTCTACGGAAAAGTCTCCCATACGGACAACGCGCACCGTTTCTCCATATTTTTCTCCAAACAAAGCCATTGCACCTGTTTGCTTCGCTTCATCCAGTGTCATAATATCTGTCTGAACAGCAAGCGACGCCGCTATTTTTTCATTCACAAGCGCTTCTACACGGCCAATCTCCTCTTGTGTCATCGCTGAAAAATGGGTAAAGTCAAACCGCAGCTTGTCCGGCGTCACCTCAGAACCAGCCTGTTCTACATGCGCTCCTAACACATCGCGCAATGCTTTCTGCAAAAGATGTGTTGCACTATGATTTTTTTCGATCCTTGCTCTGCGCGCACCGTCAACTTCTAACTGCACGTTATCGCCTGTTTTTAACATACCGCCCGTACATATTCCAATATGGCCAACTTTGCCGCCCAGCAATTTTATCGTATCTTCTACTTTAAATTCTCCGTCTTTCGTCCGAATATAGCCCGTATCGCCAATCTGACCGCCCATAGCTGCATAGAACGGCGTTTTTTCTACAATAACCGTTCCACGTTCACCATCAGATAATGCTTCGGTAATCTCCGTATCCGTCGTCATAACTGTAATTTCAGAACTGTCTGACAGTCTGCCGTAACCTGTAAATTCGGTCGTAATACCCGGATCAATCGATTCATAAACCGTTACGTCAGCGCCCATATAATTTGTAGCTTTTCTCGCTTTTCTCGCTTTTGTACGCTGCTTTTCCATGCAAGAATAAAAACCGTCTTCATCTATCGTGAATCCTTTTTCCTCTAAAATCTCCTCTGTTAAGTCCAAAGGAAATCCATACGTATCATACAGCTTAAATGCATCTTCACCGGAAAGCGTTTTGCTTCCTTTTTCTTCCATTGCCTTTTGCATATCCGCTAAGATCGCAAGCCCCTGATCGATTGTTTTATTAAATTTTTCTTCTTCCTGCGTCAATACTTTAAATATAAATTCCTTCTTTTCTTCCAGCTCCGGATATCCGTCACAGCTTTCTGTAATTACCGTATTGCTGAGCTTTGCAAGAAACGCGCCTGAAATGCCAAGCATACGCCCGTGTCTTGCCGCACGCCGGATTAAACGCCGCAAAACATAGCCGCGTCCTTCATTCGAAGGCATAATGCCATCGGATACCATAAATGTAGCAGAGCGGATATGATCCGTAATCAGGCGGATCGAAATATCATCAAGATCATCTGTCTGGTAAACTTTATGGGACAGTTCACACACCTTATCACGAATCGCTTTCATCGTGTCGATGTCAAAAACAGAATCTACCTCCTGCATAACGACCGCAAGACGCTCCAGCCCCATTCCTGTATCAATATTTTTCTGTGCCAGCTCTTCATAATGCCCTTTGCCGTCACCATCAAACTGCGTAAAAACATTATTCCAGACTTCCATAAAGCGGTCACAATCACAGCCTACCTTGCAATCCGCCCGTCCGCATCCGTAAGCTTCGCCGCGGTCATAATAGATCTCGGAACAAGGCCCGCATGGACCAGCGCCATGCTCCCAGAAATTATCGCATTTTCCATCCTCATCCCGATAAAATCTTGTAATCTTCTCCGGTGCAACGCCAATCTCATTTTTCCAGATTTCAAATGCTTCCTCATCTTCTCCGTAAATAGACGGATAGAGCCTGTCTTCCTCAAGTCCCAGCGTTTTTGTCAAAAATTCCCACGACCAGGCGATCGCTTCATGCTTAAAATAATCGCCAAACGAGAAATTACCGAGCATTTCAAAAAAAGTCAGATGTCTTGCTGTCTTGCCAACATTTTCAATATCCCCTGTACGGATACACTTTTGACAAGTCGTCACACGCTTTTTCGGCGGTATTTCCTGTCCGGTAAAATACGGTTTCAGCGGAGCCATTCCGGCATTGATTAACAATAAGCTGTTATCATTATGGGGCACTAAAGAAAAACTTTTCATTGCCAGATGCTCTTTACTTTCAAAAAACTCTAAAAACATTCTGCGTAATTCATTTACGCCGTAACTCTTTTTCACACTGTTTGTCCTCCAAATGCTTTATCTGCGGCCGGTATTATGGATCCGCACCGTTGACGTATTTTTTGCGTCTTTGTTTTCACGAAGCGCTTTACCTGCTTTTACACCGAGCAGCGCAATCACTGCATAAATAATGGCTTTTAGCACATATTCCATAAAACTTCCTAAAAATGCTGCCATAAGAAACTCCTCCTGTTCTTTGTTCTGTTTTTATTTTGACACCTTCCTCTATTTTTATAACAATGTGGGCAGGCTGCCCTGTTACGTATTTTTTATGATCTTTCCCGGCAGCTGTCAAAGAATTGGCTGACAGCTGCTTAGATCATGAACCGGAAGCGATGCATATGTGAATTATTATAATCTTCTTTGCAGGTTATTTCAACTCATTTTCTTTTTCTGTTGCAATTTATCCGATTTACCGTTACTATTCACGGCCTGGGGCCGCTCATAGTAACGATTCGGGGCGATATTGAGAGTTTGCTTCGCAAAATCGCCCCTCACTCCTCAATCATGTTCTCACGGAACGCGCAGCCAGTGCGCGTTCCTGACCCGAAAATAGTAATGATTTACCATAAATAAAAAAACGTCAGGCTCCCATACCCGAACGATATTGTTATAGCTGCATATATTAATAGAGAAAACAGGACTCAGGTATTTTCATGGATTATATTGACAACTTTTCTTCCTCCAGAAGACCGGATCGAAATGTGATTCGCGTATTTTCTGCGCTCATCGAGGATATTGCCAGAGACCGCGGCGCCGTTTTTGTAACCATTTCCTATACAAACTGTGCCGGATGCAGCACGCCGTCAGACACTGTTCGGCTTGTGGTAAATCAAAGCACCGATATCTATGATGAGCAGGGCCGCAATATCCGCCCAAACGAACTGGAACGTGGCATGACCATCGATGCCAGTTTTTCTTCCGCTATGACAAGAAGCATTCCACCGCAGGCGCAGGCATTTTTTATACGCATAACCGAACGTCCGGTTCAGTCGGTGACTACTACCGGCCGAATTGCAGAAGTTAATGCCAGAAATAATTTTATCATTGTGCTGACCAGCCAGAACCCGTCTTCTGCGATACGGTTTCATATTCTCCCGGATACCGTGATATTGGATCTCTTTGGAAGACGAACTCGTCTTTCTGCATTACGTCCGGGATTTCGCGTACGGGTAGAACATGCATCCTTTATGACGGCAGGCATTCCACCTCAGACAACTGCTTTTACCGTTCAGGTTATCAGATAACTCCTGTAAAAGAACAGCATTTTTATTAAGTTAAAATTTATTATTTTTAACAAACACTGTTAAAAAGTGGAAGATAACATTATAACTTTGGGACTTTGCATTTACTGCAAAGTCCAGGTAAAACAAAAACCATTCCTCCATCATTACATTAGAGAAAAAGAAATGCTTTCTGCATTCGGAAATAACATCCAGCTCCATATTTGGATGCCAAAATATCGATAGTTCTCTCGGTTTTTATAAATGAAACGCAGTGCATCCTGAACATCATTCGCATAGTTTTCTACAGATACGTGATTCATATGGACAAAAGAAAGATCAATACTTTCCCGAAATTTAACAATTGCTTCTGCAACCAGTTTTTACGCAGATCATATTTATCTGCATAATATTTATAAAATGTGGTTTTATTAACCATTGTAATACCTGTAATATCATGAATCGTTATTTTCGTAAATGGAGTTGCTTCTATTGTTTTCTACGATGACACAGCCGACATCGGCCTCCAAAACAAATCATTTTTCAAACACGCTCTAGAGAAATGGACGTTCCCAAGGAGAATTTTGCCGAGAACTGTGCTTAAAATGCGGTTATTTAATTGATTTAACTCATACATGCCCGTAATGAAATGCTGCAGGCAAGCATTGATTCGCTGGAAAAAGGTGATAATACAAGTCTGGAAGCTGTTTTTCAGAAGTGCATCATCCCCCTGCATAGCTGAGTCCGGTAAAATAATTACGAAAAATAAAGCCGTCCATATGCAGGCAGCTTTGTTTTTCTGTCTAAATGTTTGTTTAACGAAATCTGATTCGTTAAGGCGCATCTACCGCTTCTTTAATGCGATCTTTATTACATGCGTCCTGTTATATCTCTGCATAATAACAAATACAAGATCAAATATACAGCCGCCTATAGATGTCAGCAGAAATACATAAAATGATCCGAACCATCTGACAGCAATAAGCGGCACAAAACTGAGCAGCATGTTTGTTTCATGCACTAATTCAGACTGGCACATTGCCTGTGCTATCTCATCCCATGTCCCCAATCCCCTGCGTTTTATTGTATCTGTCTGTGTTTGCAGCATATATTTACGCTGTGACTTTTATAAGAGTCCTGCTTTCTATGGCTGTATAGTATAAAATGCTTTCTCCGCAGACCTGGCCAGTTTCCGGTACTGCTTCACTGCATCTTCCGACACGCCTTCCAGCGGTATTGACTTTGGGATGGAAACCACATAGTTCATGCCATTCCATCTGCCTGCCAGCTTCCAAGCCGGCATCTCCTGATAGGAGTCGTCTTCAAACCGCATGACGGAAAACAGCCAGCCTTTTTTGTCTTCCTCATAGCATTTCTTAGCGTAAAATGCTACACAGGAATCATCTTCTTCTGTAATATAGCTGCCTTCCCATCCAGCCGGCAGCTTCAGCCAGAAATCGGAAGTCTCATATATGGATTTTCCTTCTCTTTCTTTTTTAACCGGCTGGATGGAAGCTGCTGCTCCACGTGACCCGGCGACAATCCTGGCATACTGCTTCTGCGCCGCTTTTGAAGCGCCCATAACCTGCACGTCTGTCGGAAACAGTGCAACATAACTGTACCCGTTCCATCTGCCTGCCAGCTCATAATCCGGCATATCCATGTAAGAATCGTCTTCAAACCGCATAATGGAAAACAGCCAGCCTTCCTTTGTTTCCTTATAGCACTTTTTGGAATAAAACGCCACATAAGATCCGTGTTTCTTATCTCTGCTGGCTTTTTTCACATACTGGTTCTTCCAGTCTGCCGGGAACTTCAAAGTAAAATCCGAAGCTGCCTTTACTGTAATTTTCTTATCTGACGCCGCTGCTTCTGTACTTTTCATCGGAATACAGCCATTTCCTGCCGCAAGAGCCAAGGCTGCCGCTGCTGCCAACAGAACAGTCACAATCTTCTGTAATAATTTTTTCATTATGTACGTCTCCTCTCTGAATTAAAATTTTGAGAAATATTAATCCCTTTTATTGCGTCTGTTTTTAACTACAGGCGTTATAATCCATGCCGCACCATAGCCAGAGACTGCGCTGCATCCACCTGTAAACCAAAGAACCGCTTCTATTACTCCAAGCCCGCTGAAAATATCCCCATGCTGTGTCATAAGTGCAATGGCTCCGGAAACAAATAAAGCTGCTGGAAGAATCAGCGTTCCATGCCGCAGTATCCTGTTTTTTATCTTACAACATAGTATGCACTGCACGATAAAAGAAGCCGCTGCCGGGGCAGCCAAAAACAATAGTAAATACTTCATTTTTATAATCCTTTAGCACTTTACAAATTTTCTGTTAAGGCCACAAAGCCTGAATGCCGCTGTATTTTTACGTCGCCTTTTTGTCATCTGTTCCCACTGCTTATTTTTAGTTTATCATAATCTATGGTTATTGAAAATGTCTTTTTTCAATAATCAGCACTGACGATTAAATTATGGGGTTGTCAGTTTTAATTACATATATCTTTCGACATTTTGCAGCTTCTGATGATGGTATTTTCAAACAAAAAAACTCCCCCTGCTGTAGTTTTGAAAAACACTTTTCATTTATTGTGCATATCCAGGCATCACCCTTTTCCAGTGCATTCCGTTACTGGAACCTTATCTGGAGCCGTTTTCCTGTTTTATGCCTGTATTCAGATAACTCTACGTTCTGGAATGATTCAAATATCCGGCTGTGCTTTTCTGACAGGGACAGCGCCGCTTTCTTCCAGAGTTTTTCCCACGCCTCCATTGCCTGGGATATCATATGCCCGATCTGTATCAGGCAATAATGGCTTTTCAATGCCTGGTAATTCCTGCTGTATAAATGTTCCAGAAAATAACCGTGTCTTTTCTGCGCGTTAAAGCCTTCATTTTCTATTTTCCACCGCCGCCTGCCGGCTTCCGCCAGAGCAGACACATTTTTCTGGTTAACGGGAAGGTCTGTCAGGAACAGGAATTCAGTTTTTACGTTTTCTGTCTCCCCCCTCGTTTGCATTTCGGGCAGCAGAGGGGAAAATTTTTCAACTCTGTATCTGCCAGTGGCTGCAATCTCGTTTTATTTCCGCAGATAGGACAGAGCATCCATTTTGTTTGTATCCATTTCCCCCTGTTACTCAATCATAATTTCCTTGATAGAAATCTTCTTGATTTTTTCGGAATATACATACATCAGAATTTCATAAATCGCAATAAAAACAACAAGTGAAATAACCATAACAGGAAAGTCAAATTCATATGCAGGTATACCCTCAAAATCCTTGAATATTATATCAACCGTAAGCCTTAACAACCCGTACTGATATACTGTTCCGATTGCAAAACCAATATATGACATTGGCCTGTAACCGCCCAGAATTGCCCTGCAACATTCTTTTTGCGTATAGCCGAATACCCTCATCATGGCAATAGTTTTTGTGTTTCCATTTATTACTGTAGTTATAGCGAGAAACAGAGTTGTAAACGCTAATACAAGTCCGATGACTAACATCATCACACCCATCATTTCACTTGATAAATCTTTCATACTAAACGACATTTGTGTCATAGCTGAAAAGCAAAACGAAGCAAAAATAATGAAAAATACAAGTGTCTTTTTAGTTTTCAGGGTACTCCTTTTCAAATCCTCTACAAATGATAACTCTCTGTCTTTTTCGATTCTGTGTTTTGGAGTTTTAGAAGCAGTTTGAAGATCATCTTTCAAAAGCAGCAACACGGCCTTTTTTAGTTTGTAGCATGCATAATAAACAGAAAGCACCGAAAAGCATACTGTCGGCAAAATCACGAAATAAAGCAAAATGCTCGGATGAAAATTTATGGTTATCTCAGGAAGCATTTTATCTTTATTTTGCAGGGTGTAAAACCATGGCATTAAAAGAAATGCTCCTGCATATCCGATTGCGGTTCCAATAAAAGTACTAATTCCGAATACCCAAAAGTCTTTTGCGATTTTAAGATTTGAATATCCCAACGCCTTTAATATCCCAAGTTCTTTCTTATGTGTGTCGATATAATGCTTAATATAAAAGAACAACATAACAACCGCAGTTAAAAGCAGGCAGCCGCCGCTTACAAGGCAAACGACTTTTGCGGTAGAAACCTGAGCATTATAAAAAAACATTGACATTTCGGATGATATTTCACCCTCAATTAACCGAATATCAAAATAAAAGTTCAAAAACATGGTACAAACAAGTACAGCACAACAGGCAATAATGGAAATGCCGATGAGTTTTGAAGCGTTCTTTATTCCAACGACCATACTATCACCACCCAATCTCATAAGCGGTCTTTTGCGTTTCATTTATGTAAACTTCAGATATTTTTCCGCTGTTCATTTTGATAACCGTGTGCGCCATTTCCGCAATATTCAGATTGTGCGTTACCATTACGATTGTAAAGCCAATTTCCTTTTGAAGTTTGCAGATATAATCAAGCACCTGCCGTCCGGTTTGTTCATCTAATGCACCCGTCGGCTCGTCCAGAAATAAAACTCTCGGTCTTTTTGCCAAAGCTCTTGCAACAGATACTCTTTGCTGTTCGCCACCCGAAAGTTCGCTTGGATATTTATGTAGTTTTTCTCCGAGCCCTACCGCATTGATAACGGTTTTGTAATCTTTGTTATCTGCTAAGTCAGCACCCATTTTCACATTTTTATCCACGCTCATATTGGGCAACAGATAATACTGCTGAAAAATAAAACCAACATTTTCTTTACGGAATGAAGTTAGTTCATTATCGGAAAGCGCCGTAATATCCTTTCCGTCATAAAGCACTTTTCCGCTGTCGGGATGTTCAAGGCCCGAAATTACATTCAAAAAAGTTGACTTGCCCGAACCCGACGCACCGAGAATAACCACAAAATCATGATCCTCAATATCAAGACAGATGCCCTTTAATACTTGAAATCTGCTTTCGCCGTTTCCGTATGATTTTATTACATCTCTCGCTTTAATCATTGTTTTCTTCCTCCTGTATTTTTCTCAAAACGCTCATACACACCTCGGTAATCATTGTACTGATTTCTTCACCTGTAAAGCGGCACATTTTGGTGGCACAAAGCGATGCAATCCCATGTGTATATATCCAAAGATGACGATATAGCTTTTTTGCGGACAACTCGCTAATTTCGTAATCTTTCTGGATCGACAAAAGAATATCCTTATAACTTTCATCTATTAAAGGAAGCACACCTGATAAGTCTGGAATTTCTTTTTGCTCCGCCATAAAGAGGAGCTGAAAAAGTTTTGGCTCATTAACAGAAAAGAGGATATATTGTGTACCCACCCCCTTAAAAGAGTGTTCCGCTGTTAATCCTTTATTGACATATTCTTTATACAGAGTTTTAGCAGCTTCGATCATAGCCTGCTGAACTTCCTCCATATTTTTGAATACAGTAAAAATCGGTCTTGCCGAACTGCCTAGATAGATTCCCAAGGCTCTGGAAGTTAAAGCTTCATATCCGTCTGTCCTGACAATATTTAATGCGGCTTCAATAATTTCTGCTTTTGTAAATTTTGCTTTCGGTGGCATTTTTACTCCTCCTCAAATTAAATCAAGCGTTTTGCATCATATGTTTTATTATAATCGAAATCCTCAAAAAGTCAATAGGCTGCCTTTGAGAATTATTTTTAGGAATAAAGAGAGCCGACAAACTAAGATTTCTCACAGAGAGTATCAGAAAAGTCTGAGAAACAGGGTAAGCGTACGAAAGTGCGACTTTCGGTTTTACGCTATATATAGGGGAGCGCACAAACGACAAGCCCCTATTATTTTTTTGAAAAATCCCCCAAGTAAAGTTACACTATCTTGTTTTACCCGTTCATAAAATCTGCGTTCATTTTTGTAATTTTCAATAACCTCTTTCGAAGGCAATTCTTTATTATATTTATCTAACATTTCCTGATTAATAAGATGCCTTACTTTATCTGGCACATCTTCCATTGATAATTCCATATAGTCACAATCAATATCAATCAAATTTCCTTCAAAAAAAGGAATCTTAAAATTAGTAGTTCCATTCTTTTAGCAGCTACTTCATTCTTAAATTCTTGCAGTCTTTCCCGCTTATTTATATCTTTCTCCATCTTGTCTTTGGTAACTGCAACCTTTTTTTCATCCACAAGAAATGCCAAAACTGGTATTTCCTGACTAACAGCATATCTATACTCCTTTTGCGTATAACTAATACCTGCATCCTCTCCACCATTTATAATACTTCCATAACAAAATCCCATAATCAAAACATAATAATCCGAATTATCAATTGACTCTTTGATTTTTCCCACTGTTCCTCATCAGCAGCGCTAAATATTTCCATTCCGACTGGAAATTGATTCATAGAAAGAATAGTATCTTGCACTTTTTTTCTTTCTTTAAATCCTCATAAGTAGAACTTATAAAAACTTGGTATTTCTTTTCCATTATAATATCTCTCCATGTATATTTTGTAATAAACCAAACACTTTGTTGCTATGTTCCATTCAGGTCTTTGTCACTAATAAATTTACGATTGACTAATCTTTAATATATTACTATGTTTATGGCATACGCCATTTTATATTTCATCTATCCAAGCCATACTCTTTATTCTGCTTCAGTTAATGTAATGTCACTACTCTTGACACCACAATCATTCATAGTTCCATCCTGCCTTAAACTCTATGCAGATTCTAATTTTTGCTCGCCCCTCTCCGCACTCAGACAAAAATCCCTCCTCCTTCCTCTCCTCTTACTTCTCCTTTTCCCCTCTGCAACCCCATCAGAATCCTCTCTTCCCTCTGGTTTCATGTCCTGTTTAGCCATGAAACTAACTCACAGAATTCTCATAAATACTGCATTTAGAAGCAATTTCCTCTGTATTACACACTTTTCTACACAACTACTGCATCCTTTTTCTCCCTCTTTTCCATCCCTCTCACTTCTGCCTTTTTAAGCCGAAAAAAGCTACAACCCCAGTATTTTCAAGGGTTTAAGGTGGATTAGGAAGAAGCTCTTTTAACCCAAGGTCTTATATTTTTATTTATATCCGCTCAGCAAAAATTATAATCTGCCGTCAGCAAAAAAAAGTTTTGCAGGAACAATATTTTTGAATGTATCACTTTTGTACGATAGCCGCCTGTCCTGTCCGAAAGATACCAAATCTCTGTGGTATTTTCGTTTATCTGAAAACCCTTACAAAAAGCGTCAATAATTTTGGCTGTGTTGCTTTTGTTCTGCGGACGTGCAGCGCCGCTAATAATTGTTAAGTGCATAACGATACCTCCCTACATTTTTCAACAGGAAATGCGCCTATGCTTATTCCATCTAAATTCAAGGCAAACCGACCTAACCAGTGTTCCATGTACTCTGCATCCGCAATGCCGAAGTATACAAGTCCAAACCGGTACTTCTTTTCATAGCGTGGGACGTGGCGCATCTGCCCGTCTACAATATTCTTTGCCTTATAGCTGATAAATCCTAACGAAGTATCAGAAATAATAATTGTTGTGTCATGCTGCAAGCAGGCTTTCAAAATCTGCTCATAATCATCTTTCACTGCACAAACGCCCGACGTCCTTAACCAGCAGGCATTATACCCGATACAAGGTATTATTTTCATTTTCGCAGTATGGAAAATGGTATGTACAGGTGTTTTCGCTGATAAATGTCGGATTGCGTCTTTCACCGCCAGATCATCTTCCTCTAAAGTGTTTATAATCAATAAGCTCATTTCTTCCTCCGATTTTTCTTTGTATGCATCATCCCCTACTCGGCATATAGTTCTAAAAATGATGTTATTTTCCCATGAGTATATTCGCCCTCAATCAGCCCAAATTCTGGGTCATAATATTTATTATCATACAATAGCGTCCAATGCGTATATCCCGCATCTGTATGAACCGTCAGAATCGAATACTTGTAGGGAACAGGATTCTTCTTGGAAATCCTTTTATTTCTTTCAGCGTGTCCAATGCCGTAAACATCAAGTATCTCTATCAGTTGACCGATACTCGTAGCTCCGTCAGTTTTCATATCCTTTATTACTTCCTCAACGCTTTTCCCTGCAATCATGGCAATACACGCCTGTCCGCACGTAGAAAAAGTAGGCTGCATAATTAACTTCATCTATCATTCCCCCTCGTAATTTATGAAAAATTTGTAAAGCTTTTTGTCTTGGAAACGCTGTCCACATGGATATATACATCCATACAGGTAACGCTTCCTTTTTCATAAACATACTCAAAACAGGATAAAACATCCTCCTTCGGTTCTTCACAAAATCCATTTGCGGCTAAATACTCCATTATTTTTTTATAACCGCCACGGATACGGTCTACCGCCATAAAAGGGTGATAAATTGTTATCACTGCATAGTCGGCTTCTTTTTGAACAGCATATTCCACTCCCGGATATTTTGTTTCAAATCCTTCCGGCAGAATATAAGCTGCCACGTATCCGTGAATGCCAAATCTGGTAGTCATCTCAGGCGGGACAAACGGGAAATCCCATCCAATCCTCATTGCATTCGGCGAAACTTTCAGCAGACCAGACCGCCGTGCCCAGTTTTCCATATATGCATTTACATCATCTTCCGGATTCGGTGAGAGCATTACATATCTTGCCATCTGAAATGCTTCTACCTTTTTTACAACTATTTCTGAATAAACTGCATCACCGGCACTCATATCTTCCTTGACCAAAGCGTCCAGTTTACAGGCAAACAAATCGCTTAAAGCCACGATCTTATCCAGTTCGGGAATCGCTTCATCTGCCTCCCATTTCGATATTGTCTGGCGGGAAACAGACATCATTTCAGCTAACTGTTCCTGTGTAATCTTCTTCTGCTTCCTCAAATGTTGAATGTTTGGTCCTAAATTCATAATCATTTTCCTCCATTTATGTTGATGACATATTTAATTTACTGTTTGAATATAACAGAGTAATAAAGGAAATTCTACCATACCAAAAGCAACATTCAAGGAGATAATGTCAACTAACGGTTTACATCATCATTTTTCTCCTTCATAAACCAGTGCATACCATAATCGCCAAGCCAGTTTATTGTTGCCACTGCCCTGTCTTTATGGCGTACAATGAAGGACTTTGTGCTGTTCCTAATGGCAGGGTTCATCTGTTCCTCCGCAGGGCAGCTCCAGCCTACAGATGCGAATAATTCTGAAAATTCTACCGCCCGCATATCCTGACTCACTGTATAATAATCAATGTCAAGTGCCCGCAAAATCCTTAATTCCCTGATTTTCCTTTCTTCAAGACATTGAATATATCCCTCATAACCGGAAAGGTTCTTTTCTTTTCCATACCCCTGTGCGGTATGATAATCGATAACAGCATTCAGCCTGTAAATGCACCATTTTCAGCAAAGATGTTACATATAAGCTTTTTCTTTTTGTAATGCCCTATTCCCCAACCATATTTATTTCCATAGGGAAAAACAACTTTTTTTTCTGTGTCAAAAGAAGATGCTAACCATTCATTAAGTAAGGAAAATCTTTCTGCATTTTCGCCACAAAATTTTGTCATTTTTTCTATGCTGGGTGTTTCTTGTTTATTGAGCATTCTCTCGTACATAAATACCTCCTTTTCGTCTTTGTCTTCTATGCTGCAAGATGTTTCTGCGTATCCTCCGTCATATACTGACCAAGATATTCGTCCCGGTGCGGCATTGCAATATGGAGCTTCCTGTATAATGTAAAGCATCAGGAGGTTGACCAAAAAAGATACCTCAGGTAAATTTAGATAGTTACTGACCTGCCAGTTGGTAAAAATCTAAAGAATACGAGAGGTACTTAAAATGAATGGTAAATCTAAAACAGCAAAAAATCAAGCAAATACAAAAAATAAGATTGAAAATATCGTGTCAAAAGAGGAGCTGGACAAAAAAATAGAGTCTGTGATGAAAAAACTGAAATCATCCACATGGAGGGAACTTGAAACAAATGGGAAATTTACAAAAAATGACAAGCTGACATTCATCAGCGATGAAATGCTGATAATCGGATGTGATATAGGCTGCGAGACACATTATATAAGGGCAGTTGACGCAAGAGGCCGTGAACTCAGCAGGGGCGCATTCGCATTCAGTAATAATTCAGAAGGTTTCGAGAGCGCAAAACAATGGGCGCTGGAACTGGCGGCAGCAAACGGCAAGAAGCAGATCGTGCTCGGCCTTGAGCCGACAGGGCATTACTGGTTCTGCCTTGCTGCATGGATGGTTTCCAACGGGATAAGCGTTGTACAGGTCAACCCTTATGCGGTAAAGCAGACAAAAGAAATTGAGGACAACAGCCAGAGGAAAGATGACAGAAAAGACCCAAAGCTGATAGCGAACCTTGTGAAAGACGGGAATTACGGGATGCCATACCTTCCACAGGGGGTGTATGCGGACCTGAGGCGGCTTTCCATGTTCAGGGATCAGCTGACAGAAGACCGTGTGCGGGATATCAACAGGCTGCACCGGGAGTTAAAGATTTATTTTCCAGAATACCAGGAAGCGTTTGGAAAACTGGACGGGGCATTTACATTGGAAGTCTTAAAAAAGGCGCCGTTTCCGGAAGATATCCTGGCGCTTGGGGAAGATGGCCTGAAAGAAATCTGGCGTGCGGCAAAGCTGAAAGGGGCCAGTTACAGCAAAGCAGGCAGGATCATCCGTTATGCCGGGGAAAGCGTAGGGCTGACGGATGGGACGGAAGCCGGGAAAAGGGCAGTCAGATGGTTTGCGGAAAAAATTATGGAGATTTCCAGGCAGATGAAGGAAGTGGAAGACACGCTGCATGAAAAATGCATGGAGATGCCATGTGCAGAAAACATACTGGAAATGCCTGGCATAGGGGAAAAAATCCTGTCGGGGATATTAGCGGAAATGGGAGATATTGACAGGTTTGATGATGTGAGGGAGATCCAGAAGCTGAGCGGGATGGGCCTTGTGGCATGCAGTTCCGGGAAACATAAAGTGGAAACAAAGATCAGCCACAGGGGGCGCAAAAAACTCAGGTGCTGGCTGTTCCAGGCGGCCAAGTCCGCAGTGGCACACTCGGCGGAATTCAAAACACTGCATATGTATTACACGACAAGGGCAGACAATCCATTGAAGAAAATGCAGTCGCTGATTGTGATAGCCTGCAAGATCCTGAGGGTGTTTTATGCGATCCTGAAACATGGGACAGAATATGATCCGGAAAAGATGATGAAGGAAATTAAACATCCAGCAGCAGGAAAGGACGCAGTGGCATAAATGTTCAGACAGGATAAAAGAAAAACGGAAAGAACATAATCCATATGTACAGTTCCAGAGCCCTGGCAGGAACCTTCCTGTGGTGCAGAGATCTGCCAGGGTTCTGGAAAAGAAACCCGTTCATGATGGCGTTGCAGCAACGGCATCCACAGCAGAAGTCTGCCAGCGTCTAAAAATGGCACAGCACCCACTGACAGAGTCAGTGCCATTGAAGATCAGGCAGGGTTGGTAATTAATTAATAAACAGGAAAAACAAGAGCCGCAGCTGGCAGGAGTGTTCACCGTGGGGCTTAGACCCCGTCAAGGAGCTTAGCCGGCACCCGGTGTATGGACAGGCGGGACGAAGGAAGTTGGAACATGATTCCATTAGACACGGAAGGTTCGCCGCTATAGCTGTCAGGGCACACATGGCATTTATAATTATAGTACAAAGGATGCTTTATTAGTGTACCTTATTATAGCTGTTCAGTACAAGATACTATGACTGTCCATCACCATATGCCTTGTTTTTCTGAGGTAAATAATTAGTCAAAGTCCGAAAAAATAATGATTTAGGACTTGACAGAATAGGAAGGTTTCCGTGCAGTTTAATCCACTCTATGACAAACCAAAAGCCAAGCCCCGGCTGTCCGGTTTCCAAATGCCCTTTTCATTAAATGCACCGCCACGCTTCATATAGTCAATGATTTCAGTATTGGATAGTTTCTCCGCAAGCTCCCAGCGGTTCGGTGATTTCTCCCTGTGACACCCGAACCCGCAGGAAACGCACCCTGTCCTGTCACATCCGGTAGTATCAAAAACAGGCTTGCCGACATCAGATATCCCCATATCCATTGTATTACCCTGCGGCTGTGCTTCCCCAAAATCTGCCGTGACCTCTCCGTACACGTCCGCAATCGGGATATGACTGTTGAAAATATATTCCAATACGTCCTGCTCCGTCCAGAATGACATCGGATTACTGATCGGGCTTTTCATGTCAAAACCGTTGCACCCGTTTTTGAGCCAGTTCGTTGTCCGCAGCCTGCTTTCACTTGCCATCTGCGCCGTCATGGGCATTTTTCCCGTCCTTTTTGCGTAGCCGTGCATGGGGGATTTTTTCATAATGGAACAGCAGTGATCCGCTATTTCAAAGGGCGCTTCCAAAAAGAATTTGTAGCGCTTCTTGTTATACATCTTGGAATATTCCGATGTTTACGCACCGTTCTCTTTATGCGGATATTTCCCCTGCATGATTAGGTATCGGACGGGTGTTTTTATGTCCGTACTTGGTATTTCCCCGCGGATCAGGCTTTTATATAGTTCATTTTCCTTATCCTCACGGCGGTCTATTCCAATCAAATCCGCCATATAACTGTGATCTGGGACTTTTCCCCCATGCTCTGCACTTCATACCGTAATAATCCACCCATTCCCGTATACGGTACTGTGTCATCCGTATTTTTATGGAAAGCGGGAGGAACTGCATCTGATATAAGTCACTCATTGTATGTTTATTCATGTTTTCCTGTCACTCCTTTCTGCTGCACAGAAAATACCCTCCTGCATTATTTACAGAACGATATTTCAAAACAAAAAGGTGTATGATATTGACTTTCTCTTTACCATACACCTAAAGTTTCTGTTACTATGAAATTTTTCTGCTAAAGCAGTCTTAACAACTGCACCAGCTCATGCCGGTTTTCCGGATCGGACACTGTTAATCGGGTATCAAACTGCCGGAACTTAATGTCCTGATAGAATGTCAGCAGTTTTTCCTCATCGTTTGCTTCAAGGAATACCACCATTCCTCCGCCCATATACTGCATATCCTCGATTACACTCCATGCCAGTTCGAGAAGCTCTGCACCCGTAATACGCTTACAAAAATCATTTGTGTAATTTTTCCCAATCTGAGCAATCAGATACGCCGACATCGTATACGACTTTGTCTGTTCGTCAAATTCACTGATTCTTTTTATCTTTCTTTTCACGGTATTACTTACTGTTTCGTCACGCACCGTCAACGGTTTCAATGCTATTGTGAAATATCCCACCAAAGCGCCGTCATCCATATCAAGCACTAAATATGTAACCGACTGGTTCTTCCTCGTAAAATCTACGCTGCTGTTTTTCAAAAAATGTTCAACATCCGGATTCTTAGGGCATGAAATTCGGAGATTATCCTCAATAACTCTGGCTCTCCGACTTTATCATTATCTCCCTCTGCTAAATACTCACGAATGTTGACAAACATAAATTTGTCACTTGCTTCTATTCGCTTTCTCCCTTTTCATCCTAAGAAACATTAAATCATCTTTCCCCTTTAACTGCCTTGCAGCCACAGGAGTACGAACCGGGCGGTCATTGGCAGACGCTTAAATCGCATCAGCGAACATTTCCACCTGCCGCTTTCCTGATATAACAAAGTTCTTAGTAATGCTTGAAGTTGCCATATAAACACCTCCTTTATCAGTATGGCTCATTTTTCACTGATTACTCTTTATCAGCACAATTCGCTTACTTCCCTACTCATATTTTACCGACTGTTTTGCAATCGAATTTTTGTGAATTTTATATAACTGCCTCTTTTCCTTTTGTTTTATCCGTTCCGGCTTTCCCACGCCTGCCACCCGCACCTTATATGCCTCCAGTTTTTCTTTCAGCGATGCCTTTGCAGGCTTGTCAGCAGTTCCGGCTACCAGCTTTAACCCGAGGGGATTGCCATTTTCTGCTGCGGGACTATGACGGGCATTTTCCACCGGATAAGGCTGCAGTACATCCACCAGCGCTCTGCCTTTTGCTCATCATGTTCTCCTGTCAAGCAAGGACTAAAAAAATTTACTTTTCGGTGATTGAAAAAGTGCAGGCATAGCCCACACTTTTACGTTGTTCCTGTAGTTGAAAAACCATTTTCAAGCTTTCAGTATATCTCTATACTGTTTTTGGAATACAGCTTCACATCTGAGCCGGTATTCTTTCAAGATCTTTGCAACACCCTGCAGTATAATCATGTTCAGAAACATATAACAGAACTGGGTTTGCCTCTCATCGCTGCATAGAATGCAAAATTTATCCTTTATATTGCCCAGTCTGCCAGATTAATCATCTCCTTATTTTCCTTTCTGTAGAATCCCTTCCAATCCAGTCTGAACATTTCATCTCATCACCCGATCTTTCGCATATTGTAACATCTACGAAACGATGCCAACAAATTCTTATTATTTTGCCACATCCTCGCTCAGCCCCTGCTCCAATTCTTCTATTGTAGGTAATGTCCCTTTAAAATCTTTTGGCATCAATGCATTCAATTCATATTCAGATATTCCTATTGGTTCGGTGGACGTTTCAACTGCATATTTTGCCAATACATTATCTTTCGTTTTACAGATTAAAAGCCCTATTGTCTGTGTATCTTCCGCACCTTTTAAGGTGTGATTTACCGCTGACACATATGTTGCTGTCTGCGAAATAAATCCCGGTTCAAATTCTACAACCTTCACTTCCACAACTACATAACAGTGACGTATTGTATTATAGAACAGCATGTCTATATATTGTTCGGTATTTCCTACCTGTAACCGGTATTCCCGTCCCAGGAAGGCAAATCCTGTTCCAAGTTCCATCAAGAAATTCTGCACATTATTCATCAGTGCATCTTTTAACTCTTTTTCATTATATCCCTGACGAATTGCAATAAAATCAAAATTATAGGGGTCTTTTGTCAGTTCCTGTGCCAGATCACCTGTTTCTTTGGGCAAAGTGTATTTGAAATTTGTAATTGCCTTTCCCTGACGCTCATACAAATCCGTGTCTAAAAAATTAAGCAAAACAGCTCTTGACCAATTATTCTCTATAACCTTATCAACATAAAAATTGAATTTTTGCAGATCATCATGACACTTATCTAACAGCAATTTTACGTGTCCCCATGGAATCATAAAAACTTTATTTGTCACCATCCCAAAATGTTTCTCAACTTGGGGTACATTTTTACTTCCATCATTTTCCAATAATTGTTCCCCAAGTTGGGGAACAATTTCGATATCCTTAAAAAGGGCATAAAAGCGCATCATATATCGCAGATTTGTCGGGGAAAACCCCTTTGCATTTGGAATCATGTCCGTCATATCCATGCTCATATTTTGAAAAAATTTGTTTCCCCACTTGCTGTTTGCATGTCTCTCTGTAATATCCTTCCCTACAGACCAATAATACATCAGCATCTCGTTATTCATACGAATGGATGCTTTAATCTGACTTGTTTTATATCTATTTCCTAAATCCTGTATCCAATTTCTGTATTCTTCATCAGACCGCATTAATTCACTCATAATTCTCACCTTATCATTCAAATTTTCTTTCACACTCGCTAAAACGACCTTGCAAAATTCCTATGAAGATTATTTCACACACGCAGTTCACTAATGTACTAACAACCTTGCTTCCCACTCCCTACCAATATTTTCTACATAAAAGTTTTAGATACCTTTTTCTAATGTTACAAGATGTACATAAAAATCATGACTATATTTATATTCCTGTTCCAAAAGAATTGCCCCATAGTCGATATATTGTTTTACTACATCTGGGAAATACTCCTCCTCATAGATATGCCTCTGCTCATTCATCTCAATCAGAGCCTTAAACAATGCATCATTTTCACTGGTAATCGTTTGCCGATTCAGATCGATACCGTCTGTATCTTCAATACCATGATTTATCGAAGAATACCCATCATTCAATGCCAGTGCAATAGATATTTTTACCAATGCAAATGGCTGTAGGTGCTCTCTTGTATACAAGCTCTCATAAATTTCTTGTGTTCTTTTTGAAGTTTTCAACCGAAACTGCATACTTATCCTCCAAAATACTCGTTTTCACGTACTATAGTTTGAAGATTATTACTGTTTTCCAACAAAAATTTTGCCTGAACACAGCCCTTCATCTTTTCATAGTGTTCACCTACGATTTCTTCATTTGTAGAAAAAATAAATACCTGTCCTGATAAATCCATAAAGAATCTTTTTGTAATGTTAGCCCTATGCTCTGTATCAATTCTGGCAAACGGAGTATCTATTACAAACGGGACTTCCTGTTTATTCATTTTCATAAACGACCAATATAACGCCATAATAAATACCTGTCTCTCACCCTTTGATAACCGCGATTTTTCAATTTCCTGCAGGACAACTATTTTTTCATTCCTCGTATTATATAAATTAACAAACTCGTTTAGATCCTTTACATTTACGCTGCTCAATAACCCCTTGCAATGTATGGTGCCATACTCTGACCAATATGCCTGCGCCCCCATTTTTTTTATTCTATTGCATACACTCTTTGTATTAAACGATAATCTTTTATAAATATGCACATTAAAATCAGTATCAATCATAATGCTGTCGATAAACCTATTTTTTCGGGATAACTCCTTTATTTTTCCCATGAATAATTCTTCCACTTTCTTAATTTCATTTCTAAATAGTCTTTTTTGGAGCACATCCAAAAACACTACTGACTTTTCAGACAGCTCAGTTATTGAAGAATTCTTTGATACCTCATTAAATTTTTTTTCTTCTCTTTTGAGCACAGTTATCTTTTCTTCCAGTATTTTTTTTTCTTGCTGCAAATTCTCAATATAATACTGTAATTGATTGGCTAACTCGTTTGTTTTGGCAATCAAAGCCGTTTTATTTTCCAAATATTCCTGCGCATCTTCAACAGTACAGTCTTCCATCTCCTGCCTTAATCTCTGCACCTTTTCTATTGAATCCTTTATCTCCTGTTCAATCCCTATCACTTTCTCTTTGTCCAATGCCAAATATCTTGAAATTGTACTTTTCATCGCGATATATTCTTCGCCAGATAGATTAATCATATCAACAACCTCACAGATTTTCTTTGCGCGTACCTCATTATTAAATTCTTCAATCACAAGATCCGTAAATTTTGTATCGTTCTCCAACCCTAACCTTTTATATACTTTATGTATTACATCCGGCAAAATGTTGTTTAAAGACTGCTGCAGCAAATTATATTGCTGTTTGTCATGTTCTTTTGACAATTGTATGGATAATTTTTTCAATAATTTCTTTACTATAATAAATGGCACCACATCATTTGCCATTTTTTTTAGCTGAACATTCTTTTCCTCCCTAAACCGTTCTTCTTCTTTAATCTGTAATAATTTTTCATTCCATTCATCATAAGTTACACCACCCGACAATTTGTATTTTTTATCTAATACTTTTATCTGGCTATTAACAGATTCCAGTTCCGCTTTTATATCAGCAATTTGGGCTTCACACGCTTCATACCCATGCCTGGCATCCTCTACCTGCTGTTTTGCCTCAATATAATTTGCAATACACCCTTCTTCTGTCTTTTTACCATATGTAAGCCTCTTAAAATTTTTCTGCATAATATCAAACGTATCATAACCACATAAAACCATGAATGCATTTTTAACTCTTTCACTACCATTCTCACCCAAAAAATAATCTGCAATTTGTTCCCCGTCAAAGAAAAATAGGTCAAATAGTTCTGGAGGAATAATATTCATGATATAATTATCAAAATCTGCCAGTTCCTCATTGGTAAGAATGCTGCCATTTTTTTCAATCACAAGCGCTTCAAAATTTTCTAACAAGTCTGCATTGTTATCCCAAATCCTGGTTATTTCGTAAGTATCTTCTGCCTGACCATTGGAAAACAGAGCCACCAGTTTAACATAGCATTTTGAAGAGCTATCAAATTTTGAAACATCATTGATATATTTTTTAACCTCCCTGCGATAATATGCATTAATATTTTCGAATCCTGCAGCCTTATTTCCATATAAACAAAGTTTAATACCTGAAAACAATGTGGTTTTTCCAGCTCCATTTTTCCCTCCAATAAGTACAATATTTCCTTTTTTATTTGTATTTAAATTGAATTCACACACACCTGCATATGAACCAAAATTGCAAAGCTCAATTTTCTTAATTCTCATGATTTATATCTTCTTTCGCTTTTTTGATATTTTCATAATGTAACCAGCCTTCATTAACCACTTTATCAAATGCCTTTTGAACCTTTTGACCTCTTGTATAATGTTTGTTATTTTCAATGGCAACTACCAGTTTTGACAACATATCATATTCAATGCAAAAATCATGACATGTCTCTTTTAAAATTTCAAATGCATCCAAAGAAAATAACGGCACCCTGTATTCGTCCCACGGTAAACGTTTACCCTTTATATTATAATACAGATCCACTAATGTTCTTCTATTCAGATCCCCCTCATTTTCCCACATTCTATCAATGATTCTCAGTTCATCAATTGATATTAGCTCCAGTCCTGTCTGTACCTCTAATAAAAGTAATTCTTCAAGTATTTTTTTTCTTCCTTGCAGATTAAATGAACCGAAACCTAATTGACCATCTTCCTTTTCGTAAACAGAACCATTACGCCTTCTCTTTTCCCTATAGTCCGGGTTCTCTCTTATTGACAACAGCCAGTCCCTATATACCCTCAAAGGCTCTAACCATTTTTCACCCTTATCAGTAAAGCTTTTTAATGATTTGTCTTCCTTCACCATTGTACAGATCCAGCACCCAAAGCGTGAATTACCTGTTATCGCTATTTTATTTTCATCTATTTCACCCAAAACGCTCTGTTCCTCAGATAATGTTTCACCTTGATATAGTGAAAATAAATACTTATTATTGGAGTTCCACGGAGTAACAGCATCACCGCTCAGCAGATAACTCCAAATTCGCTCATTAGGCAGTTCCGTCAAAGGATTATAAACATATGCATTCTTTATATCTGTGTGTGGAACCAATAATTTCCCCTCTATTTCTCTTTCTTTAATCCCCCGTGCCCTATAACTGCTTTCTGCTTTTCTGACTCCTAATAACATAACAATCTCACCATCGTGGTCAATCGTCTCTGTAACAAATTTATTGATCGGTCTTATCTTCAATTTATCAGTACACCATCGAAATCCAGGTGCTTCCGGAGTAGGGTAGCCCAGCCCAATCACGCATGACCAAAATGTCTTCTCTAATTCAGGTTTTATTATTTTTGTTTCAATCTCATACTTTTTCCCTGCATTGCCGATTCTATTTGACATATCATGCATATAATCTCGGACAACGGGATTCTCTACCATAGTGTCCGACGAAACTATATACACTTTTTTATTGATCTCATGCGGCTCTAACTGCATAAGCATCTCAAATACAAGGCAGCATAACAATGTAGAATCCTTCCCTCCGCTAAAGCCAATCATCCAGGGGCGTCTATCATGTTTATACACTAATTTCATTTCTTCTATGATCTCTATACATTCCGGAAATTCTGCATTATTCATTGATTTTACCTTCTTTTAAACTTATTTTCCCTGCGTTCTTCTTCCGCATTCAACCGCAGCCCCAGACACTTCTTCATTGCAATGGCTGTCAAATATACTGCTTCGTTACTCTTAACCATTTTCTCCCGTTCCTTGACACAACGATTTTTCCATATTTTCGCATCCCTATGCCAATCTATCTCCCACAATTTTTTCATTGTTTCTTCATCTAATCCATTTTCATAAAAGTAATTTCCGAGCTGCCCCAGTGCCTCTATAACAACAGACTGGCATACTAAATACTGCGATCGCAATCTAGACTTTGGCAATTCTCCTGTTTCTAACATCGCCCACGGTTTTACATTCCCTACAACAGCACTCCAAAAATCCAATATTAATTCAGTTTTCAGGTCTTTATCCTTCAAAATACCAATCATCCTCTGATTTGCCTTATAAAATGTACTAAACGTAAATAGCATTGCCGAATTCATTGACAAATTATCTTTTTCCCTATCGGTATACTTACCAATAAATACATTTTTTTCCATCAGTATTCTTGTGATATCGGCAATTTTATCTGTTGAATCATATAACTCAGAAAGTGAATTTGATGTCTTAACAGCATGTTTATTTAAATCAGTAAACATCTGCTGACTGCGCTTCAATCCCATATCTCTGAATAATACAACTGGTATTGATTCTTCAAGCAATATCGGACACTCCTTAATCGCTTCAACGATAGCCGTTTTTCTATGCTGTCCATCGTTTATCAAAAAAGTTGCCTCATCTGATATTTCAAGTATACCCAAATCCTGATACTCATCAGAAAATGGTATAAATTCAATTTGTCCATCCACCGATGCTGCAAGTGCTGAAAATACATATGAATTGAGATTTTCAACAATATATCTTTTAATGGTTGGTATTCTTTTTTGATTCAATTTTCTTTGAGCTCTTCGTTCTGGCTGAACGATTTCCTCCCCGTTCGGAAACATTCTTTCCAAATCCTTGAGTTTCACCATAATCGTGAAATATTCGTTTCCTGCCTGAACTCCTCTGATACCTGTATATTTCATTTGATTCCCTCACTCAAAAAGGCTATACGTAAGTAGTATACTTAAGTATAGCCTTTTTGTCAATCGAACACTTCTATTTTCCTATCATTTGTACTGGTTATTTTCTTTTACATACTCCCAAAATGCCTGATCACGCATATAGACAGGAATATCATTATTCCCAATTTTTAAAATACTTTCATGTTTCTTCAAATTTTTTATATCACTGCATAATTGGCTTTCTGCCAAGCTGCCATTTTGAGTATTAAAAACAAACCTAACATCACCCGATGACAAATCAGCTACATTATGAACCACCCATGTAAGTATATACTTTGAATAATCCTCATCCTTCGTTACAAAATGTTTTAAAAATTGCGTTGATAGTATTGTCCCTACTCCAAACTCCCTGCCTTCTTTTAATATTTTTCTCAAAGACGGATATCCTTCCCGCAGGAAATTGTCTGCCTCATCGACTAATATTAATTTTGTTATCTGTCTCATGGTTCCTTCAAGTTTGCTATGACCCGCTGCCTGCATTTGCGAATAAAATAAATCTAAGGTAATTGCCACAACTAAATTTTGAATATCGGAATCATACCCTGACAGGTCAAGGACTACGATGCCATTCAGTAGTTCAAACAATGCCTGTGTTTTTGCTACAACAGGCTCAAAAATTTCAAATTGGGCTATTTTATACAATGCAGCATCCAAAACATCCCCTTTTTTTATATCTTCGTCATTCTCATAAATCTGATACAATGTCGAAAACGTCGGCGCTTCATTGTTCCATGTGGCAACAATGGATTTGTTGATTCCTGCCTTAGTGTACGCACTGTCAATACAATTAAGCAGCACATTTTTCTGTTTTGGTCCTAAATTTGAAAACACCTTCGCAATTGTATCAACAAAAGTATTCGCCACATGGATAGGCAGTAATTGTTTGGGCGTCCCCGACCAAGTTAATGCTAACGGATTAAACGGCAAATGAAACGGTTTATATACTTTAGCATCTGTCAATTTCATAAAATCCATCTTATTTTCATTATAATCACCCTTGTAATCAAATATCAATATACCAATATCATCTGACAATATATTATGCGCCCTATTTTGATATATCTGTGCTATTACAGACTGGGTAAACTGGGTTTTGCCTGTTCCCATTGTACCGATTATTCCCGTATTGGTATGAAATATTTTATCTGTATTATTTGGCTCCCAAATAACCTTTTGTCCATCTTGCTGATTTGTGCCAAACAGAATCTGCATACCTTTTTCTTCAGGTACATCCCTCTCATTTATAACTTTCTCTGCACCCATTTGTATGCCGTCCTCTTGATTAGCAGTTCCCATCTGTATTTCACCTATTTCATTATCATAAAGCCCTTTTTGCGTATCCTCACCCTCAGCTTGTTCCGATACAGGTGCATTGGAAACGTCACCTGTTATCATTGATAAACAGTTGTCACAGATTAATGACAACGATTCTTTTTTCAAATAAATATCTTCCGCAATTTCCTGCACGAATTTTATCATTAACCGAAATTCATCAGGCTCCGGCATTTCAATGACATTGATTTGATCCTCTGTAAAAATATTATTTCTTAGAACCTGTCCTTTTTTAAATGACAATACTGCACCGATTCCGACAATCTTCTGGAGCTCCTTTGAAATTACATATTCCTCATTAAGGAGCACCTGCCTGTATTTATCAAGAACAATATCCCAGTTTTGAGAATCATCTACATGATATACTTTCATCTTTTTGCAGCTCGTTATAATTAACTGCATCATAAAATTGCGGTTTACTTTATACATTATTGTTTTTTCAAGACCATCTCCGGGACAGAATGCATGTTCAAAACCAGTTCCAGTTGCCCGGACTTGTTCAAGCGCTTTTTTAATTGTTGTACTATCATTATTACCAGTCTTAACCTCTGTAGGATAAAAATATACCTTAATATGTCCCCCGTCTTGACGCAAACCTACAAATAATAAATCATCACATGTCGCTCCTGTCTCAAATCCTAGATTTTTACATGATAATATCCCCTCTTTCTGTGAAAGTCCAGCACCGCCGGACACCCTTAGCATTTCTTCCATGGAAAGCGGCACCCAGATAATATCAGGATGTTTCAAATAAGCTAACATAAACTTAATTGCAGCAACGATGCTGATCTTTTCTCTTGTAAATGTAGAATCCTTATTTGCTCCCACCATACGTTTTGATGAAATCAGGCGTAGCAGCCAATCGCCGTTGATTGCATTAAATAAATTAATTATTCTTTTCACATCGCTTATATTTGCCGCTACTGCTTTTTCGTTTAAATATTCCTGAATAACCTGGGAGTACTGGGTTGATTTATATGTTACTGTAATCGCATCATACCCACTACTCGAAGTATACTGATCACTGTAATGAATAATAAGCAAATCACTATCAGCCTCTTTCTCCGCAAAAAATTCCAGATCAACCTTAGGCTCTACAAATACAACCCAATTGGACGCCTTGTATATATATTCCATCTTGTCTTCAACCTTAGTATCTATCTGTGTAGAAATACTGATATCTGAATTATACGGATTCCCAGTCTCCCCCACTTGTATGAGCGAATTATATAAGGCTGCCATCTTTACAACTTTTGTCTTCTTTGCATATCGTGTCCCGAATCCGGTCCTGTACTTTTGTCCATACTTACCAGAAGGAATGCCAGATAAAAGACCTCCTAATGATACGCCTGTTTCAATCTGCCCCATTGTTGCAGTTTCTGAAACTCTTTCAGACTCCATCTCATAAAATGTAATATGTGCATATTTGTAATCTTTACCATTATCACTATGGAAGTAGCAATCAACGTTTTTAGATATTACTCCTTCCAAATCACTCATGGCAACCCCACTGACGAAAGCCATTTTCATCTCTGACAAATATTTCTTTAATCGCGGATAGCTTTTAATATTCAGAAAAGCATTCTCACTAAAATTATCGGTATAAATATGTATCTCAAATTTTATTAACTTATCTACATCTGCATTCTTATTAATAGAGTGGATAAAAAACTGTGCAATACCAACAAACACTTCCGCGCAATCACCCATATTAATAAGATTAATCATTATCAAATTATTATTGATATCTTCAAAAATATATCTAAAATGCAGAATAAATTCTGAAATCTTTTCTTCAACCAATTTGGGCACATATCGTCTTCCTCCCATATATTTTTTATTTTCTACAGGAGCATAGTATTTCCACTCCAATGAATGTAGATGATCTGACACCCTAAAAACTTTTTTACCTTTGCGTATGTATGGCAGAAGATCAACTGAATTCAGTCGTTCAATTACAATATCCGATGCTTCATTCATGTCCAGTTCCTCTAATAACAACATCTGGTAAGCCACATTCAATGGATGTAATGGTGTGAACAAAAGTTCTTCATCTGTTCCAACTGTGATAGTACCCAATCGTAGCGCAGCTTCTTGCTCGACAGTTAATGGCTGTCCATTTGACAAAGTACTAAATTGTTTTTCAAAGGCTTCCAGATACTCGCTAGCAGCTTTAAAGACATCTCCTGCAAGATATGCCAAACTAGGAACTGTGTTGGCATTCAACAAAGCCCCTATATACCTAAAATATGCTTCCTTCAATTCATCACTTATATTCAAATCTATCAATTCTATTTGAGGTTCATTCTCCTCATGATAGGAATCGCAGTGTGCCGACAGAATAGTCCTTTCCAAAAACTGCCTTTCAATGCGTAATTCTTTTGACAAATTCCCTTTTGCATAATATTCTTGCGAATCCATCAAAATTTGCTTTTCATTCATAAATTCAAAGCTCTTTTTCTCAGAAAACTTTCCTTTTAATATTCCACGTCCGACAATCTCTGTACTTTTTGCTTCGTCAGGGACTAACACAAACGGAACCACAATACCAGCAAAATTAACATCAATCTTTACCCCGTTTCCTATGTTTGCCAATTCATCTTCTGTTGCAAAAATATGTAATCTCTCACCATAATTACATCTATATTGCCTATTTTCTTCCAGTTTTTCTGAAATAGTATTACTTGCGCTTTTATTGAATATTAAATCTGTTGAAACCGCAGATAATTTCAAATAACTCTTATCAGCATTCTTCTTATAAACTATAGAAAAATTAGTCTTTATCGTAGATATCATATATTCCGCAGGCAAATCCAATATACATATTTTGAATATATATGTTATTGCATTTGTTTCATCCCTAAGCTCAATCTTATGAAACGAGACACCCTTCCTCGGAAAAACAAATATCAAATCCCTATTATCTTTTGTGAGTGCTGAGTCATCTGCACTTATACAATTATTTGGTATTTTGATATTACATTGAATCTTTACAGACACGAAATCAAACTTATCAGAGTTAAAAATGAGCAGACTACGGGTTCTTTTCTTTGTTGTCATAGTGCCTTCTTCTCTAATAAAAAAATTGTTTTCATAAAAAATCTGCTCAAACGGGTTCGAACCATATACAATAATATTGTCTTTGTCAATCTGCAATGGGTTTTGTTTCTTTTCTCCCTTTTTTGCCATGGCAGTCTGCATATCTTGATATGTAAACTCGTAGCTCCAGTTTTCCCCATGTGCATTCTTGGCTTTTTCAATTCTGCGAATAAAAGATTCATCAAAATCATCCAATAAATCTGTTTCTAAGTTCCCAATGCGTATACTTCTATCTATTCTCTCAAACAGCTCATTATTTTGTTTCAGGGATTTCTTAATGTCTTTCTCGTTATAATTCTGATAATCCGCTTTACCGTCTATCCTAAACAATCTAAATCCCGGAAAATTCTCTTTATCAACTTGCCCGCTGCTCATGATAGCTAACATATCACGATACTCAAACAATGAATTTTTATCGCTAAATACATCAATATTTTTTCTGTTTAATTCAAATTGCAGAATATCTTTTTCAACTGCCGTTAGTTGAGTACTTTCTTCAATCAATCCTTTGAGTTCTGCCATTAAGTTTTCTGCATAAAAAGGCATTCCATTCGAAGCCATATCAATTGAACCACTGACAGCACTATCTATTGGATCGGAAGAAATCAACAGTATTGGTTTATGCGCTTCATTCGCCGCATTTCTCAAATTAGCACATAAAAATTCTTTTGACATACCACCTACCTGTGCCGCAATGATTACTTCAATGTCAACACACTTTAATGTATATGTATCATACCGCGAACCATCCGAACACTCATACGCAAATGTCCCTATTGTTCCGTTCTCCTTCAAATATTGCCTTAAAACTTCATATACCTGCCTTACCATATCGTCATCATCCAGCTTTAGGCTTAATGTGTCTCCCAAATGGAGCAGTCCACTGTTAGAAGACATTTGAAAATAGGCATTTATTTTCTTTGCTATAAAACTATAAAATTCTCTTAACATACTGCGCATCCCCGCTATCACTTTTTTTGTCTATTAAATTCAATTTTGTAAAGAACTCCTGTACAAGCTTTTTTGATGTCTGATCAAGATAAATACCCCTTAACTCATATTCCTTAAACAAATCAATCAGCCGAATCTTTTCTTCACCCCGCAGTGAAATCTTTGTCAGAAAAATAACATCTCTTTCAGTTAAATTAAGTACCATTCCGGATTTCCTTCGATTTTTTAACCACCTGTTTTTTGCATATTCTTCAAATTTTTTAATATAAAAATCATTTGCCCTATTTCTTTCGGTATTCAAAAATTGTTCTTCAACGCATCTGAACAAATGCCTTATAGCCATATCTGTTTGATTAATCCCTATTTGTTCCGATATTTCATCAAATTTTTTATAGTCCCCAATACAGTTTGTATATGCCTTTTCTACTTTTCTAATTTCCTCTGCAACCAGTAAATCCTTTTCCTTGTCATCGCCAATATATTCTTTAAGCATTATATAATCATACATAAGCTCCTGATCCTTATGCTGGTTTATCAGCTCCAATGTAATTGCATGGCAAAAAAGATGATTGACCTTTTGATGCAACTGCTCCCAACCATTCAAACAGCATCTTCTATTTCCGCTTACTTTTTCCCAGTCAAGCGCATAATAAAATTCCACAATGCTATCCCGACTGCCGCTGCCAAAATTATCTAATGTTATGCAAGTTTGCGTAACATAATAAAAGTAATAAAGATCTAACAAATTAGAAATATCTTCCCGCTCTGTCATACCGCTGACCAGCATATACTCAAAGTCTCTTTTAAATTTATCTTGAATCCCCCTGATTACAGCAAAATATTTCTTTTCCCTTTCACTGTTTTCTTTTTGAACGGGAAAAACCGATTCTACAACCATACGTTCCACAACATTATACGGATACTTTTTCGTCACGTCTTGTATAATCTGACAATCACTTACATTCAATCCCAACACGCAGAACAAAAAATATGCTAAATCTTCCACACTCTTATTTTCAGCCTTTGATTGGTAAGCATACAAACCAATATTCTTTGCCACAAACTTATCATTCTTAAAAAACATTCGCTTTACTGTTTTGTCAAAAAAAGCTTCATCCTCCTTTGCCATGAGCAACTGCTTCTTTATTTTACAACACAAATCATCAAACACAACTTCGTCAGTTTCTATCCCAAGTGCCAGCCTAAAAAAATCACCAATTATTTCTTCCAGTTCCAACACAATATACACTTTTCCATTCGCCCTGTATGGAAATAATTTAAACATCTTATCTGGATGATGTTTCAACCTGGATGTATCAGTTCCCTTTTCTTCTATATTCTGAACATTAAAATTTGTTCTAAATACTGCCTCATCAAATATATAATCCATGCTACTTCACCACCTTAAACTCGTAACCAAACCCAGTCTTCTTAATTTCTGCCGATTTTCCTTCATTAGATGCAATAATTATTTTTTCACCCAACGAGCCCGACTTTAGTATTTTTTCCACAAAAACAATAAAGTCCGCATGATTATTTCGATCATCACCAGTAGGAATATAGCCTTCATTTAGCTTTGTAATTAACTCATACAAGGAATAATCAATCGACAACTGAATAATTTCCGATGTATTTTGATTCTTAAATTCAATTACGATATTAGAAGCAAAACGCTGTAGTTGTTCATCTTCTGCTTCTCTTGGCATATTATCCAGATATTCCTTAAAGTCAAGATTTTCATATATCCTAAATCCAACAATATCATCATCTAAACATACATATTTTTCTGATTCCGACCCGCACCACTTTAGAACCGCCTTTTGTACCTTGCCGTACAACGATGCCAGTCCAATTGTATGACCTGCATTATACTGAAATAAATCATTCAAAAAAGACTTATATACTTCATCGCTTTCAACATAATCCATAATTGCCCTGACTCTAATCAGAATCTTAAATAATTTAAGTTTTAAAACCTTATCAGAATTTATTTTACCAATTACTTTGTGATCTGCTAACACATGTTCATAACCAGAACCCTGCAAATATGCTCTAATCTCATTTTCTATAGTATAGGAAACATTATAATGGATTGCAAATGAGTCTGCATCTTCCTTGCGGAGCAGCAGTATATCATATTTCTGCATTTGATTCATTAATGGTGTCACATCCGAATTATCAAACATCAAAGTAGGCGTTATATTCTTAACATACTCTTTTAACATTGTCATAGAATTTGGTGATACTGAACACATCTTGTCAAAGCTGAATTCCGGCGAAACCAGCACATCATATACATAATTAAGAAGCTCTCTTGTAGTGAGAACTTCCTTGTCTTTCACAATCCCTTTTACCAATAAATATGAAAGAAATTTTCTAGGATTCTTATTTAAAAACAATTCAAAATTATTTTTTACCGAGCATATAGAAGCCAGTGGACACTCTACTGACTTCCTTTTATATGCCTGATAAAACATATTTGCCTCATTCTCTGAAAAAATTTTGTCCAACAATTGCTCTATGTAATCAGGAACAACCCCTGTTTCGCACAATGAAAACATATGATAATCAGAGAAACTTACATGCTGAAATGGGCTGCACGCATCAAAGTCATAATCACAGACTGTGGAAGTCAAAATATTACTCTTTTCAACATATTTCTTGAGTCTGTTAAATCTCAATTCTGCATATTCCGACTCCACAAAATTACTCAGCACTCCTAAGTTTATAGCCAGAATGAGATTCTGCCCTGGTTCATCACATCTTTCGTCTGAAAATCTATCTAATAATTCATTTAATGTTTCATTTGGCTTTTTATACTGCGAGCTTACTTCCGTAGCATCATTATAAACCTGATATCCTTCAATAAGCTGTTCTGGATCACAGTTTTTCAAATATGACAGCAAATGCGACTTGCCATCCCCTGCACTGCCGCAAAGCATACACAATGTTTTCTTACCTGTTGTTTTAACCTTTCTTAAAATATCCTTCAAATCTCTCTCTACAGTTCTTTCGACATGCATATATTCTTTAAAACTATCGAATTTACTAATGTTGTCAATAGACTCACTTGATGATTTTCTCAATCTATTCAATTCAACGACAAAATCACACACCGTCATAGTACACTCCAATCTTCTTCATTGAATTAGTTCTACAGCTCCTAATGTACTTTTCAATCACATTATTTATAAAGCACTATTACTTGAAACAGTAAACACCTTCCAAATCATACACTTATCCCCTTTCCCATCAAATTATAACGAAACTTTCATCCCCTATAAATACTGAAATACAAAATTTATAGTACTAATTAGCTATAATGAGATAGCCTGCAAGTCCTTGTAAATATTGACTCGTTATATTTCTTTGCGAAATTTTGTCTATAAATATTTTTATTTTACTACTTTTGTTCACCTTTTTCAACAAATCATAAATTTTTTAATTTCTTGCTCCTATCCAAACATTTCTCTTAATACATCTCTTATTGAACCAATATCATAGACAGTAATATCCTCATGAGCATCCACAAATTCTTCAATCATCGCTAAATATATCCTATTTCACCCAGCCTCCATCCCCAACAGCTCCTCCGCAATCTCCTCACTGACCACACGCATCAGGTTATCCTCCTCCTTCTCCGCGGAAAGAAAGTTCATGCTTCCATACCACACGATCTCATGATCAATCACGGCATAATGTTCATGCAGAGTCTCCTGCGGCAATACGCGTATTCCCGCCTGTTCCAACTCCCTAACCCGGATAAACCGGAAAAGTATTTTGCATTTCCTCCAGATTTCCAGTACAATAAAGAAAAACCATGGAGGATTTGTTCATGTTACTTACGGATAAATATGCTGACAAAATTTATGGTACGATCACCTGCTATGACCGTATGATTATCCAAGGCTATATCCCCGGTTGGAGCCATGCAGAAGGCATGACCGGCTATCTAAAAGCCAACAACATCCGTATTTTTGATTTCTCAAATTTCTCCCAGCCCCTTACGCAACAAGTCCGTTCAAATGCCCAACGCATCGCTGATGAAAACGGCATTGAAATTGAGTTTATCCGTAAACTCCGGGCTTTCAGGAAAGATGACCGAATCCAGGAGATCATCCAAAAAAACGGAAAGACCGAAGGGCTGATCCATATCTTTTCTGCCATGGAACAGTGCAATACTTATAAGCCATGGCATGATAAGGCCACGGGGAAGACGTTCCTCAAGTTTGACCAGGGCAAATGCCTTCACTATTACTTTTACTTCATTGACAAAGAACTGGGACTGTGCCACCTGCGTGTTCCCACCTGGGCTCCTTTCCGCCTGCAGTTCTATATGAACGGCCATAACCTCCTTGCCCATAAGCTGCAGAAAAAGGAAATCTCTTACCGTATGCATGACAACGCTTTCCTCGAAATCTCTGATGTGGGGGCTGCCCAGAAGCTCTCGGACAGGATCAACCCCGAAGACCTCCATAAAGTCCTGAACGCCTTTGCCAGACGTTACTGTCCGGTTCCTGAAACGCTTGGGTTGGGCTATACATGGACAATCCAGCAGATCGAATGTGCAACGGACATCATGTTCAAACAGCCCTGCCATCTGGAACCCCTTTACGACGAGATCATCCGGACGGCAATCTTTACGGTAAAACCAGACAATATCGCCACTTTCCTGGGACGGCGTATTACCTATAACTGTAGGAAAGAAATCGGCGCCAACTATAACCAGCGCATTCTCGGAACGAGGATCAAACACCATATGGGTGATGCATCAATCAAAATGTATGATAAGTTCGGCCATGTCTTACGGATAGAAAGCGCCTGTAATGATGTCGGGGCTTTCCGGGTAAAACGAAAAGTGGAGCACAAGGACGGCAGTTCATCGGAACAAAAGGCGCCATTGAAAAAGAGCGTTTACAGCCTGTACCAGCTGTTTACGATTATGAAAGCCGCCAATTACCGATGCCTGGAATTCATTTCATCATTCGACGACCACAGCAATGGAAACGGGAATCTTACAAAAGTTACCAGTCCGATTGTGGAAAATGAGCGTTCTTACCGTGGGCTGAACTTTTTTGCGGAACGCGACCTGCAGGCGCTGGAAGCGGTCAGCCGGGGTGAATACATGACTTTCGGGATGCAGTGGAAAGATATCCGCCGCCATCTGGAAAACATCAGTCCGTCAGCCATGTCCAGAATATTTAAATGGCTCCGTCTCCACGGGATCATCGAGCGTGCAAAGGGCACTTATAAATACTTCGTCACAGCCTATGGCAAAGAAATCATTGCTGCTGGACTTACTGTTAAAAATCTTGTGCTTATACCAGCATTGGCATAGGTATTTTTTCTTACGCAGAATTTTGCCATTTTGCGTCAAAAATCATTTATAAGTGGCCTAAAAATTCCTCAGATAACATTTTAGCAAGCTCTCCGATCTGCAGTATTGGCATTGTAATTGAATTTCTATATATAAAACCAGATTTTTCATTTATAAAAAGCTTTTTATCATGTTTAAAGTAATCATGTGTATCCTTGATCTGCAGACAATAGTCCGTTATTTTAAGCAGTATTGTCCTAACCTTTTGATTCATAAACAACGACCTCATCTTTCTTTATCTGTTCTAGAAATACGACATCATTTGACGTATCTGTAATCACATCTATATTTCTTCCAAATGCTTTTTCAAGCTCATCAATAAAAGACGCTAGCTGAAATAAGGATTGTATTTTCCCCTTTGATATGACGAAATCATAATCACTCGTTTCCGCTGCTGTATTTTTTGCCCTGGATCCAAATAACGCAACTCTGTCTGCACCATATTTTTGCGCAATATGAGCAACTGTTTTTGATATAGTTTTTATGTCTGTCATTCCATCACCTTCCCTGTCCGGCAGTTTTCTTTACTAATAAGCTGTCTATCCGATAAATACGTTATAAATTACAACTGAATAAACAAACAGTGCTGTTATTATGGTAAGAAGAAATCCACTTTTATCCCTGTTATTCTTATACTCAATACTTCTCAATAATAATAAAGTAGCAAGCGAAGTAAGCATAACAGGATTTGAAATGTCAAACGATAGAACTTTTAGCAAACCTAATCCGGCAAAAAAAACAGTAATTACTGATAATGTGATTTTTATAGCTTTCATAACGAATATCCTCCACTTCAAATACCGATTTATCTCTAACATTATTTTAACATAACGCTGCAGGCTTTTCCATCCCCTGTCTTATCAAAACATCTTATCAGTAATTATTTGTAAAGAGGGCGAAAGCCGCATTTTGGCTTTTGCCCTTAGCTGCCCACCAGCAGAATCCGGAATAAAATGCAAGGGCGGGCAAAATGCCCGTTCATTTTACCCTTACATTTTATTCCGGATTCTGCTACCATGCCATGCGCCGCTGCGGCGGCGAGGAGCCCTTTGCGGATTTCACTGGACAATGCCGACAGCCTGCCCTCTATGGATTCCGGGAACCGGCAGCCTGTGCCACTACTGACAGCTTCGCGGATTGTTTTGATTTCATCCATCCCAAACCGGACAACGCCGCGCCCCACTGCCCTTAAACGCTCCGCACACGTCCACTGTACAGCACCGCTGAAACTTTCATATGTATCCCATGCCGTGATCTTCCCGTGTTCATCCGTCTGCCGGACTTCCGCACTGCCAGAACCGTTCTTCTCCACCACAAGCCAGTGGTACTTATCCCCGTCTTTTGTATAGACTGTTTCATGTGGTCTGAAATATTTTTCATTTATCTTAATTCCCCTGTGCCGCCGTAACAGCTTACAATCCTGTCTATCTGCTCCTGCTTCATACGCCGCTCCTTTCCATGCATTCAGACAGCTGCCTTTTTTCTGCCCTCGGTATCTCCGGCACGCCTGCTTCGGCCACGATATAATAAACCCCGTCCGCGCGGTCTTTTGCCCGCTCCGCTTCTTTCATCGCGTCAACTTCCGCTTTTCTCTGCGCTTTTGTGCGTTCCTCATAGGCTTTCTGCTACCCGTTTGCCCTGCGTCTTAAATAATTCCGGTGCAGCCTGTCCTTCCTCGCTTCTTTTTTCCGCATTTCCTCCAGTTCTTCCGGTGTCGGCTCCTTTTCCTGCATGGACGGCGGTATGAACTGCCCGATCAGGTTAAAATAAATTTCAATTTTCTGCGTGGCGTCAGTGCTTCCCTTGCGGTCACGCTCATGCACGACGATCTTCTCTATAAACTCATTCAGCATGACTGTGGTAAGGGTATCAAAATTTTCGTACCGTTCCACCAACGCAAGGAACCGCGCCGCTGATTTCCTGTCATTCTCATACGCATCCTGCGAAGCCTTATAGCCTGCCATTTCCTGTGAAAGCTGCTCCTGTTCCTTTTCGTACTGGCGCGACAGCATTTCATGCCTTTTGTCGGGCAATTTTCCGAGGGCATTGTCCTCATAAATCTTCGCAATCAGAATCTCAAGCTCCCCGATGCGCTTTTCACCGGCTGCCATGCGCTTTTTCTGTGCGCTGAAATCAGCCGTCTGCCTCTGCTCCATGTCTGTCCTTATCTCTTTTGCAAACGCCTCCCTGTCCACATCCGCATAGCGTATCACTTCTTTTATCATCTGCGACACAAGTTCCATGACATCATCCGCTTTGACACGGTGCGCTGACTTGCAGAGTGTGCCAATCGGTACCTTGCCATAATTAGCACATGTTTACTGCGGGATGCGCTTTCCGTTGTTAACCCTGTGGACATACATCTTGCCGCCGCAGTCGGCACAGTACATCAGCCCCGTAAGCGGATGTGCCTCGCCCCATCCATCCGGGTAACGCCGCACCTGCCCCGTATGCGCTGCACGTTGTCAAAAGTCTCCTGATCGATAATTGCCGGATGCGTGTTTTCAAAGATAAGCCACTGGTCTGGTGAAACATAATGGCTTTTCTTATCCTTAAAATGCTTTCGCGTCTTTAAATTCACCGTGTGTCCGAAATACTCCTGCTTTGCGAGGATGCTGCAGACCGTAGTGCTGCTCCACCGGAACGGGTCTTTAAATTCCCTGTGCTGGTGTAGGCCCAGGCCAAGCTGTGCCAGATGACAGCCGGGGATGGGTATTTTTTCCCCGACAGCCTGTCCGCTATCTGGTACGGCCCGAACCCCTCCATCGTCATGCGGAAAACCCGGCGCACAATGGCAGCGGCTTCTTCATCCACAATCCACTTGTCCTTATCCTCCGCTGACTTTAAATACCCATACGGCGGCGCACTGGAAACGTGTTTCCCCGCATTCCCTTTTGCAAGGAACGTGGAGCGGATTTTTTTGCTCGTGTCGCGGGCATACCACTCATTCATGATATTCCGGAACGGGATAAAATCATCATCCCCGCTGAAACTGTCCACTACGTCATTGACTGCAATGAGCCTTACGCCCATCTTGCGCATGGTTTCCATATACATTCCGACTTTCAGATAGTCACGTCCAAGCCTGCTCATATCTTTGATGCAGACAGCCCCAACATTCCCCTTTTCAACCTGTTCCAGCATCGCCACGAAGCCGGGGCGGTCAAACCGGATGCCGGAGATCCCGTCGTCTATGTAAACGCTGTCTTTGATACAATTCGATTTTTCCTTACACTTTTTGATTTTTCCCCGATACCTTTTGATTTTTTGTACACTTTTTGATTTTTCCCGATACCTTTTGATTTTTCCTATACTTTTTGATTTTTCGTTGGGGAAAAATCAAATTGTAGAAAAATGCCGTAGAAAACAGGGGAAAAGGAAGCCTGCGGCATCACCGTCAGCCGCAGGCTTCCTTTTACGCTTTTATCTCCATCCCGTTCTTGAAAGTGAAGCGGATGTCCTCCCTGCTGTACACCGTGGCATACTCCACAAGGCTGTACCAGTCGTCCTCGTTAAATTCCGTGAGCGGGCCGTCCCGCTTTTCCAGGGCGGAAACAAACCTCCCGATTTTTTCCCGCTTCGCCTGCCGCTCCGTGATGGTCTGGCTGACTTCCGAAAGCCGCTCCTTCGCCCTGTTGAACCGCCCCGCCAGCCCGTCGTATTTCTTCTGGTACTCCGTCTGGTCGAGGGCGATGCGGGCGTTCTCCGCCACGCACTGTTCAATCAGTTCCGCCACCACGTTCATCTCATCCTGCAGCCGCAGGCGTTCCGACTCCAGCTCCTCGGTTCCGAAAAGCGTATCTTTTATGGAATCGTAATCCTCCCGCACCCCATCCTTTTCTGCAAAGATGGCATTAGCCGCTTTCAGGAAAAGCTGTTTGATGGTTTCCTCGTCAAGGTGGGGCGTGCCGCATTTCTCCCCGCCGTCAAATTTGTGGTTGCACTGCCAGATGGTCTTCCGGTACTTGCTGTTGGAATGCCACACCTTGGAGCCATACCAGCCCCCGCAGTCCGCGCATTTTATCCGGCTGGAGAATACGCCCGTGCTGCTCGCCCGGTTCTTCCCGGAATGCCTGGCCGCCATCAGGTGCTGCGTCTCCTCGAACACGGACGGGCTGATTATGGCCTGGTGGTTGTTCTCCACATAATACTGCGGCACCTCGCCCTCGTTCACCTTCTTCTGCTTGGTGAGGAAATCTACCGTGTATACTTTCTGCAGGAGCGCATCCCCTTTGTATTTTTCATTCGTGAGTGCACTGGTCAACAAAAATTGGACACTTAAATTGTATTTTTTGACATACAATCT